>RFGT01000109.1 GCA_003696975.1 Nitrospirota bacterium | reverse complement strand
TTCTATTAGGTTTCTGCGCGGCGGTGATAGCCAGCCTCTCACTGGCCGGCTGTGACACGAGAAGCGACCCCACACATTCTTCCAAGCCTGTCGAGGACTCCTCTACCTTCGCGACCGATGCGCCTCGCTACGTGGAAACCGGGGATCTGTCTCGCCTCAAGGCTCGCGGGTATCTTCGCGTGCTCAGGCCACCCCATGCGTCATTTGAGCATCTTCCTCGGCAAGGCTTTCCTGACAACACTGAGGATAACCTGCTGGAGACGCTGGCCGAATCACACGGCCTTCGGCTTGCCCTGGTCACCGTCGCGCGCCATGAAGACCTCATTCCCGCTTTGCTTGAAGGAAGGGGAGACCTCATCGCCGCCAACTTCACGGTCACACCTCAGCGCAAACAGCGCATCGCCTTTTCCGTACCCGTCGCCGTTGTGCGAGAGCAGCTTATTACCCGGCAGTCGGACGATACGCTCAGCGCCCCGGAGGACCTTCAGGGCAGAACGATTGTCATTCGCCGGTCTTCGTCATTTTGGGAAACCGCTATGGCCTTACGCCAGCGATACCCTGGCATCCAGGTCATACACGCCCCTGAACACCTCGACACCGAACAAATTCTCGATCGCGTGGCCCGACATGAATACGACCTGACCATCGCCGACAGCAATCTCTTTCGGGCAGTGCTCACCTATCGCTCGGATCTCAAAGTCGCCTTTGACCTGACGGAAGATCGACCTGTGGCATGGGGAATAAGACCGGACAACCCTGACCTCCTTGAAGCTGTCAACACCTTTTTGACCGAAGCAAAGCTGACCGCCTTTCGCCCACGCATTTCGCATGACGATCTTCCCGGCATCGCGAAACACGGGGTCCTCCGAGTCCTGACGCGAAACAACCCTGCCACGTATTTTCTCTGGCGCGGGGAACTCTTGGGATTCGAATACGAACTAGCCCGTCATTTTGCTAAGAGCCACCATTTGCAGGTTGAAATGATCGTCCCCCCGTCTCGTGACGATTTGATTCCCTGGCTCCTGGAAGGAAAAGGGGATGTCATCGCCGCCTCAATGACCATCACGCCCGAACGCATGGCCCAAGGCGTGGCATTCTCGCGTCCGTATTTCCAGGCTTCCGAAATCGTAGTCACGCGGGCGAGTGAACCCGAAGCACGTCTGCAAGGCCCCAAGGACTTGGCCGGCCGCACCGTCGTCGTCCGCCGGAGCAGTTCCTACTGGCAAACCCTGACTGCTCTGCGCAACCAAGGTATCGCCGTCACAATCGAGGCGGCACCCGAAGATCTGGAAACCGAGGAAATCATCGCCAAGGTGGCGTCAGGCGAGTATGATCTCACCGTGGCCGACAGTCATCTTCTCGATATCGAATTGACCTGGCGCGAGGATATCCGGGCAGCTTTTCCCTTGGGGGATCCCAAACCCCACGGCTGGGTTGTACGGGCCACCAATCCCAAACTCCTCCAAGCCATCAACGCCTATTTCGACAAAGAATATCGGGGAACATTCTACAATCTCACCGTTAAGAAATATTTCAAGAATCCACGCACTATCCGGACCCATGTGAAATTCCGCGCCAAACGCACGGGACAACTGTCCCCTTATGACGACCTGGTGCAAAAATATGCCCGCCTGTACGGATTCGACTGGCGCTTAATTGTGGCACAGATGTATCAAGAAAGTCGCTTCAACCCCAAAGCTCGCTCCTGGGCCGGCGCTGTGGGACTGCTGCAAGTGCTCCCCCGAACCGCCAAAGGCCTGGGCTTCCCCACCATTGAGTCTATAGAAGATGGCATTCACGCGGGAGTGAAATATCTCAATTGGGTGCGAGATCGCTTCGAACCGGAACTCCCCATCAAAGATCGCATGTGGCTGGCCCTGGCTGCCTACAATGTCGGTCATGGTCACGTGATGGATGCACGGCGACTGGCGCGGCAACTTGGACTCAATCCCAACCGCTGGTTCGGACACGTCGAACGCGCCATGCGGCTCTTATCCAAACGCAAGTATGCTCGCCACGCCAGGCATGGCTATTGCCGAGGTTCCGAACCAGTCAAATATGTTCGTCAGATCAAGGAACGTTATGAAGCTTATGTGCGTTTGACCGAACTGTAAGTGGGTGTGGGAACACCCACAAAAGCCTACTTGATGGCCTTCTAACGCCTTAGGCACATTTCAAAACCTGTCAGGTGTTATGGAACTTGGATCACATACCGCGGCGGGATAATCCGTTCGCTGCGGCAGTGCGGGCATCGACTGGGGCGAGTGAGTTTCTTGCGCTGCCGGAAGACAAATCCACAATGCATGCACGACGGGGGAATGAGACACAGGCGCCTGCGGTCATCATGGGCAAGTGTTTTCGCCAGATGCGAAAGATGGTCTTCCACTTGGCGCTCGGTAATCCCCATTTGTCCGGCGAGTTCTCTCGTGGTATAGGCTTGCTGTTCAAGCAGGGCTTTCATCTGTTGTCGGAGCGTTTGATCCAACATGGCTGCTCCTGCGACCATGCTCATGGTGAAATTTGATCCCAGAGTCTAGATTCGGAATCAACTCCCATCTTCATCATTTCCACCTTGAACCCAATCCGGTTGCTGGTAAGGGGCTCAAAAAACTACGGGCCTGCCAAAACTGGGTCCGGCAGGCCCCGATTGATAACAAGTTAGCTCACAGGCAGCGACAACCTAATCCTTCTCGTAGGCTTCTTCATCTCCTTCATGCTCATCGCCATGTTTCCTCTTTCCACATTCACAACCATAATGACCCTTCTTGCCATATCCATGACGATGCCCATGCCCGTACCGATGGCCTTTGCCGTGGCCATAGCCCATTCTGTGACCCATCATCCCTCCCATGCCATGCACCCAAGCACTCAAGCCATGTCCAATGTGTTCGATTTCCTCTCGCAAGCGAACGCGGAATTTCTCGTACTGCTCGGGTGTCAGAATCTCCTTGATTTTGAACAAGGCATCCACCCGATACATCATAAGTTTCTCCTGCAAGTCGGCAACCTTGTCCACTTGCGCCTCAACGGCTTGATGATTAGGATCTTTCTGATCCAATGCCGAACTCAGGTCAATAAAGGCGATGCGAAGGTCTGCATCCATTTTGATCATAGTCTTGCGATAGTCCGATTCCACAGCCCGCAAGGCCTCGATTTGTTGGTCACTCAATCCCAATTCCTCTTTCATCTGCAGGGGAGAAAAGATGTGATGGTGATGCATCCCATGTCCTGTTTTCATGTGATGCTTCATACCGCCATGCGTATAGGCGCCATGCCTTTCATAGTCATCGTTGGCCAAGGCCGTGCCCATGGCTCCACCCGCTCCCACCACCAATGCCGCAAGAATCCATCCTAGTGTCGTCGTGCGTGTCATGGCGTATCTCCCTCCATTCAAGTGGTTACTAAACGTGAATTTCATCATTGCTCATCCTTCACTCTCCCAGGGGATTATATCAAGAATGAGATCTTTCTGCTTGTTTTCTTGGTCTCAACGCCACTCGATGCGGCGGGAGGTGAGATTGCAAAAGACCTCTCAGTTTTCATAGAGATGGCACCAGACCGTGTGGCGGTCTTCGGGCTTGCCGATGTGAATAAGCGGAGGTTCGGTGGTCCGGCAGTGATCCATCACTCGAGGGCACCGCGTATGAAACCGACATCCCGATGGCGGGTTCAGTGGGGTGGGGACATCTCCAGGCAAGAGGATGCGTTCATGAGTAGCTTTAGGATCCGGCAACGGGTTGGCGGAGAGCAAGGCTTGTGTATAGGGATGTTTGGGCTCGGTGAACAAGGCCTCCACGGGAGCAACCTCCGCCAACTTTCCTAGGTACATCACCGCAACATGATCCGCCAGGTACTCTACCAAATTGAGATCATGGGTAATAAACAAATAGGAGAGGTGATATTCCTCCTGCAGATCTTTGAGCAGATTGATGATCTGAGCTTGAATGGACACATCCAACGCCGACACCGCCTCGTCGCAGACAATAAACTTAGGGTTGAGGGCCAGAGCCCGAGCAATGCCGATGCGCTGGCGCTGCCCGCCGGAAAATTCATGGGGATAGCGCGAGTAATGTTCAGGTCTAAGCCCGACCCGTTGCAGCAAATGGTACACCCGTTCGGTCAATTCTTGGCCTTTGGCCAACCCATGGACGACGAGAGGCTCTCCAATGATCGACCCGACCGTCATGCGCGGGTTCAGGGAACTATACGGATCTTGGAAAACGATTTGCATGCGGCGCCGCCTCGTCCGGAGCGTTTTGGCATCCAACTGAAAAATGTTCTCTCCCTCAAAAATGGCTTCCCCACTTGTGGGTTCCATCAAGCGGAGAATGGTCCGGCCCACTGTGGTTTTGCCGCAGCCGGACTCGCCTACCAAGCCAAAGGTCTCGCCGGTTTGGATCATAAACGAGACATCATCCACAGCTTTCACCCAAGCGGACACTCGGGAAAACAAGCCGCTGCGCACGGGAAAATATTTTTTCAATCGGCGCACCTCAAGAAGCGGCTGGCCATTGGTTGATCGCTCGGTCATGGTCTTCCCTCTTCCCGTGCCGATCCCCGGTCACACACAATCCTTATAGCTCTCACACGAATCCTCATCGCTTCGTGTATCTTCTCTCCCGGCCTATGCATCACTGCCGCTTCTTCGGATATTCACCTACCTGTACCTTCATCCGCGTGGGCCGGTGGCATGGGAATCCAACAGCCAGCAGGCAGCCTCATGTCCAGGTTCCACTTCGATCATAGGTGGCTCTTTCTCCGCACAGTACGACAAGACCTCGGAGCAGCGCGTGGAAAAATGACAACCTTTGGGATAGAGAAGCGGCGAGGGCACCGTTCCGGGGATGGATTCCAGTCGGACATGCCGTACGCCGGGCCTGGGCAATGAGCGAAGAAGAGCGCGCGTATACGGATGTGCGGGATTGGCGAATAATTGCTCCACGGTGGCGCGTTCCGCGATTTTGCTGGCATACATCACAATCACGTCGCGCGCAAAATGAGCGACCACACCCAAATTATGCGTGATGAGCAAAATGGCCATCCCCATCCCCTGCTGCAGCTCTTTTAACAACTCCAGAATTTGTGCCTGGATGGTGACATCCAGCGCGGTGGTGGGCTCGTCTGCGATCAAGAGATCGGGTTTGCAGGCCAAGGCCATGGCGATCATCACCCGCTGTTTCATCCCTCCGGACAGCTCATGGGGGTATTGATCAATACGTTTTTCGGGAGAAGGGATATGAACCCGTTCCAACAATCGCAACACCTCCTGGCGAATCTGGGCACGGGTGAGATCGGTGTGAATCTGCAAGACCTCCCCAATCTGATCTCCGATGGTCAGAACGGGATTCAACGAGGTCATAGGTTCTTGAAACACCATGCCGATTTCCTTACCGCGGACGGCCCGTATCTCTTGATCGGAGAGCGTCAAGAGATCGCGGCCTTTAAACAGCACCTTGCCTGCCACAACTCGGCCGGGAAAATCCAGTAGTCGTAGAATGGACAAGGCCGTAACGGATTTTCCGCATCCGGATTCGCCGACCAAGGCCAAGGTCTGGCCGAACTGGATGGTGAAGCTCACATCCTCTACCGCCCGGATCTCGCCGCGATCGGTAAAAAATGAGGTGGTCAAATGCGCAACTTCCAAGAGGGTCCCCTGCCGGCTGTTCATGCGTCACCGCCTTCGGAGCTTAGGATTGAGTGCTTCTCGCAGTCCTTCTCCTACGAGATTGAAGGCCAACACCACGACAAAAATGGCCGTGCCGGGAATCATCACAAGCCATGGCGCATCAAAGATGAACCCCTTTCCGTCCGACAAGATATTGCCCCAGGTCGCATGGGGAGGTTGGGCGCCAAACCCTAAAAAGCTTAAAGCCGACTCCGTCAAGATCGCAGTGGCCACCCCAATCGTCGTGGAAACCAACACTGGAGACATGGCGTTGGGCACCAAATGCCGAAAAATGATGCGGTGTTCGGGGAGTCCCAGCGCTTTTCCTGCTTGAACAAAGTCCTGCTCCCGCAGGGCCAAAATTTCCGCGCGCACTAATCGGCAATTTCCCATCCAGCTCGTCAACCCAATCACAATCATGATGTTGTAAATGCTGGGCGGAAGCAGCGCGACAACCGTGAGGATCAAAAAAAATGTGGGAATGCACAACATCACATCGGTAAAACGCATAATCAGCGTATCCACGGAGACGAGTTTAAAGATCTTGACCGTACCGAAAAAGCCGGCAAGTGCTCCCAGAATCACTCCAATGATCATGGAAAGCCCCGCGGCCACAAATCCAATGGACAGCGACACGAATGAGCCCTGGAGCATTCGGGCAAACACGTCCCGTCCTAATTCATCCGTCCCTAGCAGGTACAGACCCAGCGCAGGCAAATCCTGCTCCGGGATAATCCCTTGCGAAGGGGTTGAGAGCGGGGGCTTAAACTTGTCAGGTAGTCGCACCACTTCCGTATCGAACACCACAATCCATTCCGTGAAAATCTTTCCGCTGAGGCCGACGATCAGCAGTCCGATCAGAATGACCGTGCTTCCCAACGCCAACTTGTCCTTTTTGAACGTGCGCCAAAATTCTTGCCATGGCGTTTCCGGAGGAGCGAGCGTTTCGCTTGAAAGAGTAACATCAGTATGAACAGGCGTGCTCGTCATGGACCTCTCCTCGCTCCACTCATCGTCTGGCTTACTCTAGCCGTATCCGTGGATCAGCCACGGCATACAGCACGTCGGAGACGAATGTTCCTACAAGCGTCAGCGCTGCTCCGAAGACGTTCAAGGTCAAAATCACAGGAAAATCTCGGGAGAGAATCGCCTCAAATCCCAAGCGCCCCAAGCCCGGCCAGGCAAAAATCGTTTCAAAGATGACGGACCCCCCCACCAATCCGGGGAGCAAAAGCCCGAACATGGTAATAAACGGCAAAAGCGCATTGCGCAGCGCATGGCGATAAATCACCGTATCCTCCTCCAAACCTTTGGCACGTGCCGTACGAATATAATCCTGATTGACGACCTCCAGCATTTGCGACCGGACATACCGCGACAGAACCGCAATCCCGCCCAGCGCCCCAACAAACGCTGGAAGTACCAGATGCCAGATCCGATCCATAAACTTGAAAAGCGAAGAGGCGCTCTCCATTCCAAAGGTGCGCAAGCCGATCACGGGAATTTCGAAAAACTGCACGATTTCCAAGATCAAAATGTACGCAAGAACGAATCCAGGGAAGGAGATCATGGCATATGCCAGAAACGTGCTGGTTCGATCGAACATGGAGCCCCGCGTGACCGCAGCATGAATCCCCACGGGAAACGCCAATGTCCATACGAGCAAAGTGGTGCACACAAAAAGCGGGAGCGAATTCAGGAATCGGCGCCAAATCTTCCCTAGAACCGGTTGATTATCCTTGAACGACTTGAGCTCTCCCGTGAGCAAGTCCGTGAGCCAATAAGCATATTGTAAATAGAGCGGATCGTCTAAATGGAATGCAGCTCGGATCTTGGCGATGTCCTCGGGTTTCATCCGAGGATTGGATGGATCGACCTGACTCGGCTCCCCGGGCGCAATGTGAATGATCGTGTGAATGAGCACGGAGACAACAAAGAGAAGAGCTATTCGCAAAACGAGATTTCGTCCAATGAACGCCCACATACTTGTTGTCCTGTTTTATCCCAACCGGCTGTCAGACCTATTACGAGGTCTCAGACCCGATGGGGGATGGGATTGATACTCCTCCACTTCTGATTAAAACTCCGGCGTAAAGGCCAACTTTCGCCACCGCCCGAAATGGAAATAAATGTTGCCGCTTTTCGTGGGATAAATTTTCTCATAGCGCTCGGTTCCATCTGGCTCGTGATAGACAAGCACGATTTTCTTATCGAGGACGGCCGTACTTAATGGTGCATAGAGAAAGGTATAGGGCTGATCCTCATAAATCAGCCGGTGGAGTTGATGGGCTAAGGCCTGTTGGACTTCTCGGTTGTATTCCCGGCGAATTCGCACAATCAAGTCATCGGCCTTGGGATTGTTATAACCGACGAAGTTCAACTGCTGCGGACCGGCTTGGCTGGAATGCCAAATCTGATAGAGATCAGGGTCGATGCCCATGCTCCATCCCAGCACCACCGCATCGAATTCACCCGTATTGACGAAATCTTTCAAAAACACGGCCCACTCGAATAGCTGTGTGTTGCACTTCACGCCGATTTTTTTCCACGCATTTTGGGCGATCGTCAGAATATTTTTGCGGATCGGATTGCCGTTGTTCGTAATCAGATTGAACTCAAAAATTTTGCCATCTTTTTCCAGCCACCCATCGGCATTGAGTGTCCATCCGCGCTCTTCCAGCAACCGGCGTGCACCTGCGGGATCATACGGCAGTGGTTGCACGGAATGATCGTACCACGGCGTGTTTTTGGGGTACGGCCCGGTAATCCGCTCTCCTTCACCATACAGTAAATACGTAATAATCTCGTCGACGTTGATGGCCATCCCCAATGCGCGGCGTACCTCGGGATCCGCAAACAGGGGCCGTCGGTTATTGTAGCCGATATAGGTATAGCCAAACCCGAGGGTCGAGAACGATTGATAGCGGGGATCTTTTTTGTACCGCGCGACCTGATGGGGCTGCGCCCCATAATAGTCCACGGCTCCCGCGCGAAATTCGACCTCTTGGGTAAGCAAGTCGGGAATGATCCGCATATAGTAATGTTTGAACTCTGCCGGACCTTCCCAGTAGTCCTCGAATCGCTCCAGGTGGATAAATTCGTCGCTGTGCCATTCAATAAATCGAAATCGCCCTGTACCAATGGGATGACGGTTAAACTCGCTATCTCGCATGCCAAAGGCGGCGCGTGCCGCTTCCGAGAGCCCTCGCCTGTCCATTTCTCGCTGCATCGCCTCGTCGTTTAGCAAATGTTCAGGGAGGATTCCCATGGTCCAAGCATTAATCGCCGGAGAAAACAGCCGCTTGTAAACCACCCGTACAGTATACGGATCGAGTATATCGATATATTTGATCGGCTCGAAATCCGATGTGCGGGGCGAGAGATTCTTGGGATTCATGATGGCTTCATAGGTGAATTTCACATCGCCGGCATCAAATTCATGACCGTCGTGAAATTTCACCCCTTTGCGGAGAAAGAAGAGAATTTCCGGATTATGTTCAGCGACGGGGAGATATTCAGCCACACGGGCATGTAGGTGAGTCTTTTGCTCAGAAGTGAGGCCGTCGGGGAACTCCATGTACCGTTCGTAAGGGAAATGCAGGAGATAGCGATCGCCAATGATGGGGACCAGCCGCTTGAAAAAGTCCTGATCCACCTCGCGCAACGTAAAGCGCAGGCGTTCGGGAATTGTGAGCGTGACATCCACCTCACGCGTGCCTGACGTTCCTGCCTTCTCGTCAAGTGAAAAGGTATGTGTCTGACGTTCCGGTGGAAGCAACTCGATGGAGAGAATATTGCTCGCCGCCTCCGACAGAACACCGTCTTTGAGCGCCCGGCGAATCCTGGCCAGCAATCGTTCTCCTGTGACCTCGACCCCGTCAGGAAACCGATTGTCCGGATTGACCAGCAGATAGGCTTTCTCCGAAATGGTCCAATGCGTGGCCAACCGCCCGCGGAGATTGAGATTCTCGTCCAAATCCAGCAACCCGTCGAACACGTGATTTACAATAGTGGCACTAGCCGTATCGGCATGCAGAATGGGATTGAGGATCTTGGCATCGCCGATGGATCCTTCGATATAGGTGACCAATCGCTCCGGATTCCCGACAGATTGCTTCTCATAGGTAGGCACCCAAAAGTACGACTGCAGCAGAAACAAGGTCAGAAGCAGTGGAGCCAGAAGAAGCGCACGCTTAAGGGGCATGGAAGAACCCGTTTTCCAACGCTATCGGCCTAATGTCCACTTGCCGTCTTCTTCCAGATTCAGAGACTTCAGCGCGAGGGAATCCCTTAGCTTGTCGTTGCCGCTCCTTTGTCAGGCATTATGCAAGACTCGGAGAGGATCTCTCAAGCGAGAGCCTCTTCTGCACCACCAGAAGAAAAAACGACATATGCTTTCCAGAATAATGACCGGCGCTCTTAGAAAGGCCGCCCGAGCAGGGAAGGAACCCTGAGGAAGAAGAGTGTCGTCCTTACACTTCGACTTTGATCGTCTCTCCCTCGACGATAACAGGATAGGTTGCGACCTTGGCTGAGGGGTTGTTTACCGATATTCCGGTCTTCACGTTGTACTCCCAGCCATGCCAGGGACACGTGACCACCTCTCCTTCGAGATCGCCCTCCCCCAATGGGCCACCTCGATGGATGCAGGTATTGTCGATCGCATAGATCGTGCCATCGACGTTAAACAGCGCAATACTTTTGCCTTTAACCTCTGCGACATATCCCGTGCCTTCGGGAATATCGTGAATCGTGGCAAGCGCGACCAGTTCAGCCATCTCTTTCTCCTACGAGACAACAGGGACTCCTCTTCTTACGTGAGCCCCATCGGTTCCTTGATCTTCTTCACCATTTGGCTGAGCGATTGAGCCTGTTCCTCGGCTGAGACCTCAGCCACCCTCGCCTGGAGAGCCGCCGCTACATCTTTGAAGGCTTGCGTCTGGGGAGAGGACGGATTGGCAACCACAATCGGAACCCCGCAATCACCCCCTTCGCGAATGGCGGGGTCAATGGGAATACGCCCGAGAAAGGGAATATTGAACTTCTTCGCCGCCTGCTCTCCACCGGCATGGGAAAAAATGTCCGTACGTGTTCCACAATGCCCGCAGACAAAGTAGCTCATATTTTCGATAATCCCCAAGAGGGGGACATTGACTTTTGTGAACATCATCAGCCCCTTCCGGACGTCGTGCAGCGCCACCTCCTGGGGGGTGGTCACAGCAACAGCCCCGGTCAAAGGAATGAGTTGCGATAGGCTTAACTGAGCGTCTCCCGTACCAGGTGGGAGATCCACGAGTAGGTAATCCAAATCACCCCACAAGACATCACGAAAAAATTGTTGGATAGCCGTATGAACCATGGGCCCACGCCAAACCACGGCGGTATCCTCAGGGACAAAAAATCCCATCGACATAACTTCCACACCATAGGCCTGGGCTGGTTTGATCTTGTCACCCTCTTTCCCGGGGGCGGCGTGAACCCCCATCATCATTGGAATATTGGGACCATAGATATCCGCATCGAGCAACCCAACTTTCGCGCCCAATTGCGTCAAAGCCACGGAGAGGTTAGCCGCTACCGTGGATTTACCCACCCCTCCCTTCCCGCTGCTAATAGCAATGATATACTTGACTGTCGGAAGTAAGTGCTGCTGCTGAGAGGCATGTTCTTGAGATGAAGATGATGGTGCTGAATGGCGTTCGCTCATCAGAAATCCTTTCCAGTGGTCTCAAAAAACTCATCCATGCAACTGATGTTCTCTACTCTTCGTCCACAATAATCTGATTATTACACAACATGATCATCATGTGTAAAAAC
>RFGT01000108.1 GCA_003696975.1 Nitrospirota bacterium | reverse complement strand
GTCCAGAGAGGGTAAATACCCCCCGGGAGTGTACAGCATGCCTCGACTGGTGACCAGATTGCCAGAACCCTTGTGAAAAATGAATGAGAATGAAGCGGAACAGCGCTTATGCAGTCAGGTTGCCCAGATGGATGGTCAGCCCGGGAAACGCAGGATGCACCACGCTGACCGAGCCTTCACCTTCCGCCACCAGCCGATAGCTGCCGGCTTCCTCTTGGTAACACTCAAGCCGCAAAAGGTCTGGATCTACCAGCCAGTAATGGGGCACACCTAGTTTCCCGTAACGCCGAGCTTTGAGCCGCTGGTCTTGATCTCGAGTTGAGGGAGAAAGGATCTCTACGAGCAACAGAGGCGGCCCTTCAATTCCCCGATCAGAAATTTGATCGGGACGGGCCACCACCAAATCCGGTTGAAACACATCGTGAGACGTGAGAATCACATCAATAGGTGCGGCAAACACTTCTCCAAGAGCTCTGGTTTCAAAATACGCTTCCAATTGACGTTGAAGCCGCTTGGAGACGCGCTGGTGAAGCGGAGAGGGAGCAGGGGTCACCAGGAGATCCCCTTCCAGCAATTCATACCGATTCCGATCACAAGGGAAGGTAAGGTAATCCTCGTAGGTAAAGGTTTGTGCGAGTCCAATGCGAGCCATCGTCTTTCCTGCATTCATTGTACCGTATTCAAAGATGTGGCGCAATTTCTCCGAGCAGACGCATGATCAGTTACGCACTGCGTTCAAGACATTCCTTCAATTTCCGCGCAAGGACATAGACATGCGGGGGCTTGAACATGTCGAGATGTCCTCCCGGCACGTCATGGACCTCAATCCCGCCCAGAACCAAATTCCCCCATACGTGATAGGGATTTAACTCCGCACGGGAGAGAAAAAATACCATCCGGCCAGGGTAGCCCTGAGGCGTATATTGCTTCTCCGCGATCTTGAGTGCTTCCGCAATGGCAAACCGGCGAAGCTTTTGCGGCACGGGTTTCTTCAAAGCAAAACAGAATCGACACACCCACCTCTTCATCTCCCGCATCACACCCTGCCATCGCGCCGTGAGCCGCGTTCTCACATACACCAACTGGTCACGCAGTGAAAGGGTACAGAGATGAGCCGCATGCCGAGTAAGGCGGGTCCAAAGACTTACATGAGACGCAGAGTGATTTTGGGAAGATTGTAAAGCAGTCCCAAACGTATCAAAAGAGACGAGCAGCCCAACGTGTTGGCCCATGGCCTCAAGTTGCCGCGCCATTTCAAAGGCCACATAGATCCCAAAGCACCAGCCCCCCAAGAAATACGGTCCCTCGCGCTGGAGCGCTCGAATTTCCCGAACATAGTGAGAGGCAAGCTCTTCGACACTCGTGAGAGGCGGGGTCCCATCAAAACCAGGCGGCTGCAGTCCATAAAATGGTTGATCCGGACCTAACGCCTGGGCCAACTCGCGATAACACAGGATATCGCCGGTTCCTTCATGAATACAAAAGAAGGGCGGTTTCGATCCTTTCGGCTGAATGGCCACCAGGGAGGTCCATGGAGCTTTCCAGCCTTGGTGGCGGAGAACACCGGCTAATTTTTCAATCGTGGGGGCTTGAAACAAGACCGCCACGGGCAGATCGTATCCCAAGACCTGCTGGATCCGCGAAAAAACTCGAACGGCCAAGAGAGAATGCCCCCCTACATCAAAGAAGTTCTCGTGCACCCCAATGGGCGCGCTGCGCCCCAATACCTCTTCCCAAATTTTTGCCAACTGCCACTCCAAGGCATCCCGGGGTGGGACAAAAACCGGCGTCTCCTGGGACAATAAATCCGTCGGCGCAGGAAGCGCTTGGTAATTGATCTTGCCATGGGACGTAAGTGGAAGGGTCTCCATACACACAAAGGCAGATGGAATCATCGGCTCTGGAACCCACTGCCGTAGAAAATCACGAAGCGTGTTGGTGAGTTCACCAGGAGTTAACCGCGCAGTTTGCATACCCTGATGATGATTGTGATGATTCTCTGCGAGAGAGGCCCGGAGCACCACATAGGCAACTAACATGGCAGGTTGTTGATCGTCTTTGAGCACAACCGCGGCGTCTTGAACCGCAGGATGCCGCGCCAGAAGCGACTCAACTTCCTCCAGCTCTATTCGGAACCCACGAAGCTTCACTTGTCGATCGAGACGGCCCAAGAATTCCACCGTCCCGTCAGCCCGGTATCGGCATCGATCACCGGTTTTATACACCCGCGCCCGAGAATCATTTCGAAAGGGATGAGGAAGAAACCGTTCGCGGGTCAGCGCCGGTTGTCCGTTATAGCCGATCGCCAATCCTGCTCCGCCAATGTAGAGTTCACCCGGCACCCCGGGAGGGACTGGCTGGCCGAATCGATCCAGCACATACAACTCGACATTGGGGATGGGACGGCCAATGGGAAGCATTCCAGGTGGTGGATCGCCAACCGGCAGTTGGTATACACAGCATCCGACCGAGGCTTCGGTTGGGCCATACTCATTAAACATCTTGGTACGGGGCAGTCGTCGCCGCCACGGCAATACAGCCTCACCTCTTAATGCCTCCCCTCCAATCACCAGCGTGCGGATGTGACCATCAAGATCCCGTTCAGGAAGAAGCTGATGCAAAAGCTCCAGATGCGAGGGCGTGAGTTTAAGCAGGCTCCAGTCCTGCTGGGTCACCAACGCATGAACAAGATGGTCCATGGTCTGCTCTTCAGGAAGGAGCACTGCGGTCTGCCCCACGAGCAAAGGCGCCAACAGGCTCGTGATGGTGAAATCGAAGCCGAGGGAAGAATGAACCAGGGTTCCCCGTCCCTTGTCTAACTCATAGGCGTGAATCGCCCAGTGGAGATAATTCACCACACCGCGATGGGGAACCATGACCCCCTTCGGACGTCCGGTTGAACCTGAGGTATAGAGAACATATGCCGGATCATCAAGCGTCGTGGTATGTGAGAGATTGTCGATACCTTCTTGCGCAATCCGATAGGCTTCTGGCTCAAGAATCAGAAGCGTTGGGCTCGCCGGACGGGTGGCACCTTCATCAGAAGGAGTGGCGGCCAAGATCTGCGAAAGAGCATGGGCATGGTTGTTCTGAGTGATGATCACTGTGAGATCGGCATCTTCAATCATAAATCGAAGACGCTTGGGAGGAAGCGACGGATCCAAGGGAACATAGGCCCCACCGGCTTTCAAGATAGCCCAGAGCGCAATGACCATATCCAGGGATCGCTCCAGGTGAATACCGACAAAGACCTTGGGCCCCACTCCCTGTTGGCGAAGAATTCTGGCCAATTGATTCGCCCGCTGATTTAACTCGGCATAGCTCAGCGCATGTTCCCCAAACACCACGGCGACGGTCTCAGGTGTTCGACTGACCTGCTCCTCGAACCATTCATGCAGACACCGATGGGGAATCTCTTCAGGAGCGGCGTTCCATTCCACAAGCATCTGACGCCGCTCGTGTTCCGCCAGCAGGGGCAAGGCGGTTATCGATTGGCAGGGATTAGCCACAACGCCTTGCAGCAACGTGTGAAAATGCCCCAGCAGGCGACGAATCGTCCCCTCTTCAAACAAATCCGTCCGGTACTCCAGTACGCCGGCCAGACCTCGGCCGGTGTCTTCAACGAACAGCGTCCAGTCAAACTTGGCGGTTCCCTGGTCAACTTCAATTGGCCGTATCTGCAGTCCGGGAATGGCGTCCAACCTGGTGAACCCCATGCCGGCAAAGTTCTGATATGCCATCATCACTTGAAACACCGGACTATGACTCAACGCCCGCTCAGGCTGAAGCGCGGCCACCACTCGTTCAAAGGGCACATCCTGGCATGCCACCGCTTCCAATACCACCCGGCGAACCTGCCTTAGCAGATCCTGAAATGAAAGTTTCGAAGAACAATCGACCCGAATGGCGAGGGTATTGGCAAAGAGCCCTATAGTCTTTTCC
>RFGT01000107.1 GCA_003696975.1 Nitrospirota bacterium | reverse complement strand
AGTCATCCAGCGGCTCCGATGCCTTCGAACCCAAGTTTGGTTTGGTGCCATTGATCTTCGGTACGTTCAAGGGCACCCTCTATGCGATGTTACTGGCCACACCGCTGGCCTTGCTCGGCGCGATATATACCGCCATGTTCATGAGTCCTGCCTTGCGGTCCGTAATCAAGCCCGTCGTGGAACTCATGGCGGCCCTGCCTACCGTGGTCTTGGGATTTCTAGCGGGATTATGGTTCGCCCCTTTGCTTGAAAAGATCTTTCCCGCTGTATCGGCCATGTTCCTCGTTCTCCCTCTTTCCGTGATCATAGCCTGTCTGTTCTGGCAGTTACTCCCTGCCTCGGTGACCAGAACATCCGGATCCTGGCTGGAACTCACCGCGCTTTTTCTGGTGCTGGCGGGATCCGCATGGCTCTGTGTGGCCTGGAACCATGAAATTGAGGTTCTCGTCTACGGAGGCAATTACAAGCAATGGCTCCAAGAGATGTTCGGCGTGGTCTACGATCAACGAAATGCGCTGGTCATTGCGTTTGCTATGGGAATTGCGGTGATCCCCACCATCTACAGCATTGCGGAAGAGTCACTGTCCAATGTCCCCCGGCATCTGATCGCTGGGTCACTGGCCTTGGGGGCGACTCCCTGGCAGACCTTGGTTCGGTTGGTTTTGGTCTCCGCCAGTCCTGGCATTTTTTCTGCCCTGATGATCGGATTGGGACGGGCTGTGGGCGAAACCATGATCGTCTTGATGGCCACGGGTAACACGCCCGTGATGGACATGAATCTCTTCAACGGCTTTCGCACGTTGTCTGCCAACATTGCAGTGGAGATGCCTGAAGCCCCGCACGAAGGGACACTGTACCGCGTCTTGTTTTTGTCCGCCTTACTCCTGCTGCTGTTTACCACCACCCTTAACACCGTGGCGGAGGTGGTGCGCCAACGGCTGCGGGCGAAATATTCACAATACTAGTCGGCGGGATCGTAGACATGAAGAAGCTTTTGTCGTCAGGAACCTTGTTCATCTGGATCTGCGGGCTAGGAGTCGCTGCATCCTTACTCATGGTCTTTGGGCTGCTCTTCCTCATTATGATCAACGGATTGGGATTTTTCTGGCCCAAAGATCTTGTGGAACTCACGTTGAAAGACGGAACCACGGTACTCGGCGAAATCCACGAGCGCGAAATCATCCCCCATTCCATATCACCAGAACTTCCTGAAGGGAAAGGCCGACTCCTGATCAAGATCGGCAATCGGGATTTGTACGGGTTGGATTTCCGCTGGGTGGATGAACAGGACATTATCTCCCGCGCCAAGCCCCCAGATGCTGTGATGCTCGAACGGCGAGAATGGGGAAATTTCTATGGACGAGTCTCCCGCATCCTCCGGGGAGACCGCATCGTAGCCAGCGGTACGGAGGCGAGTTGGCAGGTTCTTCCGCAACTGATCGAACGCGCCAACGCTTTACAGGAAGAGATTCAGCACGTGGAGAAAGACCTCATTGGGGATCTCAACTATCAGATCGAGCAAGCTCGATTAGCGATTCGCGCTCATGAATTGAAAGGGGAACGCGACTCGCCCGAGATTGCAGCGCTCAAACGGGACATCGCTCACTATGAACAGATCTATCAGCAATACGTCGCCAAGCTTCAGGCCCTGACGGATCAACTTGATGACTATGCCGTGGTGATGCAAGACACAAGCGGACAAGAAACGATCATTCCCATTGGACTCATTATCAAAGCCCTACGCCCAAACGAGATGGACGTAATGGAGAAATGTCTCATGTATTTGGCCAACGTGTGGGCCCTCCTCAGCGAGGAACCCCGCGAAGCCAACACGGAAGGTGGGATCTTTCCTGCTATTGTGGGAACGGTCATGATGGTCCTCATGATGAGTATCGCCGCGGTTCCGTTTGGGGTGATCGCGGCAGTGTATCTGAAGGAATACGCCCATCAGGGTTGGGTTGTCCGGATGGTGCGCATTGCGGTCAACAATCTGGCCGGCATCCCATCGATTGTGTTCGGGGTATTTGGCTTGGGATTCTTTGTGTACACGGTGGGTGGTACTATCGATCAACTCTGGTACCCCGAGGCCTTGCCCAATCCTACATTCGGAACAGGGGGGATCCTCTGGGCTTCCCTCACTTTGGCGCTCTTAACCGTTCCCGTAGTTATCGTCGCCACCGAGGAGGGGCTCGCCTCGGTTCCCCAGGAGTATCGAGAAGGCTCACTCGCCCTTGGTGCGACGAAGTTTGAAAGCATTTTGCGGGTTATCTTGCCTTGCGCTCTGCCAGGGATTCTCACCGGTTTCATCTTAGCGGTCGCTCGGGCCACGGGAGAAGTCGCACCGCTGATGCTCACAGGCGTGGTCAAGTTGGCGCCGTCCCTGCCAATCGACAGCCATTTCCCGTTTCTCCATCTCGACCGTAAGTTCATGCACTTGGGATTTCATATCTACGATATGGGGTTTCAATCACCCAATGTGGAAGCAGCAAAGCCTATGGTCTACGTGACGACGCTTGTTCTCGTGACGGTCGTGGTCACTCTCAACTTGACGGCCATTACCCTTCGCAATTATATGCGAAAACGAATGAAGGGGGCAGCGGTTTAACACAGGCGCAAGTGGGGCGACTGCGAGGGAGGTGGATATGCCGTCTAGCGTTGACATCGTTTCTCAGCACCCGCACACTACGTTCGCGCACCTCCAAGACATGGAACCTCCTATGCCTCATCCTCTACTCGACAGCAAACCTAAGATCACTATTGAGCAGGTTGATTTTTATTACGGGGAAAAACAAGCCCTCTTTCACATCACGTTGACCATTCCAACGAGAAAGGTGACAGCCTTCATCGGTCCTTCCGGGTGTGGCAAATCCACCTTGCTTCGATGTCTGAACCGACTCAATGACTTGATCGAGGGAACCCGGTTGAAGGGGAGGATCTGCCTGGACGGACAAGACATTTACGACGCCTCCATGGACGTGACCGATCTCCGGACTCGCGTGGGCATGGTGTTTCAAAAGGTGAATCCTTTTCCCAAAAGCATCTACCAAAATGTGGCCTATGGACCTCAACTCCAGGGGATCCGCCGCCGGGCTGAGCTGGATGCAATTGTGGAACGGAGCCTGCAGGGCGCAGGATTGTGGGAGGAAGTCAAAGATCGCCTTCATCAAAGCGCACTGGGGCTTTCCGGTGGCCAGCAGCAACGGCTGTGCATTGCCCGCGCTCTGGCCGTCAATCCTGAAGTGTTATTGATGGATGAACCGTGTTCTGCGCTCGATCCCATCTCAACCGCCAAGATCGAGGAGTTATTGCATACTTTGAAAGAACAGCTTACGGTAGTCATTGTCACGCATAACATGCAGCAAGCCGCGCGCGTGTCGGACGTCACGGGATTTTTCCTGATGGGAGAACTTATTGAATACGACGATACGAAGAAAATTTTCACCAATCCCTCGGATCGGCGAACGGAAGATTACATTACCGGTCGCTTCGGGTAGGGGGACACCCTGCAAGGATGAGGCATATGGAACGCCACTTTGAAGAAGAATTCAACAAAGTGAAGGGGAAAATTTTGGAGATGGGGGCCTTAGTGGAAGATCAGATTCGCAATGCCCTTAAAGCTCTTATCGAGCGTGATGAAGCCCTGGCCCGCCAAGTCATTGAGAATGACCGCAGGGTCAATACCTTGGACGTCGAAATCGACGAAATGAGCCTGGAATGCCTTGCCCTGTACCAACCAGCCGCCAGGGACCTGCGATTTCTTACGACCGCCATGAAAATCTCTTCGGAGCTCGAACGGATGAGCGACTTGGCCGAAAACATTTCCGAGCGTGCGATCGAACTGAACGAGGAGCCCCAGCTCAAGCCCTATATCGACATCCCCCATATGGCTGAACGGGCCCGGGTCATGGTCAAAGAATCCCTGGATGCCTTTGTGAAAGCCGACGCCGCGCTCGCACGCAAGGTCATCGACGACGACGATTTCGTCGATAACCTCACGGAACAACTGTTTCGGGAGCTGCTCTCATTTATGATCGAAAATCCCAAGACCATCACACGCGCCATTCGGCTCTCGTTCATCTCCAAATACATTGAGCGGATTGCCGACCATGCCACCAACATCGCCGAGCTTGTGGTGTACATGGTGGAAGGCAAGATTATTCGCCATACCATTCCGCCCCAACCCACAGCTTAAAGAACCTGGAACTCCCTTGTTAGACCTGCCTGTCTAGCTCGCCCAGGAGCTCCCGTGCGGTACGCGCTGGAACAAGCCATATCCCCTAGGGTGTTCACTTTTCCGGAAATATCCATCGCCATATTGCCCCTCTTTCATGAGTCGCAGGGATGGTTCCATCACTGCATTCTCGCACGAGAGAATCGAGAGCAAACCTTCCCGTTTCTCGATGGTGCGAAGCAGAGGACGGGCTGCAGGAATTTGGAGACAAGCACGATCCAGCTTAGCAAGCCCCAACAGAGAGAGCGAGAGAGTTTCCCCGAGACCTCGATGTGACACCACGCTTCTGCGTTTCAAGATCAAGCGCTCACCTAGCGGTGATAGTTCCCGTATTTGCGAGAACGAAAGCCGCTCCTGTATCTTGGCACATGACAATCTTGGCTCGCCCCACTCCTTGGCAATGGGAATCCAGAGGTGAAGCGTGCATCTCCACTGTGATTGCTTTTCCGGGATTAGCGGAGACATGTTGCTGGGGGCTCTCATTGATGCCGGGCTTTCCCCTACACGTCTCCGTCGCGCCCTTCGAGGGCTTAAGGTGTCAGGCTATCGGCTGGAAATTGAAAAAGTCCACCGTGCCGGGCTTCAAGCGACCCAGGTGACCGTCCGGATACGGCAGGGGTTGGAAGCTCCCCTTTCGTTGAAACACATCCATCAGCTCTTGCGCCAGAGCCAATTGCCGGATTCCGTAAAGTCCCAATCTCTTCAGGTATTCGATCGGTTGGCGGTTGTAGAGGGCCGGGTGCATGGAATCGACCCGCGCCGGGTCCGGTTTCACGAAGTCGGGGTCATGGATTCTCTCATCGATATCGTAGGAGGACTGTTAGGCTGTCATCTCCTGAACATTGGGAGCGTCTCGGCATCACCTGTCAATGTGGGAGCAGGCTCCATTAGTTGCACGCATGGAACCCTTCCAGTTCCTGGTCCAGCAGTGGCGGAACTCTCCAAGCAGATCCCCATTTATGCGGAGGGTCCTCAGCACGAGCTTACCACGCCCACGGGACTCGCGGTGCTGACAACCTTGACGCAAGATTTCCGACCACTCCCTCCACTGATCCCTCACCTAGTCGGCTATGGGGCAGGATCGCATGATGATCCCCATTGGCCAAACGTACTCCGGATTTTCATTGGGAAACCTCTGACTGAGCGCTCTCACCAAGATAGTGAGCCGATTGTGCAACTCGAGACTCAACTCGACGATGTGAACCCCCAGATCTACGAAGCCGTCATAGAGCGGCTGTTCCAGGCTGGGGCGGTTGATGTGACGCTGACCCCTACCATCATGAAGCGAGGCCGGCCCGGAATCCTCTTGTCTGCTCTGGCGCATCCCCAACAGGTGGAGCACGTAGCCAAAACGCTGTTTGAGGAGACCTCTACGTTCGGCGTGCGCATATATTCCTTGCATCGGTACGTGCTCCCGCGAACGATCCGGCACGTGAAACTTTCTGTTGGTCCTGTTCGTGTTAAAGTTGGCCAAACACCCGCGGGAACGAAAGTGATCCCTGAATTCCAAGATTGCCTGACTATTGCCAAAAAGACCGGACAGCCCGTCCGGCTGGTGTTAGAGCAGGTCCTTGCAGAGCTCCGCAAGCATCCTGAGGTGCTAGGGGAAAACTCGAGAAAGTGACCCCATGAGCCACCGTTCGCCAAAGTCGCTTATTCGACGCCGGGCCTCGTCGCTGCATGCAACCCGGCCCATTCTTGCCATCACGATGGGTGATCCCGCAGGCATTGGGCCCGAGATCATCGCCAAGGCGTTGGCCATCCAAGCGGTTTGGCGAGTCTGCCGGCCGCTTGTGATTGGATCAATTGATGTCATGCAGCGAACCCTTGAGCAGTTGCACCTTCCTGTGAAGGTACTCCCTCTGTCCAGCCCACCCGAGCCCGATGAGTCATCATGGTCGCGTTCAAAGATTCTCCTGCTCGATCCTCTCGGTCAACCGCTAGGTCCATTTCGCCAGGGAAAGGCCCAAGCGGGCCCTGGCGCGGCTTCAGTAGCTTATATTCGCACCGCGGTCCAGTTGGCCCAACAAGGACAAGTAGCAGCAATAGTGACCGCTCCTATTAATAAGAAAGCCCTTCATTTGGCAGGCTATGATTACCCCGGGCACACGGAACTGCTAGCAGCGCTTACTCACACCAAAACCGCAGGCATGATGCTCGTGGGAGGCCCCCTGAAGATTGTTTTTGCGACCACCCACGTGGCTCTAAGCGCCCTTCCCACCCTCCTGACCCAAGCCCGTGTGCTCCGCACCATTTATTTGGCCCATATGGCTCTTCAGAAGCTGTTTCGGGTGGCTGCACCTCGCATCGGGGTGGCCGCTTTGAACCCCCATGCGGGAGAAGACGGGTTGTTTGGTCAGGAAGAACGTCGGGTGATCGCCCCAGCGGTGCGCAAGGCGCAGCGAGCCGGTATCTCGGCGAGTGGACCATGGCCAGCCGATACGCTCTTTGGAGCGGCGGTCCGCGGCCAGTTCGACGGACTGGTGGCCATGTACCATGACCAGGGCCTGATTCCCCTGAAAACCGTGGCCTTCGGCCGCAGCGTGAACGTGACCGTGGGCTTACCCTTTATCCGAACGTCGGTGGACCATGGTACGGCCTATGACATTGTGGGCCAAGGCACGGCCGATCCCCAGAGTCTTCTGGAAGCCATTCGCCTCGCAGCCACGCTTGCTACCCGGGCATGAACTCCTTATCCTTGAATTGTTGGTCATGATCTCCTCTTCTGATACCTCCCGTGCTTCCATATGCTCAGCTCGCCGGGTGGCTTTGCGGGTTCTGATCCTCATCGAGCAACGTCTGTGCTTTGCCGATGAGGCCTTTGACCGGGTCACCCGTCATTCGCCTCTCAGCCCTTGCGATTCGGCCTTAGCTTTCGAATTGATCTATGGGGTACTCCGGCATCGAGAAACTCTCGATTGGCGTCTCGATCAAGTAAGCCATCGCCCGGTCCATCGCCTTCCTCTCGCCGTCCGCTACGCCCTTCGTTTAGGGGCTTATCAACTCCTGTATCTCAGCAAAATTCCTGCCTCAGCGGCTATCAATGAATCTGTGAACTTGGTCAAAGGAGAGCTCGGACGGGATTGGACCGGATTTGTCAACGGGGTCCTTCGCCAGCTTCTGCGTAGCCCCATCCCATCTTGGCCCTCACTTGAAGACGATGTGTGTAGGGCTCTTTCTATCCGTTATTCCTGTCCCTCTTGGCTTGCGGAGCGGTGGATCAGGAATCACGGCCTAGACTTAGCGGAACGCCTTTGTCGGCAGACATTGCAGATCCCCCCGATCACGCTCCGGACCAACACACTGCGCCTGTCGCGCCAGGCGCTGGAAGCTCGGCTTTCTCGAGACGGATATCATCCCGTCAGCACTGCGGTGAGTCCGGTTGGGCTCTATCTGGAGAAATGCGGCCCCCTTAGCCAGCTCTCTGCCTTACAAGAAGGGCTTTGCTATGTCGAGGACGAAGCCGCTCAACTCGTGCCCCTTCTGTTGGACGTCCAGCCTGGACACCTCGTCTTAGATGCCTGTGCAGCTCCAGGAGGGAAGACCACACACCTTGCCGCGCTCATGCAGAATCAAGGGGTTATCTTCGCACTGGATCACAGTCAGCCTCGCCTGAAGAGATTGCAGGACAATTGCCACCGGTTGGGGGTGCGGATCGTTCACCCCGTGCAGGTCGATCTGCTGACGGTTCCGTCACAAAAGCCTTGGCCTGAGGTACTCCCTCGCGCCTTCGACCGAATCTTGATCGATGTCCCTTGTTCCGGCCTAGGGATTCTGCGGCGCCATCCAGAAGCCAAATGGTTCAAAGGTCCGGACCAGCTTGCCCGCCATGCCGAGAACCAACTGACCATTCTGGATCACGTTGGGGACCTCTTGAGACCAGGTGGAGTGTTGGTCTATAGTGCCTGCTCAACAGAACCCGAAGAAACTACTGAGGTGGTGGCTCGCTTCTGCCGGCGCCACCCCGAATATGTCCGCGAATCTGCCGAATCTTGGCTTCCCGCTGCTGGTCACGTTCTTCTCTCCCAAGATGGAGATTTCTGGACAGGAGGCAATCCATTTGAGATGGATGGCTTTTTTGCAGCTCGGTTGAGAAAAAAACGGAGTGTCTTATGAGCTCCTCGTCGGCTGTCCTGATCGCCCCCTCAATCCTGTCTGCCGATTTTGGCCGATTGGCCGAGGAAGTGTCGCGAGTCGAGGCCGCCGGAGCCGATATGATTCATGTGGATGTAATGGATGGGCATTTTGTTCCCAACTTGACCGCAGGGCCGCCAATTGTAGAGGCCTTGCGCAAAGTTACACGCCTTCCCTTGGACGTCCATCTCATGATGACCAATCCCGAGGTGTTTCTGACAGCTTTTGCCCAAGCTGGGGCAAACTATCTTACCGTTCATGTCGAGGCTTGCCCTCATCTGCATCGCACTGTGCAGGCCATCAAAGAATGTGGTGTGCTGGCCGGGGTGACCTTAAATCCAGCCACTCCCCTTTCAGCACTTGAAGAGATCCTTCCCGAGGTGGATTTGGTATTAATCATGTCTGTGAATCCTGGATTCGGAGGCCAACATTTTCTCCCGGCAAGTCTCGATAGAATCCGCCGGATGCGCCAGATGTTGCTCCACGTGCAGAGTCGAGCCTTGCTCGAAGTCGATGGAGGGATCAAGGTCGACAATGCCTCAGCCGTCGTGCAGGCCGGAGCTCAGGTTCTCGTAGCAGGTTCGGCCATCTTTCACAGCCAGGATTACACGGCCACCATTCACGCTTTACGAGCTGCGGCACAAACCATTCATGTCTAGAGCCATGGATCGTTCTACTCTCTCTGAAAGCTTGCACCCGCTGGAGATCCAAGTCCTTGCAGCGTTCTCTCCCTCGGATCACGTGCTCTCTGACCAACATCTACACGAACGGTGCCAGCTTGATTCTTCCCAACTCAGCATGGCGGTGGGATGGCTTGTGGCCAAACAACTCTTGGAAATCAAGTCGGAAACCGTCACCTTCTGGGTTTCTCTCACTGATCGCGGCAAAGAGTACCTGACCCGCGGGTCGCCTCCCCGATGGATTCTGCATATGGCGGAAGAAGCGGAACAGGCAGGACGGCACCTGACCATCCCCGTCCTTCTTGACGCCGGCCAATTTGAGCCGACGGAAATCAGTCGGGCTATCGGCGCCTTAAAAAAGGAGGGTGCGATTCGGTTGGGTGCTGGAGGGGTTATCGAGCGCACCGGGCAACCAAGCCCCACCGCTGAGGCGCTTGAGACCTTGCTTGAACGTGTGCGCGATCAAGCTCAAGACCTTCTCACGCTTCCCTCTGTCCTGCAAGCCGTGGCTCGCCAGTATGCGGTGAAGCGAGGTAACCCTCAGGAGCCCTTTCGCATCGAAGAACGCATTCACCGAGAATATCGCCTGACGCCCTTAGGCCGTTCCGTGGCAGTGGCCTGTCAGCCCGGGGTAGGGGAAGAAGAAATTTCCCAACTCACGCCAGAGCTTCTCAAAGATGGCGCCTGGCGGACCAAGCGGTTTCGCAAGTACACGATTCAACTCCGCCCGCCTCGCACGGCCGTGGGCCGCCGCCATCCATACCGGGAATTCCTAGACCAAGTGAAGTTCAAGCTAATAAGCATGGGGTTTCAGGAAATGCGGGGGCCCTTGGTGGAGACCGAATTTTGGGATATGGATGCCTTGTTCATGCCTCAATTCCACCCGGCCCGCGCTATTCATGATGTCTATTTTGTGAAATATCCTTCGCATGCCGGGCATATCCCCGAGCCGTTTCTTTCCCAGGTAGCTGCCGCGCATGAACATGGGGGGGGCACGGGATCAACGGGGTGGCGCTATACGTATGACCGGGAGCGAGCCAGACGGCTGATCTTACGAAGCCAAGGGACAGCAGTTTCCGCTCGAACTCTTGCCCATCATCCAGCCATCCCCGGAAAATATTTTTCAATTGCCCGGTGCTTCCGCTACGATCAAGTGGATGCCACACATGCCACGGATTTCTTCCAGGTCGAAGGGATTGTGTTGGGAGAAGATATTACCTTTCGAACACTATTGGGGCTGTTGACCCTATTCGCCAGGGAAATGGCTCATGCTCAAGAAAGTCGTTTCTTGCCAGCCTACTTCCCATTTACAGAACCCTCTGTGGAGCTGCATGTCCGGCACCCACAATTGGGATGGATGGAATTAGGAGGGGCTGGATTGTTCCGACCAGAAGTGACCCATCCCCTGGGGGTGACAGTTCCCGTCATCGCATGGGGGTTAGGGTTGGATCGCATGGCCATGATCGCTCTGGGATTGCACGATATTCGGGATTTATTCACCGCCGATCTGGAAAAAATTCGTTCAATGCGGAGGCGTCTTTTTTGACGCCCAGGTGCGAAGATGCCCACGATTTCGATTTACCATCATGACCTTGAGCACTTACTCGGGCGATCCATCGCTCTCCATGAACTGGAGGCGTGGCTTCCCCTGGTGAAAGGTGAAATCAAGGATCACGTTCCAGCCACCGGCGAACTTCGCATTGAGCTTCAGGACAGCAATCGTCCAGATCTTTGGTGTGTTGAAGGGATCGCCCGTCAAATTCGGGCCGCCCTTCAACAGCAACCTGTCACCTACTCGTTCTTCTCTCAAAAGCCTCGGATCAGGCGGCGGATTCGCGTCATGCCCGGGCTCGAAACCGTGCGTCCATTCGTCGTGGCCTGCTGCGCGAGAGGGTACACAATCACCGAGGACAGTTTGACCCAGTTGATCCAGGCTCAAGAAAAACTCGCGGACCTCTACGGCCACAAGCGCTGGACGGTCTCGATCGGGTTGTATCGTTTGGCGGCAATTCGTTTTCCGGTAACCTACGGGCTAGTCAAACCCGATGAGGTCCGTTTTGTTCCTCTCGGATTTACGGAAAAACTCACCCTCGGCGAAATTCTGTCTATTCATCCCAAGGGCCAGGAATATGGAGAGATTCTTGCCGGTCACACCTCGCTCCCCCTGCTCTGGGATCAAGAAGGGCAGGTACTCTCGTTTCCGCCGATTATCAACAGTCAAGATCTTGGAGAGGTCAAACCAGGTGATACCGAGCTCATGGTGGAAGTGACGGGCACGGACCTGCGGATGGTGTTATTGACTTTGAATATCTTCGCGGTCAATTTAGCTGATCGGGGAGCAACCATTGAACCCATCGACATCGTGTATCCTTGGACGACCGAATGGGGCCGGACTCTTCGTACACCCTTCACCATCAACCAGATTCAGCGGATCTCGGTGCACGCCATTGAGGCCGCACTGGGTGTCCCTTTGGGTGCCGAAGCCATTCAGCAGGCACTCGCCGCCTATGGATATGACGTTAAGGCCAGCCGGCATACTCTCGCTGTGCGCCTTCCACCATATCGCCAGGACGTTATGCATCAGGTGGATGTGGCAGAGGATGTAGCCATCAGTCGGGGCTACAATTCCTTCACGCCTCTCATGCCTGCCCAATTTACCGTGGGGGGGCTGTCGTCCGTGGAACGGTTATCCGACCATGTTCGGGATTTGATGATCGGGGCGGGCTTTCAAGAAATATTTTCCAACATTCTGATGTCCCGCGAGGATTTGCTCAGCCGCATGAACCTCCCTGATACCCCAGAAACCGCCGTGCTGGAGATTGAAAACGTGATGTCGCACAATTACTCTTGTCTCCGCTCTTGGATCATTCCATCTCTGCTTCGGGTAGAAAGTGCGTCATCTCGATCGTTCTATCCTCACCGCCTGTTTGAAGTAGGAGAAGTAGCCATTCCAGACTCTACACAGGAAAATGGATCGCTGACTCTCACAAAGCTCGGCGCGCTTGTGGCTCATCCAGCAGCCAATTTCTCGGAAGTGCACACAACCTTGGATATGCTGCTGTACTATCTCTTGACACCCTATATCCTGGAGCCTATCCCTCATCCCTCCTTTCTTGAGGGACGCGCTGGACGTATTATCTGGAATACCTGCCAGATCGGGCTGATTGGCGAATTGCACCCCGCCGTACTCGAGGCTTGGCACGTGGAAAAGCCTGTTGCCGTATTTGAGTTGAATCTTGATACCTTATGTCAAAGGTGGGCACAGGAAGGACTAGGCGTTATCCCGTAGCAGACTTCACGCCTCCGCCCTTTGCGCATTCCACGAGATACGTGAACCCCTGAGGATCTCGGACGGCCATATCAGACAGAACTTTCCGATCCAGTACTATATTGGCTTCCCGCAATGCATGCATGAATCGGCTATAGGTCAAACCCTGGGCTCGCACCCCGGCATTGATCCGTGCAATCCAAAGTCGGCGAAAATCTCGCTTGCGTTGCCGCCGTCCTGCATAGGCATATGCCAAGCCTTTGTCCACAGCTTCTGTGGCTGTCCGAAACAGCCGACTTCTCGCGCCGTATTGTCCCTTCGCGAGCTTGAGCCGCTTCTTTCGTCTGCGTCGCGTTTGTGGACCCCCTTTTACCCGAGGCATCGTATTTCCTCCCTTCGTGTTATAAGCGTATTTCTTTTATTCCTGCCCTACTCGGTGTGAGTTATGAATAGGGGAGAAGCCTGGTGGCAGTCTTCTGATCGCTTTTGGCCACTGGAACAGTTTGAAGTAGCCGCCGTTTCCGTTTAGCCCGTTTGCTTGTCAAGATATGTCGTACACCCGCTCGTCGTCGCACGAGCTTTCCGGTTCCGGTTCGTCGAAATCGTTTACTTGCACCCGAATGGGTTTTCAATTTCTGTCGCGCCATGATTCCCTCGCGGTTAACTTTTGGGAGCTACAATCATGTACAAATTGCGGCCTTCCATCTTGGGTTCCATCTCGATCACCCCCACTTCCTTGATCTCCTCGATCACTTTATTAATCGCCGCGCGTCCAAGTTCTTGATTGGCCATTTCTCGCCCCCGAAACATCACGGTGACCTTCGTCTTGTTCCCGTCTGCGAGAAAGTTTCGAATCTGTCGGACCTTGGTCTCAAGATCGTGTTTGTCCGTTCGCGGCCTCAGTTTGATCTCCTTCACATGTGTAGACTTTTGATGCTGCCGAATCTTGTGCTCCTTTTTGCTCTGCTCATACTTGAACTTCCCATAATCCATAATTCGGCAGACCGGAGGTACGGAATTGGGTGAAACCTCAACGAGGTCATACCCCATCTCTTGTGCCTGCTTGAGGGCCTCATGGCTCTTCATAATGCCCAATTGCTCACCCTCTGGTCCAATGACTCGGACTTCAGGTGCCCGAATCATATGGTTCACTCGATATTTTGTCAGCAGAGGTCGCGTCATGCTCTAAGGCTCTACTGGGGCACACTCGCCAGTTCATCTGAGGGCATGCAGCTCCGAACGAGATCCACTACTTCGGAAACGGTCATAACCCCTTTATTGACCCCTCCTCGCTCCCGAACTGATACCGTAGCGCTTTGAGCCTCCCGTTCGCCAACCACTGCCATAAACGGAATCTTGGCCTTTTCAGCCTCACGAATTTTCAAGCCGATCTTCTCATTGCGTGCGTCGAGTTCCGCTCGCAACCCGGCTCGGCGCAGATGGTGAACAACCGTTTGGCCATAGGCATGTTGCTTGTCGGTAATGGGCAACACCTGCACTTGTACCGGAGCCAGCCACACGGGGAAGGCCCCGCCATAATGCTCGACCAAGATCCCAAAGAACCGCTCAATGGACCCCAGCAATGCCCGATGAATCATGATAGGCTGATGCTCCTTTCCATCCTCGCCAATGTAGCATAACCCAAACCGCTCAGGATTGTTGAAATCCACTTGGACGGTGGAACATTGCCACGCTCGCCCGAGAGCATCCTTGATTTTCAGATCGATCTTGGGTCCATAGAAGACCCCTTCCCCTGGATCGATCGTATACGCAAACCCACCACCTTGCAAGGCTGCCTCCAACGCCGCAGTGGCCTGCTCCCATTTTTCCTGCGACCCGACAGCGTGCTCAGGGCGGGTTGAAAGGTAGAGCTCGCAGTCCGTGAATCCAAATCGGTGCAGCACATGCATCGTCAGCGTCAACACCGCTTTAACTTCTCCTTCAATTTGGTCGGGCCGGCAAAAAATATGGGCATCATCTTGCGTGAACCCTCGTACCCGCAAAAGCCCATGAAGCACCCCTGACCGTTCGTAACGATACACCGTGCCCAATTCCGCGTATCGGATGGGTAAATCGCGATAACTGCGAAGGTGGCTCTTATACACCAGAATATGGAAGGGACAGTTCATAGGTTTCAGTTGGTAATGCGCGGACTCTACGCTCATTGGGGCAAACATATTGTCCCGGTAGTAGTCCACATGCCCGCTGGTTTTCCACAATTCCAGACGAGCCACATGAGGGGAGTAGACCAATTCATATCCCTGCGTAAGGTGCTGCTCCCGCCAAAAGTTCTCAATCTGCAACCGAATCAATGCCCCCTTTGGATGCCATAAGATAAGCCCCGGTCCGGTTTCGTCTTGGATACTAAACAGGTCAAGCTCTTTCCCTACCTTTCGGTGATCCCGCCGTTTGATTTCCTCGAGTTTTGTTAAATACGCATCGAGTTCTTCCTGAGAAGGGAAGGACGTGCCATAGATGCGCTGAAGCATGGGATTTCGCTCATCACCCCGCCAGTACGCCCCGGCACTGGAGAGCAGCTTCAAGGCTTTGATCCGCCCGGTCGATTCCACATGCGGTCCCCGGCAGAGATCGATGAAGTCTCCCTGGCGATACAGCGAGACCTGAGGGTCTTCGATTTGTCGGATAATCTCGGCTTTGAACCGCTCGCCCCGGTCATGGAAAAACTGTATTGCCTCATCTTTCGACATCTCTAGCCGTTCAATGGGATAATTGGCTTTAATGATCTCCCGCGCTCGCAGTTCAATTTTTTCCAAATCTTCCGGCGTAAAGGGCCGCTCAAAGTCGAAATCATAGTAAAACCCTTCATCAATTGGAGGGCCAATCGTCAAAAGCGCCGAAGGGAAGACCTCTTTCACAGCTTGCGCCATAATATGCGCACTGCTATGACGATAAATCTCTTTTCCCTCGGGAGAGGCAAAGGTGATTGGTTCAACGGATACATCCTCAGTAAGCGAGGTATTGAGATCTTTAGGCTGCCCGTTCACCTTCACAGCCAAGATCTCGTGGGCATTCTGCCTGGTATACTTCCGCAAGAGTTCTTTGGCGGTGGTCCCTGATGGCACCACATGGGTCGTGCCGTCAGGCAAGGTCACTCTAATCAGGGATGCGGTGGTATCCCGCTGGGACTCGTGGGCATGCACAGACATGAAGTGTACACCTCATCACCGGGCTCCTGTTCCCCAACGGTCAGGGAACAGGGCCTTCACCGTCTAAGCCTAAAACATGGTAGGCGCGGGCGGTCTTGAACCGCCGACCTCTACCGTGTCAAGGTAGCGCTCTCCCCCTGAGCTACGCGCCTCTACGTAATTTGGACATGCTAGAGAACCCTTGAGCGCCTTGTCAAGAAATCCTCGCGTTTCTCATCTCACAAGCTTACTTGCGCGATGTTCCCATGAACCGTCATCTGGAGGAGCTACCGATAAGCCAAAGTAGCCTACGGTTTGTCTTCAGGATCGACGGAATTTCTCGACCTCTGGCGTTTAGTAGAGATGTTGAGTTCTACCATTTTCTTGCGAAGCGTGTTGCGGTTGATCCCAAGAAGTTGAGAAGCTTGCAGTTGATTGCCATTGGTCTCCTGGAGGGCGAGTTTGATCAAGGGTCGCTCCACTGCTCGAATAAGCGTGGGGTATAAGCTTCGTGCAGCGCTCAGTTTCATGGCCCTCACAAACTCCTCAAATTTTGACTCGACGAAGTCCTCTAATGTCCACTCTCGACCGCCCTGAGCCGCCGCAGTCTTCCTCCCATTTCCAAGCCATTCCCCAAGTCTCGCAGCCGCCTGAAGCACGGGAGGCGGTCCGACTACTACTGCTGTTCGCGAGAGATCGACAGATTGCGTCACCGCCTGCAGCATATGGGCGGCATTCATCGGATCAACAACCACGCCCTGGATCGATTGGGTTTGGACCTCTTGAGAAAGCTCCTCAATCGTGCGAACCACAGAGATCCGAACACGGTGAGGCATAGGCTCGGAGACTTGGTCAGCCAGATGCTGATCCGCACTGACCACCACAATATGAACTGGCATGGGAGATCCTTTTTACACAAGAAGAGGATGTGCATTATAGTCAAGCCTCAGGGATTGTCAATGGAAAGGTTCAAGGCTAAAAACGGGCGCCCTGACCGGTGCCAAGAAACAATCCACGGCTAGGTGAGGGGATCGACCGGGTTGGAAGACATCGGGGCGAAACTCTTAAAGCGATGCCACCCCCTCCGATGGATCCAGAAGCGTGTAAGCACCACCAAAATGGATCCGGCATATTTGAGACTTTTGAGTACGCCAATTTGTGACGCTTCAGGAGGGTAACGTGTGGAGATTGGGATCTCACAGATTCGCAGTTCGTGGATAATACCTTGAATCAGGATTTCCATATCGAAGACAAAGTCCTCGGAATTTGCCAAGAAATTGACCGTTTCCAAATAGCGTCGCGAGTAGGCGCGAAAGCCGGAATGGTATTCGGAAAAAAAGACCTTGAGCACCAAATTGGCCAGTGCCGTCAAGAGCACATTTCCGTAAAACTTCCAGACCGGCATCCCGCCTTGGAGAAATTTGCCTCCCAGCATTCGAGATCCCAACACAGCATCACATTCTCCGAGCAGAATGGGTGTGATGAGTTGGGGGATTTGACGTGGATCATATTGGTAATCCGGATGCACCATCACCACAATCTCTGCGCCCTGGGCCAGAGCTTCCTGATAACAGGTCTTCTGATTGCCTCCATAGCCGCGATTTCGCGCATGCTCAACGACGTACAGGCCCAACTGTCTCGCCAAGGTGGCGGTCTGATCTTGGCTGGCATCGTCCACCAAAATAATGCAGTCCACCCACTCGCGAGGAATCTCCTGAACTGTTTGTTTCAAGGTCTTGGCCGCATTAAAGGCGGGCAGCACGACTGCCACCTTGCAGTGTCGTTTTATAGCCAGTGGATCGGTCATTCACTCAGCCCCAATACCGGACACAGGATCCGAAGTGCAAGCCAGATGACAATACCGCCCATGATATCCAAAACCAAGCCTGCTCGAATCATGGAGAGAAGAGGAACCAAGCCGGTGCCATAGACAATGGCGTTGGGTGGCGTGGATACGGGCAGGACGAACGCTAAACTGGCTGCCAGGCACACTCCTAGAGTCGGCGGAACCGGGGAGACATTAGCCGATTGGGCGATCGCAATCACCACAGGCACCAGCATACTGGCCGCCGCAGTATTCGAGGCCATCTCTGTCAGCACCAATGCTGTACCAATGGCCACGGCCGTCAAATTCCACAACGTGCTGCTGCCAAACACAGTCACCAACCCTTCTCCAATCGATCGGGCAAGAGAGGTTTCCACCATCAAATGCCCAAAGGTCAACCCTCCGCCAAATAACAGGATCGTTCCCCAGTTGATGTTCATCGCCTGTTTCCATGAGAGGGTAAATTCACCCGTACGGAAATTCACGGGGAGGACAAACAAGAGCCCAGCGGCAACAATGGGAACCAATTCCTTGGGGAGTCGCGTATTCAACCATACGACAAGTTCATGATCTCGCCCTGCGATCGCACCTGCGAGCCCGGGAAAAATCCACAAGCCAACCGCGAGGGTCAAGGCCACACAGGCGTTGCGTTGGCCTGGAGTCCACGGCCCTAATTGCACTTGCAATCTCCGAACGTGTTCTTGCAGCAGCGGCAGGGTTGGGGGCAATGGATGAAGACGAAACAGGACGTGATAGATGAGTACAAGCATCACCCCAGCGATCGGCAAGCCCACCGCAAGCCAGTCCAGAAATGACAGGGTGCGGTGGGCCTGTTCTGTCAACAAGCCCACCCCAATCAAATTAGGTGGCGTCCCGACCATGGTGGCAATGCCTCCAGCCGCTGCCCCATACGCGATCAGCAGCAGGGCTCCTGCTTCTGATGTTTCGGCCTCAGCTTCCACGCCTCGCAGCATGGAGAGGACTCCCAAGACCATCGGCACCATAATGGCGGCTGCGGCAGTGTTGCTGATCCACATGGAGAGCAGAGCCGTCGCACATCCCATGGTGAAGAGCAGGCGTCGCGGGCTGCAGGTGGCCCAACGAAGGGAGAGCAGCCAGGTGGCAATCCGCTGATCGAGGGCATGAATGACTACGGCTTCTGCGAGAAAGAAACTGCCGATGAAGAGAAAAATGATGGGATGCGCGAACGAAGCAAAGACCTGCTTGACAGTTCCCAATCCCACAAGCACACATACCGCGGCCCCTAGCAAGGCGGTCATTGGCAAAGGAATCGCCTCACTGATCCAAAACACCACCACCCACACGAGAATCGCAGCAAGCGCCTTAGCCTCTTCCGATAAAGACGAGAGCGGCAACCCATACATCATCATACCCAAAAGCGGCCCGGCTATCAGACCGATTTTTTGTTTCATTCCAAAGGTCTTTGACGGCATGAGGTGAATGCAGGCCTTTATTAGGAGTTCAGTGTGGGATCCATCGGGGAATTATGTATTGGCGTGAGGTCCTCATCCGTCCTATTCAGCGGGTCACATCATGCAGCAGATGCCTGTTGATTCTCAAGCAAGTCCCAACTTCTCTTTATCCCTATTTCGTGTGCCCCTATTCGACACCGTCGCCTCCCGGGATCTGATTTTGGTGGTGATGGCGTTATGAGGTGGGGAAATCTGGGATTTCCTATTGGAACGCGGTATGATACTACCGGATTGGAGATCACAAGAGGGTGCGGCTTGCACCTCTGAGTTTCTTTGAAATCGGAAGCCCGAGCTTGAAAAATGTCTGGGCGCTTGCGAGAAAAAGTCAAACCGCTTTCGGAATTGCGTTCCCTTCTCACCCAACAGCAGAAAGCAGGGGCACGGGTGGTATTGACCAATGGCTGCTTCGATCTCCTGCATATTGGACATATCCGGTATCTTGAGTCTGCCCGGAGCTTGGGTGACATCCTGGTTGTGGCTGTGAATAGTGATCGCTCTGTGCGACTGTTAAGAAAAGGGCCAGGGCGACCTATTGTCCCCGATACGCAACGGGCGGAAGTGGTGGCTGCGCTAGCAATGGTGGACTATGTGGTTGTCTTCGACGAACCGAATCCCCTCCAGGTAATCGCCGCTCTCCAACCAGACGTTCTCGTCAAAGGAGGCGATTGGCCGCCCGACCAAATCATTGGACGTGACCTCGTGGAGGCCAAAGGGGGAGCCGTTCATGCGCTCCCTTGTGTGCCTGGCGTATCCACAAGCCACTTGATCGAGCGAATCCTTCACTCATCCACTCAGGACGCTTCACTCCGTGACACAGCCCACCACACCAGAGACCACTCCGGGTCTGGCACAGTGGATGTCTCTCGCCATGGATAAATCGGCAGACAATCCTCTGACCATGTCCGTTCCCACAACTTGCGCTCAGGTGCTGAGTCCTCTGCGGGCAGCCCTTTCATGCCCAAGCGGCAGAGCCTTTATTGTCGGACCCCATGGCGCCTGCCTGGCATGGGTGCTCACCCTGCTCATGCACCCCCGACAATTATTGAGCGATTGTCCCGGGGATCCGCATCTCACGGCCGGGCATGGTGGGCCGAGTTCCTGGCTACTTCTCACTCCCACCCCTCAAGACGCAGAGCAACTCTATCAAGACCTCCACTTCTTTTACACCTTGTACGGCCTTCCGCAAGAGACGCTCGCCTATTTCCCCGACCGCGGGCACGCCCCCTACGAGGCGGTCCCTCCTTCGACCGATCGGATCGCCCAACGTATGCGCGCGTTGTTTCGGTTGCAGCAACATCTTCCAACCATCGTAGTCGCATCCCTGGAGACCGGACTTCAGCGCATCCTCCCACAAACGGTATTTTCCCGAGCTTGTCTGTCCTTGAAGCCGGGTACAGTGATAGAGCGCGAGCACCTGCTGGTCCACTTGCTTCGCCTAGGATACCGACGGGTTTCCGTTGTTGATATTCCCGGGGAGTTTGCCGTGCGGGGAGGGATTATCGATATCTTTTCCACTGCCTATGACGATCCCTTACGAATAGAGTTTCTCGGAGATACAGTGGAATCCACACGACTCTTCGACCCCTCCACCCAGGAATCCACAATGTCGCTCTCTCAAGGGTGGATCCTGCCTGCCCGGGAATACGTGCGGCCGTCTCAAGATCTCGACAGCGCCGGAGCAGGCATCCCCAACGACGCTGAATGGTACTGTCCTGAAATCTATTCCCCACTCCATACACTCATCGAGTATTTCCCCGAACCGTCCATTGTGGTGCTGGATCGTCCCGGGCAGTTGGTCAAGCAGGCCAAGCAGGTATGGGAGAACGTGGTGACCGCGTGGGAGCAGAGTTCGCACCATTCCTCAGCCTATCCTCCTCCCGAGACCCTCTACCTCCACTGGGAAGACCTGCAGCCCATGTTCAAGGCCTGGACAACCCTTGCCTGCGATCTGCACCCACCAGGTGAAGACAAGTGGCATCCTATTGTTTCCTTTCCTGTTCAGAGTCCCCGAAGCGTGGGGCTAGGGCTTCAGGGCATGGCCTTTCGTCAGACCCAGCAAACGCTTGAATCCCTGCGACACAAAGGTCCGGTTCTGGTGGTGGCCCGGCATCATGGCCAAGCTGGACGCTTGCTGACCCTGTTTTCCGAACACGAGGCACCAGCCGTCAATTGGGAGCCGCGTTTCTGGGCCCCGACGTTCGCGGCGCAGACTCCATTTTTCATCACCCATGGTTTGCTGTCGTCGGGGTTCGTCTGGGATGGGGGACGGTTCACCATTGTCACGGAAGAAGAACTTTTTGCTAAGTCCTCTCGCCTTCGGCATCCTCGCAAGAGCAAGGCAGCGACCTTTCTCTCGTCTCTGGATGATCTGAATGTCGGGGACTATGTCGTCCATGTCCATTATGGCATCAGTCGGTATCAAGGACTTCGCCGTCTCTCCGTTCAAGGGTTCGAAAGCGATTACCTGATCCTCCAGTTTGCGGGCCAGGACACGCTGTACGTGCCCTTGGATCGCCTCAATCAGATTCAACGCTATCGTGGAGCGGAACAGCACGTCCCCAAACTCGATCGCCTGGGGAGTGGGAGTTGGGCCAAAACCACGGCGCGTGTCAGAAAAAATATCGAAGATATGGCCAAGGAACTTGTCCAACTGTACGCTAGTCGCGAAGTCATTCAACGCAGAACCTACCGTGAAGATCCGCTCTTGACCCATGAATTCGAGGCGGCGTTTGACTACGAGGAAACGCCTGATCAGTTGCGGGCTATCGAGGAGATTCGCCGCGATATGGCATCGCCTAAGCCCATGGACCGCCTGGTCTGCGGTGACGTGGGATACGGGAAAACCGAAGTGGCCATGCGAGCCGCCTTCACCGCGGTCCAAGACGGGCGGCAAGTGGCAGTCCTGGTGCCCACGACCTTGCTGGCCCAGCAACATTACGAAACGTTCTGCCAACGATTCGCGGCATTTCCCGTGCGCATTGGCGTGCTCTCTCGGTTTCAAACGCCCCGTGATGTGAAAGCTCTCCTGGCAGATTTGGCCTCGGGAGTCATCGACATTGTTATCGGGACCCACCGGCTCCTTCAAAAGGATGTGCAGTTTAAAAATCTGGGATTAGTTATCATTGACGAGGAGCAATGGTTTGGCGTGCGTCATAAGGAACGCTTAAAACAGCTTCGCACCCACGTCGATGTGCTGACCCTCACCGCGACTCCTATTCCGCGCACCCTGCAAATGGCTTTTTCCGGAGTTCGGGATTTGTCGGTAATTGACACCCCGCCGGCAGGTCGGTTAGCCATCAGGACGCATGTTCTCCGTTTTGACCCTCATGTGGTGCGAGAAGCCATTCGCCGCGAGTTGGCCCGAGGCGGACAAACGTTTTATGTGCATAACCGTGTGGAAACCATGGAACGGACGGCAGCCTGGCTCCAGGAGCTTGTGCCGGAGGCTCGGGTGATCATGGCTCACGGACAGATGCCCGAACGCGTGCTGGAAGGAGTCATGTTGCGATTCTTCCATGGGGAAGCTGACGTGCTCGTGGCGTCCGCCATCATCCAATCGGGCCTGGATCTCTCCCGGGCCAACACGATTCTTGTCGACCGGGCTGATCTCTTCGGGTTAGCTCAGTTGTACCAACTTCGCGGTCGAGTAGGCCGTGCTGGGGAACAGGCCTATGCCTACTTTTTCTTCCCCAATGAGGAAGTCCTCACGACTGAGGCCCAGAAGCGTCTCATGGCCATTCAGGAATTTGCTGATTTGGGATCGGGGTTTCGGATTGCTGCAGCCGACCTTGAAATTCGAGGGGCTGGAAATTTGCTTGGGAAGCAGCAGTCCGGCAATATTGCCGCGGTGGGACTCGATCTCTATATGAAAATGGTCGAAGAAGCGGTTCAACAATTAAAGGGGCAGCAGGTGGAGGAAGACTACGATCCCACGCTCCACCTCTCAGTATCTGCCTATATTCCGCAAGAATACGTGGAAGATGAACATCAGCGTTTGTCACTGTACAAGCGCTTGGCCTCCTGCCAGCATATTGGGGAGCTCGCTGTCTTGCACGGCGAGATTCAGGATCGCTATGGACTACTGCCTGACCCCGTGGAGCGGTTATTTGAAGTGATGCATATCAAGATCTTAGCCAAGGCTAGTGGGGTGGAAACGGTAGAAACAAAGCCTGGAGGGATCAGTCTCGTGTTTCGCCCCAACGTTACCCTGTCCGCGTCAGGGATTCAGTGGTTGATGGACGCTGCCCAGGGTCGGCTTCGATTTCTTGCTCCCCGGACCATTGAACTCTCGACCACTTGCCAAGATTGGGCCTCTCTTGAGCAAGAACTCCAGCACGTCTTGAAGGGCCTTCAGCAGTATGCCTTGTCTTCTCACTAACGTTGCCACGGTACGGCACATCTCGTGGGAGCAGGTGCCTTCCCAATGGCACCCCTGTCTTTGGTTCGCTCAGGTAATCCTGGCTAGCCTTCGGGGCAGGCCATATTGGCCAGGCCTGCAAGTGAGACTTCTATGGATGGCCCTGGCCTGGCTTGTGGCAGAGGGAACCATTTTCCCGGCATCTTCTCCCGCAGCCAAACCGTTAGCTGACGGTATTGCCGCGATTGTTAACACAGAGGTGATCACCCTTTCCGAACTTCAGCGTGAGCTTCGGGATGAACGCATCCGACTACAGGCCCGCTTTAGCGGAGCCGAGCTGCAACGACGGATTCAGCAAAAGGAATACGATGTGCTCAATCGGCTGATAGAACGGAAACTCCAACTCCAAGAAGCCAAGGCATTGGGGCTCACCGTCACGGACGAGCAGGTCGAAGGAGCCCTGCAGAAGCTCTCCACAAACGGAGCATCTGCGCTGCCCCAGCCGCTTGTTCGCCAGCGTCTTCGAGAAGAGCTACTTCTCCAGCGAGTCCGAGACTTTAGCATCCGACGACACGTAGTGGTTTCACCTCGCGAAATCCAAGCGTACTATAAGCAGTTCTCTCATCAATTTCTGAATCCCCCGGAATATCACCTGCGCCAAATCTTATTTCTTCCCCGGCCTGGTGAGTCTGAACGCGAAACGAAGGCTCGCGCTCAGCGTGTATTTGAGGAACTCCGGGCAGGAGCGGCGTTCGCTAAGCTGGCAGAACGATACTCTGACGGTCCCGAACGTGCTCATGGCGGGGACCTAGGGTATGTGCGACGTGAGGAGTTGCTGGCTCCTTTAGCCGCGGTCCTGGAACAGTTGTCACCCGGGGAGTTCAGCCATCCCATTCAGACCCGACTGGGAATTCATATTCTCGCCTTGGAGGAAGTCAAACCCCCAACAGTCAAGCCGCTCGAAGCCGTCCGCGAGCAGATTCACCAGAGGCTTTACCAGCAAAAACTCGATGCAGCCTATCAGGCCTGGGTGAGAGAGTTGAAAGATAAGGCTTATATCGAAGTGAAATTTCATAGTACCACGCCTCTTGAGGTTCCTTAACCTTCCATCATCATGCGCTCTCGTATTGCTCCCCAGACTTCTACCCGGCCCTCATGGGTTCGGGAGGAATAGGTCAGAATGCGAATGGTCTCGCCTATCGCCAAGCTTTGACGAATGTGGTCCACGCTCGCTTGATGTCGATGGCTAGGCAACTTGTCTACCTTTGTCGCTAGCAGGAGCGGGGTAATCCCTTGGTCTGTGAGCCAGGCAAAGGTAGTCTGATCGAGTGGAGAAAGCCCTCGACAATCGAGTACAAAGAGGACAACGCGTTTGGCCGGAAGTCGTTGAAAATATTGATCAACTATTGAGACCCATTGAGCCCGAAAGGCTTTCGAGATATGGGCATATCCATACCCTGGCAAGTCCACGAAATAGAGCACCCGGAGTATGGGATCGTTCGTGGCCACGCGAAAGAAATTGACGTGGCGCGTCTTACCTGGCGTAGCACTGATTTTGGCCAGCCCTTTGCGTTGGACCAGGGAATTGAGCAACGAAGACTTTCCCACGTTGGAACGTCCCACAAAAGCAATTTCAGGAAACCTCTCCCGCGGGTACTCTTCGGGATGGAGACAACTGCGGACAAAGTCTGCCGCTAGGATTTTCATGGCCGCCCTGTGAATGCGGTGTTAACCGTGTTACTCTTTCCCGTTCGCATACCGCCGCAGGCTAAGGGCTTCACCCAGCTAGTTTCGTTGTCAATCCTTTTAGGATACGCGTCGCCTCTGCCCCGCAGTCTTCATGGCACGATCCACCTCTCGTCGGGCTTCCCGTTCCTTGACCGTCTCTCGACGATCATAAGCTCGTTTCCCTCGTGCAAGGGCTAGTTCGATCTTCGCCAATCCTCTGGCTGTGAAATAGATCCGGAGGGGAATAAGCGTCAACCCGCGTTGCTGCACTTTCCCGATTAGCCGCTGAATTTCCTTTCGATGCAATAACAGAACACGTGGTCGCAGGGGATCATGATTCATCAGATTGCCATGGCTATAGTGTCCAATATGGCAGTTGTGCAAGATAGCCTTTCCTTCTGCCACGGTGGCGTAACTTTCGCGGAGGTTCACATGCCCTTCTCGTAAGGCCTTTACCTCCGTGCCGGTCAGGACCAGCCCTGCTTCCAGCGTCTCTTCAATGGTATAATCATGATAAGCTTTCCGATTCGTGGCGATGAGTTTTTCGGAAGCTATTGGCATTGTCCCGTGCTCGTGTCTGAGCAATTTTTCTCGAAGCCCTTTTGTAAGAGAAAACAGAAGCGAAAAGAGAGATGACTCACCAACCCTTCACCCCTATTCAGACTGTCCTCAGACGAATTGCCCGAACTCACAGATTCGAGGTGAAATGGTGGGAATTTCGTCTCCAGCGGTACTGGACCCAGATTGTGGGACCGACCGTTGCCGCTCACACGTGGCCACGCGCCATCAAGTCTTACAAACTCTTTATTACGGTTGACAACTCCGTCTGGTTGCACCAGTTGGCGTTGTTGAAGCCTTCACTGCTTGCTTCCATTCAGGCAGTGACGCAATGTTCCCTTATTCGAGATCTCGCCTTGCGTGTAGGGACACTCCCTCCTATTCCGACTCCACCACCTTCAGAGGGGCCGCCTCTCGGTTCGCCATCCCCTGACATGCTCGCCCGTGCAATCCATTGCACCGCAGGAGTCCGTAATCCTGCTCTCCGTCAATGCTTGACCGAACTCATTGCCAAAGCCCTTACCCTTGACCACCCGGCTCGTCTTTCCGCTGCATGGCCGACGAGTCAGCGCTCACCGTCTCCCGAAACAACAAGCGAACCTGCTGGGAGGGAAGATGACCCGGTGGAGAAATAGGCCCTAACCATCCTTCCTCTATCTGCTCATCGAACCGATAGCCCCCTCGAGCTGCCTGTTCAAATTCTCGCTTGAAAGCTTGGTCAACCTGATCTCCTTTAGAGGCGGTAAGGTAGCGATGCAACGTCTCAGGCTCAGCCCACTCAGGAGAGGAAAAGATATAAACCGTCATTCGTTGGTACAGCCCTCTGGAATCCTGTGGAGTGGTGGGTCGGATCTTCATGGAGGCAAAGTTGTGTGTCTCCCGCCGGACTTTTTGGAACCGTTGAATCAAGGCGGCAATTTCATGATCGGTGGTCCACGGCGGAAGATGGATGGCCACCACTGTTCCCTCCTGGGACCCAACGCTGTAAGGTGGGATCGATCGATCCGGCCGGGAGAGAAACATCCCAATCCCAATCAGGAGAAAGGCGCCAACAAAGATCCCCAATCCAACTTTGACGATAGGATCGAGTGGTTTCTTGCCTGATGTCATAGGCGAGGAGCACGTGTTATCCCGTCATTCATGAATCGGTGGATTCTCTGCAGGGAGTTCAGTGTCATCAACATCAAGAGCGTCACACGACTGTTGCGGGGGCTGCTCCTCCTCCAACCGATCGTCAGTTGATTCGGCCAGTTTTGCCACGCTGACGACTCGATCGGCCTCTTCCATATCAATGAGGCGAACACCCTGCGCATTACGGCCGATTTCTCGGAGGTCATCAATACGCATACGCAGAATTTTCCCGGCAGCGGTCACGATCATGACCTCATCGGTATCGCGGACCTGATGAAAGGATACCGCCATCCCATTCCTCTCGGTGACCTTGACGCTGATAACGCCTCGCCCCCCTCGACTTTGGAGGCGATACTCCTGGAGCAGAGTCCGTTTGCCAAATCCTTTCTCGGTGACGGTGAGAATAGAGGTTGTAGCGTCTGGGGTCATTGTCGTCATGCCAATCACCTCATTGCCTTCTGAAAGCGTGATTCCTCTCACTCCCCGAGCTGTCCGCCCCATGGGTCTCACGTCCTGTTCCGAGAAGCGAATGACGATACCTTGTTTCGTCCCCAGGAGAATTTCATGGCATCCATTGGTCATTTCTACGCCGACCAAGCGATCCCCATCATCTAAGGTCAAGGCGATGATCCCACCTTGCCGCGGATTGCTATACGCAGACAGGGGGGTCTTCTTCACAACTCCCCGGCGTGTAGCCATCACGACATACAAATCTTCACGAAACTCTTTCACAGGCAAGGTGGCCGTGACCCGCTCGTCGGGGCTCAAGGGTAGGAGATTCACTAACGCCTTCCCTTTGCTCGTCCGACTAGATTCAGGGATTTCATAGACCTTGAGCCAATATACTCGCCCTGTGTCTGTAAAGAATAAGAGAAAATCATGCGTGGAGGCCGTAAAGAGGGTCTCCACCACATCTTCCTCTTTGACCCCCATCCCTATCTTGCCCTTACCGCCGCGTCGCTGCGCCTGGTACTGGGAGACTGGCTGCCGCTTGATATACCCTGCATGCGTAATCGTCACAGCCACCTGTTCCTCGGCAATAAGGTCCTCGATATTGATTTCTGCTTCCTCCGGCACGATTTGTGTGCGGCGATTGTCCTGATACGCCTCTTTTACCTCTCTCAGTTCTTCTTTGATCACTTCGCGGATGAGCTCCTCCGAGCCTAATAGTGAAGTGAGATGGGCAATTCGATCCAAGAGTTCCTGGTATTCCTGCTGAAGTTTTTCTTGCTCCAGTTGCGTGAGACGTTGCAATCGCATATCCAAGATAGCCGTGGCTTGGGGTTCCGTGAGCGCATATTGGTGAACCAGGCTGAGTTTGGCCTCATCCGGCGAAGCCGCTCGACGGATCAGAGTCAGGACGTCATCCAGGTGTTCCAGCGCAATTTTTAACCCGGCAATCACATGCGCACGCTCTTCGGCTTTCCGGAGTTCAAAGGCGGTCCGGCGCCGAATAACTTCTCGCCGATGGTCCAGAAAGGCCTGGAGCATTTGTTTCAGATTTAGAATTTCAGGACGATTGTTTACCAGGGCCAAGAGAATGACCCCAAACGTGATTTGCAATTGAGTATGTTTGTAGAGTTGATTGAGAATGATTTGTGGAATCTCGCCCTTCTTCAGCTCGATGACCACCCGAAGCCCCTCCCGGTCAGACTCATCCCGAAGATCAAAGATCCCTTCAATCCGCTTTTCCTGAATCAACTCGGCGATCTTTTCCAGCAGCTTGGCCTTATTGACTTGATAAGGAATCTCGGTCACGACGATTCGGTCGCGTTCCGTTCGGTCATCGGTTTCGATATGGGCTTTAGCCCGGACAATAAGCAGGCCTCGTCCAGTGTGATAGGCTTCTCTGATACCTTGCGTACCATAGATGAAACCAGCCGTGGGAAAATCCGGACCAGGGATGATGTGCATCAGGTCGTCAATGGTTAGGTCAGGATGGTCAAGTAACTCGATCAGTGCCGTGACCACCTCGCCTAGATTGTGCGTGGGAATATTGGTGGCATACCCGACAGCGATGCCTCCCGCCCCATTGATCAAGAGATTGGGAACCTTGGCTGGTAAGACGACCGGCTCAACGTCGGATTCGTCATAGGTGGGAATGAAGTCCACAGTTTCCTTGTCAATATCTGCCAACATTTCGCCAGCGAGTTTGGTGAGTCTCGCCTCGGTATAGCGCATCGCCGCCGGGGGATCCCCATCAACCGATCCGTAATTCCCCTGACCATCAATCAACGGATAGCGCATGGTGAAGTCTTGGGCCATGCGAACCAGGGTGTCATAGATGGCAGAATCTCCATGGGGATGATAGTTTCCCATGATCTCGCCGACGATCTTGGCGGATTTGCGATAGGCCCGGTTGAACGTTAATCCCATCTGGTTCATGCCATACAAAATGCGCCGGTGCACAGGCTTGAGCCCATCTCGCACGTCGGGAAGCGCGCGCCCTACAATGACACTCATGGCGTAGTCGAGGTAGGACAGACGCATTTCATCTTCGATGGCAACCTGGGTAAGCCGTTCTTCTACGGGCATGATGTCATTCCTGTGTTAGCAAGGAGTGTGCAATTAAATATCGAGATGCCGGACTTCTAGAGCATGCTGCTGGATAAAATGCCGTCGCGGTTCGACCTCATCGCCCATCAGGATGGTAAAGATTTCATCGACTCCTGTCATGTCTTCCAGCTTGACCTGGAGCAAGGACCGTGTTTCAGGATTCATGGTGGTTTCCCACAGTTGATCGGGGTTCATTTCCCCTAACCCCTTGTACCGTTGGAGTGTGAGGCCCTTTTTCCCTGCCTCTAAGATCGTGCGCACCAGCTCCTCTGAAGTATGACAGATAGTCTCTGTATCACGAATTTTTAGGGTAAACGGAGGATGTCCTAATCCAATCCTGATAGGCGAAAGTTTTTGCAGTTCTCGGAAATCGGCCGACCCCAAGAGTTCGTGGGTAATTTCCAGAGTGTGACTTATTCCATTAGCGGAAACCTGGCAAATGATTTTATTCGACTGATGCTCCTCATCTTCGCTGATATCCAGTTGAACAGTCGAAGTGGGAGCTAATACTTGGCTCAGGCGAGCCCGGACTCGTTCGAGTAATTCATTGAGAGCAGAGGCGTGTTTGAGGAGTTCCCGATTGAGTGCGGGTTCATCTACAACGACGCGAAGGATCCGTGCCTCTTCATGATTTTTGGTGAATTGGGATAGGAGCGTCTCAAACGTGATCAGCTTCTGTAAGATGGGGAGCAAGGCCCGGCCAGTAATGGACCGGCCGTCTGGCTGAAGAACCAACTCTACTTCCTCCACTGCCTGCTCGGCAAGGTAGTTATGGAGGGCCTGTTCATCTTTTAGGTAGTGTTCCGCTTTCCCTTTCTTCACTTTAAAGAGGGGAGGTTGGGCGATATAGACATATCCTTGCTCGATCAGCTCATGCATCTGACGAAAGAGAAAGGTCAAGAGCAGGGTTCTGATATGGCTTCCATCCACGTCAGCGTCGGTCATTAAAATGATCTTGTGGTAGCGCACGCGTCGGATGTCGAAGATGTCTTTGTCGTCTTTCCCTTTATGATCTCCATCTTCACGACGTCGGCCGATACCCGTACCCAAGGCCATGATCAGCATGCGAATTTCTTCACTGGAAAGCATCTTGTCGAATCGGGCCTTTTCAACATTCAGGATCTTCCCTTTGAGTGGGAGAATAGCTTGAAACCGTCGGTCACGCCCCTGCTTGGCTGATCCCCCAGCTGAATCCCCTTCCACAATGAAGAGTTCACTTAACGCAGGATCCTTTTCCGTACAATCGGCGAGTTTTCCAGGGAGCGATCCTCCGTCCAATGCGCTCTTCCGCCTGATCAATTCCTTGGCCTTGCGTGCTGCCTCTCTGGCTCGAGCGGCTTCGATGGCCTTATTCACAATCTTCTTGGCGACCTGTGGGTTTTCTTCAAAGTACGTGCTCAGCCCTTCATTGACGGCGGCCTCCACAATGCCCTTGACCTCGCTGTTTCCAAGTTTCGCCTTCGTTTGGCCTTCAAATTGAGGGTTTCTTACCTTCACGCTAACCACGGCGGTCAACCCCTCTCTTACATCGTCACCGGTTAGGGTTTCCGTCTCCTTTTTCAGGAGATCGTTTGCCTGGGCGTATTGATTAATGGTCCGCGTCAAGGCTGCTTTGAATCCAACGAGATGGGTTCCCCCTTCCCGAGTATTGATGTTGTTTGCAAAGGAGAACAGGTTCTCCGTGTAACCTTCGTTATATTGGAGCGCGACTTCCCCTACGAGATCAGGTTTCTCAATCGGGATAAGAATGGGACTGTGTAAAGGAGTTTTGGCCTCGTTGAGATGCTCAACGAAGGAGACAATACCCCCTTTGTAACAGAAAACTTGTTCTTTCTCTTTGCGCTTGTCCGTGAGGGCAATGGTCAGCCCTTTGTTGAGAAAGGCTAATTCTCTGAACCGTTGAGCAAGAATATCGAAACTAAATGTCGTAGTTTCAAAGATGAGGGGGTCTGGCTTGAAGGTGATCTTGGTACCGCGTTTTTTGGTTTTTCCTGTAACCTGCAAGGGAGCGAGAGGTACCCCCCGCTCATAGCGCTGTTCAAATACTTGCCCATTCTGCCAAATCTCCAATTCGAGCCACTCTGAAAGGGCATTCACGACGGAAATACCCACCCCATGAAGCCCTCCGGAGACTGTATAGGCGCCTTGTTCAAATTTCCCTCCAGCATGAAGTACGGTCAGGGCGACTTCCGCAGCAGATTTTTGTTGGGTGGGATGAATACCTGTTGGAATCCCTCGGCCATTGTCAATAACTGTTACGCTTCCATCGATCTCTAAGACGACTTCTATCGTGTCCCCAAATCCCGCCATATGTTCATCGACACTGTTATCCACCACTTCATAGACAAGGTGATGAAGCCCCTCAATACCCGTGCTACCGATATACATGGCGGGGCGCCTTCGCACGGCCTCCAGCCCTTCAAGGACTTGAATGTGTTCAGGGCGATAAGTGGCGTCCTGCGTTATTGTTGAGGCGTCATGGCTCCTGGAAGTCATAATTTTGTCAAACCGTTATGAGCAGCTTCCAAACAAATATTGCAATAAGACCAAAAGCTGGCGGATTGGTTCTGCTATTCTGTCTGTGTCGAAGGCTCTTAAACTTTAACAGGCATGACCACAGCTTTAAACCCTGTCGCTTCTCCTTCCCGGATTAAGCAAGGGCTAAGGGGGGACTCCATTTGTAGAGTCACCTGGTCTTCTGACAGGACGTTTAGGACATCGAGAAGATATTTCGCATTAAACCCTGCTGAAAACGTATCTCCTCCTTGAAAAGATGCCGGAATCTCTTCAGTTGCTTCCCCAATATCAGGGTGGCTGGCATAGAGGGAGATATGGTCACGGGAAAAGGTGAGTTTGACAGTATATGTTTTATCCCGCGAAAGGAGAGAAACTCTCCGGAGTCCCCCTTCGAGCTCCTCTCGCTGAACCGCAATTTTTTGAGGAGAATCTTTTGGTATAACTTGTTGATAATTTGGATAATTTCCTTCAATAAGTCGCGAGGTAAGGACTAACCCACTCTTTCGAAAGATTAAGAGGTTTTTGGTAAACCCAAGAAGGGGTTCAGTCTCATCTTCTTCGAGTAACCGTTTCATCTCATAAGCAGCCTTTTTAGGGATGATGACTTTCATCTCCCGGGCCTGGCTCTGTTCACGTGGAATCTGGACTGTTTGCTCAGCGACGGCTAACCGATGCCCATCCGTTCCCACAAACCGTATCTGAGTTGCTTGTCCCTGTGGGCTGACAAGAATAAATAGCCCATTCAACACATACCGTGTGTCATTATCTCCTACCGCAAAGAGTGTCTTTTTTAAAAGATCGAGGATCCCAGCCCCAGGTACAGGGATGAGGCCATCACGATCGATAGCAGGAAGTACGGGGAAATCCTGGCTAGGGAGTCCCATGACTTTAAACTGACTTCGTCCTGCTTTAATATGGACTACATTAGTCTCACTGACACTAAGGACAATCTCAGGCTCTTTGATTTCTCTGAGAATCTCTAGCAACTTACGTGCAGAAAATGTCACCGCTCCGCATTCATCTACCGTAGCCTTATAGAAGCCTCGGAGACTAATCTCTAAATCAGTCGCAAGGATATCAAGCCCTTCTGATTTGGCTTCAAGGAGAATATTCGCGAGAATGGGCATAGTATTGCGTTTTTCTACTACCCCTTGAACTCGCTGTAACGCAGTGAGAAGCTCGTCTCTTGTAACGGTGACTTTCATAGGATAAGCGATTATAGCAATTCTATTATTATACCAGAATCGTCAGGCTCTAGTGATTTCATCTTTGAGACTTTGAATAACCCCGCGAAGGGTAGGGTCTTTTTCCATACTTTTTTCAACCTGTTTGCAAGCATGGATGATCGTGGTGTGATCTTTGTCTCCAAACTGTTTCCCGATCTCCGGAAAGGAAGTCTCCGTCAACTCTCGTGAGAGATACATGGCGATCTGACGAGGATACACTAAAGTTTTAGTCCGGCGTTTTGATTTCAGCTCAGACACTTTAACATGAAAGCGAGTTGCCACCACCTGTTGGATATCCTCCACTGTGATCACCTTTTTTATTTCTCCCAATAGGTCTCGGAGAACCATTCTCGCCATCTCAACGGTAATCTGTTGCCCGGTGAGGGAGGTATAAGCCCCAAGCCGGATGAGGGCTCCTTCAAGTTCTCGGATATTGCTTTTGAGATGTGTTGCCAGCAACTGAATCACATCATCTCCTATAACAATCCCCTCATCCTCTGACTTCTTACGAAGGATGGCAATGCGTGTCTCCATATCTGGTTGTTGGAGGTCAGCGATTAAGCCCCATTCAAACCGCGAACGTAGGCGCTCTTCCATAGAAGGCATCTCTTTGGGAAAGCGATCACTTGATAGGACAATTTGTTTCCTTGCCTCATACAAGTCATTGAATGTATGGAAGAATTCCTCTTGTGTTCGCTCTTTCCCCGCCAAAAACTGAATATCGTCGATGAGAAGCATGTCTATGCTCCGATACCGCCGTCTTAGATCCTGCATCCGGTCATAGCGAATAGAGTTAATGACCTCATTCGTGAATTGCTCAGTGGTAACATAGGCAATCCTTAGATCCTGTTGGCGATTTAACACAAAATTTCCAATAGAATTCAAAAGATGTGTCTTTCCTAGTCCAACGCCTCCATAGATAAAGAATGGGTTATAGGCCTGAGCTGGGGCCTCAGCTACAGCTAAACTCGCTGCATGAGCAAACTGATTGCTTGCTCCCACGACAAAGTTTTCAAAGGTATATTTAGGGTTAGGTAACTGTCTCCGAATGCGTCCTCCCGGAAGGGTCAAATTTCTCTCCCTCATCGAGGACAGCTCTTCTCTTTGTTGGACATTCTCTCCTGTTACAAAGAGGATATCCACCCCCTCGTTATCATGAACAACATTTGCCATCCTCAGAGCATCAATGAGAACTTTTCGGTAGTTTCTCCCAAGCCACTCTCCAACATATTTATTAGGTACAATTACTTTAACAGCAGATCCTTGAATTTCTCCCAACCGTGTTTGACGAAACCATTCCTCTACAACCTCTTTTCCAACTTGATCTTCAAGAATATTCAAGGTTTTTTTCCATATTGAGAGAGAATCCACGAAACAATCCTCCAGTTATTCACAGTTTTATCAACATCTGTTGATAACTCCAATTCAATCCTCTCTCAGCTCTTAGCAATCTCTTCTTATCCATTCCTCTACTTCATTTATATTCAAAGTACCCCCATCAAATCGACAAACTATCCAATTTTATTCACTACTTATTCT
>RFGT01000106.1 GCA_003696975.1 Nitrospirota bacterium | reverse complement strand
CTGAATTACACTGCCGGGCGTGAGGGGATGGAGTCCGCCCTGAGACAGGCGGGGATCAGAACGCTGGTGACCAGTCGAGTGTTTGTCCAGAAAGCCAAACTCAATCTTCCCCCTGTCGAGACCCTTGTGTGGCTCGAGGATATCCGCTCACACGTGAGCCATGCTGATCGGGCTGTAGCAGCACTCCTGGCATGCTGCGCGCCGGATTCCTTGCTCGAGCGAATCGCGGGAGCTCCGCGAACTCCCCGGCTCGACGATCTTGCGACCATCATTTTCAGCAGCGGAAGTACGGGAGAGCCCAAGGGCGTCATGTTGACCCACGCCAACTTAGTGTCCAACGTCGACGGAGTGGCACAGGTCTTTGCGTTTGCTCCTGATGATCGGATGCTGGGAATATTACCGTTCTTTCATTCGTTCGGATATCTCGCGACGATTTGGTTGACAGGCATTCATGGAGTAGGGGTCGTGTATCATCCCTCCCCCCTAGACGCTGGAGCCATTGGCCGGCTTGTCCAACGGTACCGTGTGACCTTGCTTGTGACAACTCCTACGTTCTTGCAACTGTATTGGAAGCGTTGCACGCCGGAACAATTCGCCTCGCTTCGTGTAGTACTCACGGGTGCGGAAAAGTTACCCCTACGCCTCGCGCAAGCATTCGAAGAGCGATTCGGCATTCGCCCGATTGAAGGATATGGAGTGACTGAATGCTCCCCGGTTATTGCCGTAAACCGTCCCTGTGCCACAAGCCGTCCCTCCACATCATGTGGCTTCAAGGAGGGAACGGTGGGACAGCCCCTGCCGGGAGTATTCGTCAAAATCGTGGATCCTGAATCATTGCATCCGGTTCCAACCGGCTGTTCCGGCCTCTTATTGGTGAAAGGGCCGAATGTGATGGCCGGCTATCTGGGCCGAGAAGATTTAACGGCTCAGGCGTTTGCTGATGGATGGTATATCACCGGGGATTTCGCTATGCTGGATGACGACGGGTTTCTAACCATTACTGATCGCCTGTTTCGGTTCGCTAAAATCGGAGGAGAGATGGTGCCGCATGGAGTGGTGGAAGAGGCCCTTCATCAAGCCCTTGGGGCGGAGACGCAGGTCTTGGCGGTAACTTCCATTCCGGACGAGAAAAAGGGGGAGCAACTGGTGGTCCTCCATACCCTTGACGAAGCAGAGATTCCCGATCTTCTCGACAAGATAACCGCGCGTGGCCTGCCTCCCTTGTTTCTTCCACGCAAGGATGCCTTTCTGAAGGTCGACCAGCTTCCCGTGCTGGGCACGGGTAAGCTCGACCTGCGAGCACTGAAACACATCGCGATGGAGCGTATGGGAAAATCTCGCTCCCCGTCCTGTTAGAGAAGATCTCTCTGAGGGACGATCTGTATTGGATTTGCGAACAGAAGCGGGGAAGGAAACAGGAGGGTTACCTGTTGGGTTGCTCGGAGACCGGTTTGTCTGGATCAATTCCCGTGCGGTACATGATTTCCAGCCGGCGTGTTTCTTCATTCCTCCGAACTCGCTCATCGACACACAAATTGACAATCGCGTTCCAAAAGGCCGCCTCCGCCATACACCCTTGTTCGAGACGTTGATCGCGAAAGTTACCGGCAAAGCATGTGTAATCTTTCAACTCACTATCGGAGAAGTCGCGGATGTACTGGCTGAGATCAGTATGAGCGCGATTCATAGCCATCACCTCTTCAGTCGACGTGTCGGAAGAGAAAGACGTCTGTGCCTCTTCCATCGGAAAAATGGGGGCTCAACCTTAGGGGTTTAACGAGAAAATAGGCGATGAAGGGAGGGCTCCTCTGGGTGAAGAGCCCCTGTGGCAAGACAGAACACGCTGGTATGCAAAGATTTGGCAAGTTTTCCGCCGTTGTTGGAGGTTGCGGGTGTGAGTTTTACCCTATCGTTTCCGGGATGGAATGGGCGAGAGATGCCAGCAGGATCAAAAGCAGAATCGTTGCAAAACAGAGAAGCCATACGAGGCGCATCAAGCCTATCGTGAGATGGCGAAGCAGGATGGTGTGGCTGAGAAGGAGTTCAACAATAACACAGATGTGAACGACATATGCGGAGTTGAGTGTTGCAAGGTGCGGTAGGTTCGCCCTGTGGCGAGAGGGTTGGGGAAGAAGCCTCCTTTCTTGTGTTTGGCATGAATCAAGTCCGCTTTCACAGGTAGACCGGGGCGAGGATGAGTTCGCGTGCAATGCGGAAAATGGCCACATATCCACACAAAGCGATTATATTCAATGGGGTACGGCCTCACGTTTCGATTCCACAAACTGCATAACCAGCTTGCGTTCTTGTTCCTCCGTTCTGACAAGCCCATCGAGGCGGGCATCCACGAGGTGATCGAAAATCTGTTTGAAGAGCGGGCCTGGCGTCAAGCCCATGGCTTGGAGATCCTTCCCGGTTAAGATGGGTTTGACGTGCATATAATGAGTGAGAAATGCCGAAATCTGGCGTTTGACCGACTCTGTGGGGGTCTTGGCGATGAGAAAGACGAGAATTTCGTCTGGCACTTCCCGGAGAAGATGGAACGTCTCCGAGGGCTTGGGCGTAGGGTGTCGACTCAATTGCTGAATGAGGCCTGGCGCGACGTCATGAGCCCAGAGGACCTTATGGGCCTGCCGAGGAGCCAACCCCAATCGGTGCACTGTTTCCTCGACGGCCTGTCGAGAGAGGGGATCCATCAAAGCCATGAAATAGACGATCCACGCATCCACTCCGCGATCCAAATACAGCAAGGTATACCAATTCAGGGCTTCACGAACCGCATTCAGAAGTGCAGCGAGTTGGGTGGACCAAGTCAAATCCGGGTGAATGAAGGTCAGCAGACGGAATTCCGCCAGGCGGGCGAGCCCCTTCACGGGTTCTTTGTCTGAGAGCAAAAGGATAAGTTCGTCGAGAAGGCGGGATTTGGAGAGGCGGTGAAAAAGGTTCATTCGCACGGCTCCTTTAATCAGCGCGGCCGTCTCCTTGCCCAGGTGAAATCCGAGTCGCTGTTCGAATCGAATGGCACGGAAGACTCGCGTTGGATCTTCGACAAAACTGAGACTATGCAAGACCCGAATGACCTTGTCGTGGAGATCACGCTGGCCTCCGTAGAAATCTACCAACTCTCCAAAGCATGCCGCATTGAGCCGAATGGCGAGCGTGTTGATGGTAAAGTCTCGCCGATAGAGATCTTTCTTGATGGAGCTTTGCTCAACGGTTGGAAGAGCTGTGGGGTACTCGTAGTATTCTGTTCGAGCCGTGGCGATATCCAGTTTGAAGCCGTCGGGAAAAACGAGAGTGGCTGTCCCAAAGCGATCGTGCGTTCGGATGCGAGCCTGATGGTCCTGGGCCACCAGGCGCGCAAAGGCAATCCCGTCACCCTCAACCACCAGGTCGATGTCCAAATTGGAGATGCCGAGAAGCAGGTCGCGCACGAAGCCGCCCACGGCGTAGACATTAAGTGATTGCTGGTCTGCTCGCTCGCCAATCGCGGTGAGGAGAGCATAGACTCGCGTGGGAAGGCGTTCTTTCAACAGAGCCCGAAGCCGGCGGGATTTTTTGACATGCGGGGGTTGACTCCCTTTGGCCGGGGCATGAGCGGCCTCCAGGATATCGTAGTGTAAGGTGCGCAGAAGATCGGTTCTGGTGATGACGCCGACGACGTGGTGATCAGTCAGAATGGGAACCAAACGCTGGTTGCGATCGATCATCTGGGCCTGGATTTCATGGAAAGGCGTATCCGGCGAGGCCGTGTAGACTTCGACATGCATCACTGATTCGACCGGCGTGTCGGTTAACTGGTGAAACAGGGCCTTCTGGATAATTTCCCGTGTGATGAGTCCTTGAAAATGGTGGTCGGTATCCACAACGGGAAACACGTTAATCCCTAACTTGGTCATCTCTTGCTCCGCCTTTTCAATTGGGGTGCCGATGGGAATGGTATGGACGGGGGTGGTCATAACCTGGGAAGCCCGGAGTATGGGACGGTGAGCATGCAACAAGAGATGGCGCAGGCGCTCCTTGACCTCCACCAAAGTCTGGCCCTTGACTGTGGCTGAGGCAGCTTGCGCGTGGCCGCCCCCACCAAACTGCGAGACGAGTCGACCCACGTGAATGTCAGGCCGTCGACTGCGTGCAATGATTTGAATCTTGTCTTGAAGCGTCATTGCGGTGATAACCGCATCGTAACCCTCAAGCTCGGCCAGCCGTTGGGTCACCTCTGAGAGATCTCCGGTATATCGATCATAGGTGCTGGTCGCCAGCAGAATTTTGTGCCCATTAAGGTACAAGGTTTCACTTGACAGCAAGAGATCATTGAGCAGGGAAATTTGGTCGGGGTTGAGATGGGGATGGAGCGTGTCGGAGACGACCGTCAGGTCGGCTCCGGCCCGCAGCAGAAACGCTGCGGCTTCCAAATCGCGCGGTGTCGTGGAAGGATAGCAAAGGGATCCCGTCTCCTCGTAGAGCCCAATGGCAAACACTGTGGCTTCAAAGGGTGTGAGGGAGAAAGCACGCGCTTGTAGGAGCTCGACGAAGATGGTGATCGAGGCGCCTACCTCGTGGGTGACGATGGAAATTGGCCGCTCACGCGGGCTGTGCTCCAGAATCTGCGGTGGAACGGGATGGTGATCGTAGATATGAATTTCGACAGCGGGATTGTCGAACAGGACCCGAAATGGACCAATCCGCTCTGGTTCATGGACATCGACGAGTATCAGCCGAGTAATGGCTGAGAGATCAACAGCCTTTTGTTTAGTGATCCCTAGTTCATGCGCTGCGAGAAACCGCCGGACATGTTCTTGTGTTCCGCCTGAAAAGACAAGCAAGGCTTCGGGATACAGCTTGCGGGCTGCAATCATGGAGGCGAATCCATCAAAATCCGCGTGACGATGAGTCGTGATGAGATCCATGAGAGCATTCTAGCAGCCTTGCAGGAGCACGGAAAGCGCTCTCGCCTTCCGGAACCTGAAGATAATACGGTTGCCCCCCTGAAAGAACGGACGAAAAACGCAACGGTGTAGGATAGTTGGGGAAAGGCCGCCATACGTGAATATGCCGGCTTAGACCTGGAAAGAAGGGGCTGGAAGGAATTGGAGCTTTTGGGTTTTTGGCCTTGATTATCGGGATGATCGGCATTGGGGATTTGCTGAAAGGGAAACGATCTATTGACTGCGGATGGGGCTTCTTGAAATGGCGCCAGACCCGAAGCCTCAAAGAACACAGATGCATTTAGCTCTTGTTTCCCAAGGCCCGGTCGAGGTTGAACGCTGCACTGATCAAGGCCAGATGCGTGAAGGCCTGGGGAAAGTTCCCCAGGGCTTCCCCGTGATGTCCGGTTTCCTCGGCATACAGTCCCAAGTGGTTGGCATACCCTAACATTTGCTCAAATAAGAGGCGGGCTTCATCCAGGCGGGTGCGGTCAAAACGGCCTGCTCGGGTGAGCGCTTCAACCAACCAGAACGTACAGATGTTAAAGGTCCCTTCCTCGCCATCGAGGCCGTCGATACCTTCTGCAGAGTTGTAGCGATAGACCAGTCCGTTAGCCACAAGACCGCCATGTTCCGGAGATTGATTGATGGCGTCCACAGTGCTCAACATGCGAGGATCCGAGGGTGAGACAAAGAAGACCAAGGGCATAATGAGAAGTGAGGCATCGAGCGTCTCGCTCCCGTAACGTTGGATGAAAGCCTTGCGCGTGTGACTCCATCCCCTGGTCATGATTTCCTCGTAAATGGTATCCCGCGTTTTGAGCCATCGCACTCGATCGGCAGGAAACGACCGTTTGTCGGCTAGCCGAAGCCCCCGGTCCAAGGCCACCCAACACATAAGTTTCGAGTATACAAAGTGCTGCTGGCCGCTCCGCACTTCCCAGACTCCTTCGTCCGGACGTTGCCAATTTTCACAGACCCAATTGACGAGGCGCTGGAGATGTTTCCAGAGATCATAGGAAATGGGGGACCCATATTTATTGTACAGATAAATCGAATCCATGAGCTCGCCGTAAATGTCGAGCTGAAGTTGGTTATAGGCATCGTTGCCGATTCGCACAGGGCGAGAGCCTTTGTACCCCTCGAGGTGATCAAGTGTTTCTTCCTTGAGTACATGGCGTCCATCAATGCCATACATGATCTGCAGGGAACCATCAGGCCGCAGCTCGTGGCATCGTGCTTCGAGCCAATGCATGAACTTGGTGGCTTCATCCGTGAATCCGATCCGCAGGAGACCATACAGAGTGAAGGCGGCATCGCGGAGCCAGGTATAGCGATAATCCCAATTGCGTCGCCCGCCGATGTCTTCGGGGAGGCTGCAGGTTGGTGCGGCGACGATGGCCCCCGTTGGTTCAAATGTCAGGAGCTTCAATGTCAGCGCCGACCGATAGACCATTTCGCGCCAGCGCCCGGTGTAGGTACACTTTGCCAGCCACCTGCGCCAAAACTCTACTGTCTGTCGAAACAATTCCTCGGCTTGTACGGTTGAGAGCGCGATGCAACTGGCGCCACCGGGTTCCACAGCCTGCAAGGAAAAACTCAACTCCTCGCCCTCGTGCAAATCGAATTCCACGACCACGCCATTTCCGTGAGGGTGAAGCGGGATCGTGGATCCCAGCCGCATCGTGAGACCAGGAGCCTCAAAACAGACACCGTCCGAAGTGAGCAGGGTTTTGTGGCTGTCACGGGCGTAGTTGAATGCCGGAAAGCATTCGAGTCGAAATGTCACGGATCCCCGGACGGCCTGCACGCGGCGGATAAGCCCATGGTAGCCAATTTCGGTTTCTGCAAGCCCGACAGGCATGAAATCGATCAGGCGTCCCACTCCATGCGGAGAGAAGAATCGCGTCACCAAGACGTTGGTGTCTGGCCAGTAATATTGTTTGGATCTGCTCCCGTCAGCGATGGGGGCGATCTTGAACCAACCTCCCTTACGTTCATCCAGAATAGCGGCAAAGATGCTGGGGGAATCAAAATAGGGAAAGCAGAACCAGTCGATCGAGCCGTTCATGCCGATCAAGGCACTGGTGCGCATGTTTCCGATGAGGCCATAATTTTCAATGGGCTGGTACGGCATGGCTGGACTTGTATGCGCTACGGATTCTTGTCGGATTGTTCATTGCCACGCTGAATAGAGCCTCTCGTAAATTTAACGTTCAGCCCCTCTCTTGTTGTGGGCTTCTATAAGTGATTTCTCCTCGAGGTGTCCGATGGGCTCCCCCTCGGCCTATCGAGCTGCCGAGAGCTTGTGATGGAAGTTGTGGCGTGCCTGGTTCCAATCTGGTTTTGCGAAAAGGGTCAGACTGGGATAGAGGAGAAACCTCTCGATATGCACGCAAGCGCCTTGTCAGGCGTTCATTGATCTGTGTGGGATGAGACTCATGTTTGGGAGACGCTGAGGTTGTGCGCAGGATATAGAATGCCGCACAGCCAATCACGAGGGCAGTTGTCACGCCTAACAAAGGAAACACCGTGGATACTGCGACTCTAGCATCGAGATAGGTCAAGACGAGCAGAAACCCGATAATGATACTTCCGAGCCAGCTTATTCCCAAAACCAAGGCAGGCTTCATGTCATAGGTTCCTTCCAAGTCGGTCCGAGGATAGTTTCATGGTGCTAGGCCACGCCGGTTTGGCATAAGCAAGCGAAATTGGACCCGCTGCTGGCACATGGGGTCATGAGGTGTCATGGTAGACTGAGTGAACCTCGGTGATTACGGTTTTATCTGGTGTGTCACCATGATGACAAGATGGTTAGCTTGGGTCAAGATCACTTTTTCTCTTATGGAAGGTGAAGAAAATTGTCGTAGTTCTGGCGAGTTGTCAATTCGGAATTAGGAGATCGGCGGGACAGATTTCCAATTCGCGAACGCATCTCCTATCCCGGAAGTCGCTGATAAAATCCAATAAGAAGGGCCTCAACGAGCTATGGTGATTGAGGGCCCTCTTCTGAAGACGGGGTGTTTGGACGGCGTTGCGCCTGCTGCCTCCTTCGTCGCTCTACGGCTCGTTCGAGAAGGGCCACAGAATCTTTAAGAAGATCGGCTGCACAAGCGAGAGTCACGTGAAGCTGCTGCATGGCTTCCGGCCACATTCCTGCTGCCTGAAGTTCTTGGAAGCGGCGATGCTGCTCCTCCAGAATGGCCTTTTTGGCATCGAGCATGAGACTCTCTGTGTCCAACGTATTTTTTTCTTGCTCCTCCATCTCGCCCTCCATTATTGTCGGTTCCCCTGATGTTGTTGAAGTTACTCACCGGGGAGAGCAAGTCGAGTGCCATAGCTGACTGCATCCATCGCAACGCATACTCTCTGCAGGTTTTTCACCGTTGTGGAAAATTGGTGGACTCATGTGGCCAGGCTGAGCCGCAACGAAGAGACAGCCTGTGAAAAAAAATCTGACGAGATCCTTCCCCTGATGGGCGAGCGCATCAAGAAAAAGGCGTTTGGTGAATGACTTAGCGTCTTGCTTCGGCTTGTCAACTATTCTGACACTTTTTCCCCTTCTCAACTGTCTCTCAAGCGCCGGTAGGGGGCGCTATCACGCTATTGCCTCAAAAAATGTGAGTCTGTGAAGTTTGCTCCGTTATTCGATTTCGATGCCCCCCCCACAGAGATCAACATCCGCCCCCTTCAATTCCATTTTGTGGCCGACATGCCAGCGTTCGCTTGTCACTTCTGAGACTCGACCGCCAGGCAAATAGAACTTGGCTTGGGGCACGGCCAAGCGGCCAGGGCCTTCGTATTGGAAGACAATGACCACGCTTTTCAACGTATTATCGATGAGTGTGAGAGACCGCGAATCAGCCTTCAATTCGAAGCGATCTTGTTCATTGGATATCCATTGATTGCGTTCGAGCTTGGCCACAAGAGTGCCGGCTGGAGTATAGAGATCCATTGTGAGGAGAATGGCCTGAGTGGGTTCATCGAATTCGACCTTGATCAGGTCTTGGCCTTGTGCCACGAAAACCCCGTTAGTATTGCGTAACAGATTCGAGCCGATTGAGATATCCACAGAACGTCCCCTTTTGGTGAGATGGTTGAAACCTTATTATTTATCTCCAGCAAAGAGAGTATGAGATCTCAAGCTGCCTATTTCATGGGGAGTCAGCTCAACAGAAGATACTCATCCTCTTGTGTTGGGGTCAACTCCTGGAGAAATAAGCCGGAGAAATCTGGGAAAAAAGGTGGGCAAAGTTGATGGGAATGCGAAAATCATCCTGAGAAAGCCAATGTCCAAGGAAAGACTGGAGGGCCGTGGGGGCTGAACGCGATCAAGGGAAGAGATAGGAGAAAACGGCACAGATGAAAACAGCATGAGATAGAATAACTGAAAAACAGTGAGGGAACATGTGAAAGGCTGCCTTGACCCTCTCTATCTCCACCGACTAGACTGAATAGCAACGACGTGATCGTTCAACTTGTACAGCACGAACCTACCCGATAGGTATCCAAGATGTGTCGACGTAAGAGGTGATTATGAAAACTCTGGTGTTTGTCTTTGGACTGGTTGGCGGATGGAACTGGTTGGCGGTGGGATTGGACCCCTGTTGGGCGATGTCGCCCACTCAGGAGGTAGAAGCCTTTCTTGTACAAGTTCCCTTTGCCGAGCCGCCGCCAGTGGAAATTCCTGAGCTTCCAAAAGCCACACCCCCTCCGCAAGAGTTTACGGAGAAGGACCGCCAACGTGCTGAAGCCTTATTGCCGCTCTTGAGTGGACCCAAAGAGCTTTACGCAATGGGTGAGTTTGTGCATCTGGGTAAGCTGGTCGTACCGGTGTTGGTGAAGGCACTCAAAATGCCGGATCCCCGGCTTCGGTATAATGCCATTGAGACGTTGAAAATCATTGACGATCCTCAAGCTGTCCCCTTTCTTCTGGAGGTTGCGAGGGATACCCGAGAAATGACCCGAGTGCGGGCTCATGCCTTGCGCGTTGCAGTGCGGCTTGATCCAATCGGAGCGTTGCCCGCGCTTCAGGCGTTAGTGCATGATCCCAGCGATACGATTCGGCGAACGGTAGCCTTTGAGGCTCGATATATCAAGAAAAGCAAGGAGGTTCCATTTCTCTTGATCGAGCTCTTAGGTGATCCCAAACGATATGTCTCGGTCACGGCATTGGAGTCGTTCTGGTTGCTGACGCGGTATGTCGGTAAACCGCACAATTGGCAAGGATCAACACAGGAGGAACGCAAACAATGGGCTCAGGAATGGCGAGCGTGGTGGAAGTCGCGACTCCAGGAGATGGAACAAGACTCCTCTTCGCCGTCCGAGCCCATTTCCTCGGTGTATTGGGGCTATCCAATGTGGAGTTAACGGCTAAATCGAAATGTATCAGGTCGCTGAAGTGTGAAAGAGGTGGACTATGGCAATATTACCAATAGCAAAAATCGGTAACCCGGTGTTACGCAAAATAGCTGATCCTGTCGATCCAGACCAAATCGGCAGCCGGGCTTTCCAACAGTTTGTGGATGACATGTTTGAGACCATGTATGAACATGATGGTATTGGATTGGCGGCTCCACAAGTCTCGCGGTCTGAACAACTTGTTGTTATGGCATGTCCAGGAGAAGAGGGATTTCCCGAGACGGTCTTGATCAACCCTAAGATCCTTTTTTACGGTCCTCAACAGGTGGAAATGTGGGAAGGCTGTTTAAGTGTTGATGGATTGCGGGGAAAGGTCACCCGGCCGTCCATGGTTCGTGTCCAAGGATTAGACCGACAAGGCAATCTCCAGGATTTCGAGGCCACGGGGCTCTATGCCGTTTGCATTCAGCATGAGCTTGATCATTTGATTGGCAAGCTCTTCTTGGATCGTATGACTGATCTCTCCACTCTGACTCAACTGGAAGAGTTCGAGAAGTACTGGAAACAAGTGCCGGCGTCTATCATCTAATGCGCTGTGCTCCGGTTGAGTTGCTCCCTGCCATAAGGTGCGACCTCTTCGAGCAGAAGGAAGAAAGCGTTATGGTGCCACAGACTCGCTGTGTGGTGGATTGACTGTTCGTGCGTTCACTCTTTCGAATTCTCGCCTATCTCCGGACTTATCCAGGGCTGGTGGCGGCCACCTTTTCCTGTGCCGCTCTCACGACCACATTCGATCTGGTCCCTCCGTGGTTAGTCAAACTGATCATTGATGACGTCATCCAGGCGAAACGCCTCTCATGGCTGCCTTGGGTCCTCGTGGCTCTCGTGGCGGCGTATGGCTTCAAAACGCTGTGCAACTCCCTGCGTATCCGCTTTAACAACACGCTCGAACAGCGTGTCATTTTTCACTTGCGGCAGGAAGTATTCGCCGCATTGCAGCGGCTATCGCTCAGTTATTTTGAGGATCGCTCGACCGGTGAGATCATGTCGCGTGTCATGAGCGATACCGAACACGTGGAGCGAATTTTTATTGATGGGATCGAGGGCATGCTCACCGCTACGCTTACCTTGGTGGGGATCAGCCTCATGTTATTCATCCTAAACTGGAAACTCGCGCTCCTAGCGTTGTTACCCCTTCCAATCCTTGTGATGGCAGCATGGGCATTTTCTCGGCGTGTCCATCGCTGCTATCATGCCATTCGAAGCAGTGTGGCTGATTTGAATGCCTATCTCCAGGATGCTCTCTCGGGAATCCGAGAAATTATGGGGTTTCACCGTCAGTCCTTTGAGCAGGCACGGTTTTCGGAAAAGAGCTGGCGGGTGAGCCAAGACAATCTACAGGCGATGTATCTCTGGTCACTCTATTCCCCTGGCATGATGTTTCTTGGCAGTATGGGAACGGTACTGATCCTGTGGTATGGCGCAGGGGAGGTTGTCCGGGGAGACTTGACGGTGGGAGAGCTCGTCGCCTTTCTCTCCTATCTGGCATTGTTTTACGTGCCGGTGAATCAGATTCATTCGGTGAATCACCTGTTACAGCATGCCTTGGCAGCGAGCGAGCGGATCTTTGAAGTCCTTGATACCAAACCGGCGGTGGAAGATCGGCCCGGGCTTCCTTCTCCTCCTGCCTCGGTGAGAGGGGACATTGAGTTTCGCCATGTGGTCTTTGGATATCGCCCAGAGAAGTGCGTCATTCACGGCGTGTCTTTTCATGTTCAGCCAGGTGAGCGGGTGGCTCTGGTAGGGCCGAGCGGCGCAGGGAAGAGCACCGTGGTGAAGCTGCTGATGCGGCTATATGACGTGCAGGATGGGGCAATCCTGCTTGATGGGATTGATCTCCGTGATTTGCCACTGGCCTTTGTGCGCTCACAGATTGGATATGTCCAACAGGAGCCCTTTCTCTTTAATGGCACGGTTCGAGAGAACATTGCTTACGGCAACTTGCAGGCCAGAATGGAGGAAATTGAGCGCGTGGCTTGGGCCGCCCGGGCCCATGAATTTATTTGTCACCTGCCGCAAGGGTACGAAACCTGGATTGGGGAGCGAGGCGTCAAACTCTCTGTCGGGCAAAAGCAACGGATCGCCATTGCCAGAGTCCTTTTGAAAAACCCTCCCATTGTGATTTTTGACGAGGCTACGTCCAACATTGACCCTGAGACTGAGGTGCGGATCCGAGAGGCGCTGGAGGAACTCACAAAAGACAGAACGACCTTCATCATTGCTCACCGGCTCTCCACCCTTCAACAGGTTGATCGGATTTTTGTGCTTGATCATGGCTATCTCGTCGAGGATGGAGATCACGAAACTTTGCTCGCTCGCGGCGGAATTTACGCGAGTCTCTATCAAGCCCAATTTCAGGTGTAATGCCCTAACATACTTGGGTAAGTGTCATCTTCTTGCTCTCGGTGCTTCCGTCAGTGGAAGCCGAAGAGGGCTTCCAATTTAGAAAAGTGGGAAACAGGGTCGCCATGTGCGAGGTTGGGCGGTTATTGTTGTTGACAGAATTTTGGCGCTATGATAAAGATTTAGGTCCATTTTCCTAAAAGGTTTGTAGACATGAGAGGTTACAAGTAAACCGCAGGAGGAAAGGGTGTTCCTTCTGCGGTTTCTTGTTTTACAGAGTTGAGTTATCCGTTGACAGACAGGACCGCGGGTTGATGCGGTCCTGAAAAAGGAGGCTACAGTGAGTGAGAGAAGAACCGGCACCGTTAAGTGGTTTAACGATCGTAAGGGATTTGGCTTTATCCGTGTCGAGGGGGAGCAGGACGTCTTCGTCCATTATTCCGCGCTACAGGGGGAAGGATTCAAAACGCTTAAAGAGGGTGAACCAGTCGAATTTGATTTGGTGGAGGGGGCAAAAGGACCTCAAGCTGCCAATGTTGTGAAAACGGCTGCGGCGCAGCAATCTTCTTCATAAAAGAAGTTCTTGAAGAGAAGAAAAGAACCCGTTACGAGAGGGAGGCAAAAGGCCTCCCTTTTTTTGTGCGTATTGGTGTGAGTTACGAAACCGTGGTATCATTTTTTCTCGATTCGAGCGATGAGCGGAACCAAGGAGGATGAACCATGCTTCCCACACGAGGATATGCCGCTATGCAGGCAGGTTCAAAACTGGAGCCTTTTACCTTCACACGCCGAGAAGTCGGGCCGGATGATGTGCTAATCACCATTCGGTATTGTGGCATTTGCCATTCAGATATCCATCAGGCCCGAGATGAATGGGGTGGGTCGATTTTCCCCATGGTCCCTGGCCATGAAATTGTAGGGACAGTGAGCCGAGTCGGTTCAGCCGTGGATCGGTTTCGGGAAGGGGATATCGTGGGAGTTGGCTGTTTCGTGGATTCGTGTCGCGTATGCTCCTCGTGCGCACGAGGGTTGGAGCAGTACTGCGAAGAGGGGATGATTTTAACCTACAACGGGCTCGATAAACAGGGCCAACCGACATACGGTGGCTATTCCACGCAGATCGTCGTGGATCAACGATACGTCCTTCATATTCCATCGGGCCTCCCGCTTGAGGGCACGGCACCGTTGCTCTGTGCCGGGATCACGACCTACTCTCCGCTACGCCAATGGGGAGTGGGTCCAGGGCACAAACTGGCGGTGGTGGGCTTGGGCGGACTAGGGCACATGGCTGTCAAGTTGGGGCGGGCTTTTGGGGCTGAGGTAACGGTCTTAAGTCATTCCGAAATCAAACGCAAGGATGCTGAACGATTGGGAGCGAGTGACTTTGTGGTGATTTCTCAAGAGACCTCTCTGGCCCATCTGGCTCGCCGGTTCGATTGTATGGTGGATACGGTTTCAACTGTCCATGATGTCGATGCATTATTGGAATTGCTCAAGGTGGATGGCACGTTGATCCTCGTGGGGGCCCCGAATGCATCCCTGTCTATCTCCCCGTTTGCGCTGATTCTGAAAAGACGGCGACTGGTAGGGTCGTTGATTGGGGGGATTAGAGAAACACAGGAGATGTTGGACTTCTGCGCAGCCCATGGGATTACCTCTGACGTCGAGGTCATTCCCATCCACTATGTGAACGAGGCGTATGAACGGGTGGTTCGAGGCGATGTTCGCTTTCGCTTTGTCATCGACCTTGCCTCCCTGGAACAGACCTAAGTGTGGCAGGATCGCTTGCTGGCCAGTGGGGTGTTCCGCCATAAGCCTTCGGATTTCTCCTTCCTGCTCTTAGCGTATTGAACGAGTCTCCAGCCGAAGCACTTTGGTGGGAGATGAAGGTTCGATTCACGCCGAAAGCCCCAACCGTTAATTTCTGGGATGCAAGTTCCGAGAGAAAAATGGGTTCTAGTCCTGAATTGTTCGAAATGGCCGCCACCTTCTTGGGCGAGGCAATGTCGGAATACCAAAGAGAATCAACCGAGAGGAAAACCCCATGGAACCTATCAGGACGGTCGACGCAATTATGACCAGGCAGGTGGTGACTGTCGGGATGGATGATACATTAAACACCGTGAATGCCATTTTCCACGCGGTGAAGTTTCATCATCTCTTGGTGGTGAATGAGGAGAACCTGCTGGTAGGCGTTGTCTCGGACCGAGACGTTTTGAAAGCTATTAGTCCCTATGTGGGTACGCTGTCCGAAACGATCCGGGATCAGGCGACGCTGGCCAAACGAGTTCATCAAATCATGTCACGCCGTTTGATCGTAGTGGGTAAGGATACTCCGATCCACAAGGCGGCTCAGCTCTTGCTGGACCACCAAGTATCGTGCCTTCCTGTGACGACTCCGGAACTCGCTATCGAGGGTATTCTGACGTGGAAAGACTTGGTCAAATACTTTGTCAGTCGGAACTCTACCGTTGAACAGAGCAGTGGCCAAGAGGTTCAAGTAGGAGATAGAGCGTCGTCATACAGTGGGACCCACCAGGGCACCAATACTTGCAGTGAGTCCCATGGCTAGAGCTCCCCAAAATGTCACGCGGGCGGCTCCAATCCAGGGGTTGGCTCCGCCTGCCCAGGCTGCAAGTCCTCCAAGGCCAGCCAAGAAGACCAACGAACTCCCCGCCAGTACGGGTAACACGCTTGTTGGAGGACTCAGTATCAGTAACGTCAAGGGTAAGGCTCCCCCCACCGTGAATGCGGCTGCCGAGGCTAGGGCAGCTTGAACGGGATGTGCCTGCTGGGTGTCCGTCAGCCCTAGTTCATCGCGAGCATGAGCGGCAAGGGCGTCATGGGCCATAAGTTGCTGAGCAACCTGCGCGGCTAACGTAGGGTCCACCCCACGCTGGATATAGATGCGCGTGAGTTCCGCCTGTTCGAATTCCGTGTCCGTCAGCAGTTCACGCCGCTCACGTTGTAAATCTGCACGGATAGTATCCGCCTGGGAGCTCACTGAAATGTATTCGCCGGCGGCCATAGACATGGCGCCTGCGACGAGTCCCGCCATCCCCGCAAGGAAGAGAGTGTCGTAGGAAACATCGGCTGCGGTAATGCCCACAAGGAAGCTAGCCATGGAGATAATACCATCGTTGGCTCCCAATACTGCCGCTCGAAGCCAACCGATGCGGCCGGTGTAGTGGCGCTCTGGTCGGTGTGAGCTCATGATTCGTTCTTCTCTTCCCTTGTTCGCATTTCGTCGAGATCCAGTGAATGGATAAATCTTCTGTTAAGAAAAAAGCGAGTGCTGAGCAAGTTCTGAAATGAGAAGACTACTGCATTCCCTTCAATGCGACAACCGAGTTGAAAAGGGGGCGTGAATCTTTGCTATGCCGGATGCAACATAAAGGATTAAGGAGACGTTCAACGATTTGGCGATCATCGGTTTGGTGCATCTGATCGTCTCCTCGCCAAATGCGAGAAGAAGCTGACACAAGAGGACCACTGACCAAACGGCTCTTTGATTTGGCTTCCGGAACGCTGGTGAAATCTGGAGAAGAATTTTTGGTCGACGTTCTGAGGATCTCGAGTGTGTCCAGCGCTAGCGTCAGTATCGTGATTGGATAGCCAGCAAGCGATCAACCTGGCGACAGAGGGCCTGAACCGCATTTGCCGACCGTTCCAAGGCATCCCGTTCGTCAGCGGTGAGATCCAGAGGCACAACTGCCTCTATACCATGGGTGCCCAGCTTGACGGGAAGCCCGATGCAGACATTCTTGAACCCATATTCCCCGTCGCAGAACATCGAACATGGGACAATCTTCTGGTGATCAGCCATGATTGCATCGATCATTTCGCAGATGGCCGCCGAGGGGGCGAAATAGGCGCTTCCAGTTTTGAGGAGGTGCAAAATTTCCGCTCCGGCGTCGCGCGTCCGCTGCACCAGCGCGGTGATGCGATCTTCTTCGATCCACTCGCGAAGCGGACGCCCTGCAACAGTGGTGTAGCGCACGAGTGGGACCATGAAATCTCCGTGTCCGCCCAGGACCATGGCATGGACGTTTTGGACCGAGACTAGGAGTTCCTGAGCAATAAAGGTACGGAAGCGTGCAGTGTCCAGCACCCCAGCCATGCCAATCACCCGTTGGCGGGGAAATCCGCTCGTACGGTAGGCGACATATGTCATGACATCGAGCGGATTTGTGACAATGAGCAAGATAGCCTCCGGAGAAGAAGGAGCGACCTCACCGATCACACTGTGCACGATCTTGGTGTTGGCTTCCAGGAGCTCATCACGACTCATGCCCGGCTTGCGCGGAAATCCGGAAACGACGACGATGACGTCAGATCCGGCGGTCTCTGAGTAGGCGTTGCTGCCACGGATGCGTGCTTCATATCCACACACAGCTCCTGCCTGGACCAAGTCAAGGGCTTTTCCCTGCGGGAGCCCTTCGACGATGTCGACCAACACCACCTCGTAACAATTGCGTTCCACGAGTCGCTGGACAATCGACCCTCCGACACTGCCAGCGCCGATGACGCTAATCTTTTGTCTTCCTTTCATTTGGAACCGCCGCGTATAAACCCGTACATTAAACCAAAAAATCGAAGTCCTCCGACCTGCTGACACGGTCTTGCAGATATGGGGCCATCAGCATGCCTACATCGTCTTTCAATGCTCTCTTTCAGTCGCGGTGTTCATCGATGCGAAGCTCCCATTCAACTCACGGGCTACTCTTCCAGCTTGCCAATTCCATGCCGTAAAACACCAAAGCCGGCTTTGTTAATTTCGCATGACGTTTCAGCTGTGATCATTAAGAGGGCATGAGTGTTGATCGATCCGGGAAGTCTCTTGACCGTAGAAGAGGAATCTCCTTCAAGCCTATTTTTGTGGCAGTAGAGGACAGCGCGGTGCACAACCGGTGTGGCCTTTCGCACCATTGGCGGAGCTTATCCGAACGACTTGATGCTCAATGCCATACATGTCTTTTGGATCAATTAGTTTAACACTGATGGCACTCCTTTTGCTGTCTTTATTTAAGAGGACTCGTACATATTTCAGAAGAGGTTTGTATTGAGAAGTCCGTCATGCCCGCAGAAGCGGATATCCAGAAAGCCGTAAGAATATCGGTTCCCGCGAAGTAGGTTCTAGTCAATTTTCAAAACGAGGTTGCCTGCTG
>RFGT01000105.1 GCA_003696975.1 Nitrospirota bacterium | reverse complement strand
CAGCGAACGTGGGATAATTAAAGATAATACGTAAAAAATAGTCGAGCCCGCCATTGAATTCTAATACCGTTTGCCCAATGTGAATCAGCTCAGTCGCGCCTGTACCAATCGCATGCACGCCTAGCAGTTGACCATTTTCTCGATGGAATAAGAGTTTAAGCAGTCCACTGTCATCGCCCATAATTTGGCCTCGGGCAATTTCCCTGTAGCGTGCAAGGCCCGTTTCATAAGGAATTTTTTGGTCTGTTAAGTCATGTTCCGGCGACCCAACCATCGAAATTTCCGGAATCGAGTAGATACCAACTGGGAAGTGAGATGCCAGAGGCTCTGACTCAACCCCAAATGCGGCACAAGCAGCCAAGCGACCTTGTTCGGCAGACGTGGAAGCCAAGCTTGGGTAGCCGATCACATCGCCCGCTGCAAACACGTGTGGAACCTCTGTTCGGAAACATGCATCCACAGATAGTAATCCTCTAGGATCCGGCGTTAACCCAATCCGGTCGAGAGCTAACTGGTCCGTAGCGCCCATGCGCCCTGCTGAATAGAGGACCATATCGGAGACAATCAACTTGCCAGATTGCAAATGGATGATGACTTGGCGTGGAGGTCCTGTGTCAATGTCCAAGTGCTCCACGGTTTCGCCAAGCCTGAACGTCACTCCATTGTTGCGCATTTGATGCATCAACTCTTGTACGATTTCTTCGTCGAGATAGTCCAGTAGCTGCTTTCGCTTGTCGATTACCGTTACGTCTACGTTCAAGGCAGCAAACATTGATGCATACTCGATTCCAATGACTCCGCCTCCCACCACTGCCATCCTTCGCGGCAAATATTTCAATTTTGGGATGTGTTCGCTGGTCAGCACCAGTTCACCATCTGGAATGATACCGGGAGGAATTGCTGGTTTAGTGCCGACGGCAATGAGAATTTTGTCTGCTGTAACGATGCGTGACTCTCGCGCTGAGGCTACCAAGACAGTATGGGGATCGATAAAGGAAGCTTCACCTCTTATCAATTGGATATCGTTCCGCCAAAGGGTGTCTTCCACAACTTGCATTTCTCGCTGCACAACGAAATCAACTCGATGTAACAATTGCTCAGCTGTGGGGCGGTTTTTAGAGTGATGGCCAAGGCGTCGATCGAATAGGGAATCTTGTGCAATGAAGGATAAGACAGCTTCACGGAATGTCTTGCTGGGAATTGTACCGGTGGCGACGCAGACCCCACCGACAATCTCTTGTTTTTCGATGACGGCTACGCGCTTTCTAAGCTTTGCTGCTTGGACTGCAGCCCGTTGTCCTGCAGGACCGCTGCCGATGCACAATAAGTCGAATTCAAAGGGCTCCATTGAATCTTTTTAGGCACATAAACGCACGAAGGTTGGCAAGGGGAAATCGTCAGCTACCGTTTACTCCATGAATCGGTATCATTAGTAAATATATCATATGGTTTGTTCTAGGATTCGGAAAGACCCCTGATTGGTAAAAAAGTTGGTAGCACTGTTACTCTCGCGTGGAGTTTCCCATAGTCTGTTGATCAAGTACGCCTGTCCTGCCGTGTTATTTGGGCTAGCGTCTCTTTAGTGTTCACTCCGAAAGGGCCTTGCGGATACGAAAAGGAATAAAGCGCGTCATGAATGAAGGGACTGGGGTGGAGAAAGGTAGGATGGCCAGGTGAGCTGGACTACAAACCACAACAGGAAAGTAGACAGCTACACTCCCTTAGACAGGAATTTAAGGTATCCCGATGAAAACGAACTCTTGTTTTTTCTGCGTTGGGGACCCTAAGTAAAACAGGGGAATATTCCTATGTTGTTATTAGCTTTCAACCCCAATTAGCTCAGCCATTGTTTTAGGCTGGATGTTTCGTTTCAAAATGAGCAGCATGTTTGAAAGGTAGCGGGACGGGATCAAACCCATATTTAAGAAGGAGTTTTTGTATGCGGAGGCTGGTCATAAAATCGACAAACTTCTCTGCTATCTTGAGCGAGGGTTTCTTGGCAGTGGAAACTATGGCTGCCGCAAGCTGATCCTTAATTTCCATTCCGTTCGGAGCTTCTTCGATAATATATACTTCTCCATTGTTGATGGCGTCCGCACGGTACATAATTCCTACATCAGCCTTTCCTACCTGAAGCAACTTGCTAATGTCCTCACCATCTTGAGCATAGGAGATGCCGGTGCGTGTTTTGAGGTTTGATGTCGGAATCAACTGTGCCGTCATTTCACCTAAGGTAGAGAGCCTAGGATCGGCCAACGCGATTCGGGCGGATCGATTAGACCATACCTCGTTAAACGAAACCGTGAGAAGAGAGGATGCCTCAGACATCACCAGTACCAGGGATGTTTGAGCAATGGATCGACCCTTGCGCGTTAACTTCTTCTTGTGCAGTAACTCAAGTTCTTTTGCCGAAGTGATGAGCACATCAAAGGCTTCTCCTTTTTCAATCGCCCGACGAAGTATTTTTGATGGACCATATACGACATGGACCGCCGCCCCGTATTCTTGCTTGAACAGAGGCATGAGTTCTTGAAAAGCCGCCTTTAAACTTGGGTCTGCCCCGACTGTCAGTGATTCATCAGAGGGGGATGCTCCAACCGTTGCCACAGTCACGAAGAGTGTAGCAGTAAGGGCGATTGTCATTAACCAAATTCGTTTCATGCTCTTTTTCCTCCTAAGCGGCAGAACTTCTTGCAGGTGTTTTCTTCTGTAATGTAATACTGAGAACGCAAATCGCATGCCTATACCGTGGATGGTGGAATCTTGAAAGGGCCTATCCCCATTTACGCCGTAACTCCAAGAAAATTCTGGAAAATTTCTCTTTTGAATACAATCTGCTTCGGTCTTCATAGGCTCTCTATGTCAGCAAAACGTGCGATTTCTCACAGTGCTAGACGTGCGAATTCGCTCACTCGGCATTCTTTATAGGCTTGCTGCACATAAAGACAGCCCAAACCAACCGCCTTATTCGCCTTTTTCAGAATAGCAGGGTTATTGGCAATGGTTTTGCTAGCCACAGTTTTGCTATAGGTGGCAGTGTTATGGAGAAGCCGGTTGTGGTTCACAATAAGGGGTTGTAGAATCGTTAGAGATATATCGATTCCAATTGTGATCAAACCGTTAAACAAAACGAGAGTATGAGCTAGGCAAAGGTAAAAGTCGCCTATATTTATGCCGGATGGGGTAAGCCAATAAGAGTCAGTATTGAGGAAAGGGCATCAGGACGTGAGAAAAAAGCTCATACTCTTCGTATTTCGTCGTTCATTGGAAGAGACGGTAAAACGCTTATTAGGCGAAATGCATGTTGGCGGTTACACGATTATGCATACCGGAGTCACAGGGCGAGGAGAAACAGGAGAAGTAAGCGGCACATTTGAAGCGCCTGGGGAGAATGCGGTGCTTCTACTGACACTTGATGAAGAAACAAGCGTGAAGGTCTGTGAAAAATTTAAAGAATTCCACAATTCCTCCGAAGCAAGGTTCAAGGTGCCTCTTCGATTATTTGTCCTCCCTTGTGAGCAGATCTTATAGTGGGGGGACATGTTCGTTGAGGAGCACTACTT
>RFGT01000104.1 GCA_003696975.1 Nitrospirota bacterium | reverse complement strand
TTGTTTCTGGTTGGAACTACCATCGAAATCCTGCCTGTCATTCGACTCAACGGCCGATTCATAGGAAATGGATCCCCGGGGCCAGTGGCTCGCCTGCTCACTGCTCGGTTTCGATCCTTGGTGAATGCATCGTGTTCATAACTCGATGCGGCAACTGACATGACTTGACACTTTCCTCGTGTTTTGAGTAACGTCTCGCCTATCTCTACTTTTGGAATTTGGAGTGCGCCGTTAAGGCACGGCGCATTGATCATTGATACAGTTAGGGATTCTGATCATCTGTTCTCAATTTCTGAAGGAGGCCGGTCCATGTTTTATCCAACACTGTACCTGAGTGGAGTGCTCCTTGCTCTGGGGTTGCTGGTTGGCACTCCAGGGATGAGGGCTCTTGCATCTGCAGAAGATTCCGCAGTGGCCCATCCTGCTGGGATGTCCCACCCCCAAAATCCTGTATGGGCAGAACGACTCAAAGGGCAAACGATTATCGAGGATGCTATGGAGGGGAGACCAGAACGGGCAGCGATGGTCGAGCTCCAGCACCAGCGTATGATGGAGCAGATTCAAAAGGAGATGCGACATAGCACGTCTCAGTCAGGTTTCTTTAACACGATGTCCATGATGCACCAATACGGGGCTGGGCCAGCAAATGGTCTATTGATGTCCAATCCTGATGTGGAGCCTGTTTCCACAAAAGGGGGGTTATGCCCGAAAAGTGCCCCGGTCAAACACTATGACATTTCAGCGATTAACGTCGAGATTACTCTAAACCAATGGCTCGATTACTACCCCGGATATATGTATGTGTTGACTGAGAATTTGGATAAAGTGCGCGAAGAGGAAGCTCGCAATCGGGAAGCCCGCGAAAAGGAAGGACACTACGACCCCGGTGCCGTGATCAATGGATTGCAAAATCAATGGATTCAACCGTTAGTGATCCGAGGAAATCAAGGTGATTGTATCAAGATCACGCTTCGCAACAAATTGGAATTCGGCGAGGATGTGAGCTTGCATATCAATGGCTCTAGTATGGTGATCAGCAAAACTGGCGAACCAGCAACCACCACCAATCCGGACGCAGTCGCCTCAGGACCTGATGAGGACGCAGAAGAAGGGGCCGAAGGTGGCGTGGTGGAAATGGAATGGTATATTCACCCTGACACCCAAGAGGGGGCTCGCCAGTTCCATAGCTATAGCAATGACCGAGAGCTGACCGTGATGGGAATGATGGGGGTCTTTGTCGTTGAACCGGCTGGATCCAGGTACTTAGAACCATTGGGTACGGGTCCGGCAACCGAGGCAAGGAGTGGATGGCAGGTGATGATTGATACCCCCAAGGGACCGGATTTTCGGGAATTTGTGTTGATTTATCATGAAGTCGGCGATGAGGCTTTCCGGCCTGTCAATAAGCATGGAGACTTCCTGCCTCAACGTGACCCTCTGACCGATGCCTATCGCCCAGGAGCCAGAGCTCTAAATTATCGGAGCGAACCATTTGGCATTAACAACATGCACATTCAGCATGAATACTTCGGGTTCGAAGACGAATCCATGGCCTATAGCAGTTACACTTTCGGGGATGCGGCAACAACGATTCCGCGCAGCTATTTAGGAGATCCAGCAAAATTCCGTATCGTTCATGGGGGGTCAGAAGTCTTTCATTCGCATCATCCTCACGGTGGCTCGATTCGGTGGCAGCGAAGTCCCCGTGCGACGCAAATGCCTGTATGGAATACGGGCCAGAACGGTCCTGTGAAATATCCAGTGATCCGTACAAAGTCTGATCGCGTGGATGTGGAAGTAATCGGACCGTCTGAAGCGCTGGATCTGGAAACGGAATGCGGGTCAGGGCTGTGCCAGTGGCTCGCAGGGGATTTTCTTTTCCATTGCCATGTGGCCCATCACTACGTGGCAGGTATGTGGGGATATTGGCGAGTCTATAATACCTTGCAAGTTCCCGGGTTCCAAACCGATGTGATGCCGCCACTACGGGAGTTACCGGATCGAGTTGGCCGGATTCACAAACCGGTCACCTCTGATCAATTGGTTGGCACCACCGTCAATTGGTTTGGTATGAAGTTCAAGATTGTGGAAAATGGGAAGAGCGATTGGAAATCCGATCCACGCGTCGTCAACATTAAGGACTGGGTTGAAATGCAATTGCCTACCCAGGGAAAACCGGGGCATACGGATGATTATATTCAGCAAGTCAAATCGTATGATGCTACGGTGGTGGATTGGGTCTGGGACGGCAATCGGGCAATGAGCGAAAAGGAAGCGACGTATGGCGACAATCCCAAATACCATCCCGAGTGGCAGGGGTATAAATCCGGACAGAGGCGGCCCATTTGGTTTGAGCCGGCCACAGGAAAAGTTGCCTGGCCATGGCTGACCCCGCATTTTGGCAAGCGTCCTCCTTTTGCTCCAGACCATAATCCCGCTCCATGGTTGGAGCCCATTCATGTCGATGAAGATGGGAATCGGACGACAGAGCCGGCCAAGCCTGGTGAAAATGGACGGTGGAGCCTCTGCCCGGAACGCGCCGGGATGCAGAAGTACAACATTCACTTTATTAAGCTGCCGATCGTGTTATCGGAAGCACAGGGCGATGAGCCTCCGATTGTGGATCCGAATGGGTTGTTGTACGTAGTTCATGAAGAGGAAGAGGCTGTTCGTGCCAATAACGATCTCAAGTATCCACTTGTTTTCCGCGCCAATATTTATGACTGCATGGATTGGATGTTGACCAGTGAATGGCCGGATGACGATTTCACCAACTTCCAATCCTCCAAGATCAATACACACTTTCACTTTGTGCAATTCGATAATCAGGCATCGGACGGCGTAATTTCAGGAATGTCTTATGAACAGTCCGTCCGGCCGTTCACCATGTTTGAAAAGAAAACGGACAAAGGCCTCCCCGTTCCCATGAACGCCAAAGTGACCAAGCCTGCCAAGAAAGGGGACCGAACCATCTATGTTACGAATGCTCGGCAATATCATGTGGGCACGCTGGTGCTCGTAGGGGCTGATAATGTCGGCGGCAATGAAGTTCGGCGTATCGTAGCCATTAATGGAGCCGGGTCTGCTTCTTCTGGTTCAGAGAGTGCATATACCGTGAAACCGGGTGATACTCTTGGCGCGATTGCGTTGGCTCACGGGACGACGGTACAAGCATTGAAGGCTCTGAACAATCTCGCTGATGAAAATCTCATTTTCGTAGGACAAGCTCTCAAGCTTCCTGGTGGAACAGGAGGCGAGGGAGAGACGTTAACCTTCGCCAAGCCACTGGAGCATGATCATCCAGTTGGGGATATTGTGACCGTGGAATTCGTTCGTCAACGCTTCTGGGCCGATGCGGATGTGGGATCAGTCTTCTGCCATGATCACGCCTTTGGTGGAACGACGTGGCCGCATGGAGCGGTCTGTACCTTCTTGATTGAGCCGTTTGGCTCCACATGGCACGATCCCAAGACCGGCAAACCCATTCGGACTGGGCCCATAGCTGATATTCATACAGTTGAGCGAGTGGGGCATGATGTCGCGGGGAGTTTCCGTGAACTCATGGTGCACATTATGGATACGGTTCCGCATACGGTCAACGTGGTGACTGCGGGGAATCCTCCCGGGCAACCCGTGGAGGTCGCCTTGGAAGCGGGACGGACGGTGTCCTTCCAAATGCCACCAAATGACAAGATCAAGATGACCCCTATGCCCTTTCTGAACGGGGGAACACATACTACAGGGTCTGCGCTGAATTTCAGAGCTGAACCGTTTGCTCAGCGGCTGAGTAACAATCCAGATCCCTCAAAGTTGTTCAGTAGTCGTGTCCACGGCGATCCTAGCACGCCGATTCTCCGTGCTTATGTAGGGGACGCGATTGTATTTCGACTGATTGATGTTACCATGAATGAAAGCAATGTCTTTACTGTGTCAGGGCATACGTTCTGGACGGAACGTTATGCACAAGAAGCGAATCGTAAGAATTCCATCCATATCGGCATTGCCGAACGCTATGATTTGGTTGTGCCGGAGGCGGGAGGGCCGCGGCATCTCCCAGGCGATTATCTCTATTTCAATGGACGCAGTTCGCATTTCTCCGAAGGGTCGTGGGGGATCATTCGGGTACTGGACAAGCCTGTGCCTGATTTGCAACCTCTACCCAATAAAGCGTATGGCCGAGAGGGGATGCCAGAACCTTTGCCGGTCTGTCCTAAGGATGCTCCAGTCAAAACATTCAACGTGGTAGCGATCGATTTCCCTGGCATGAAGTTCAACCCCAACATCGAAGAACCGATAGAGGTTGATTTCGAGCGGAAGATCGAGGTGGCCAATCCTCAGGCCAAGATTTATGTTCTTGAAGAGGAAGTCAGCAAAGTAGCTGGCGATTATCATCCCATGCCGCTCACCTTGCGGGCCAACGTGGGTGATTGTATCAAAATCCATCTCACCAATAAGATGAAGGAAGGCCGTGCCTCATTCTCAGCCTTTGGGTTGGTATTTGATCCCAAAGATTCGCAAGGCGTGAATCTCGGGAACAATCCCGGCGATCAAACTATTGGACCAGGGGAAAGTCGAACCTATACCTATTATGCCGATCCCTTCATCGGGGAAACGCAATCATTGGTTTGGGATTGGGGAAATGTGGTTTTGAACCCAAGGAACGGGCTGTTTGGCGCGATTATCATTGGCCCTAGGGGTTCGCAGTATCGGGATCCTAAGACCGGTGCGGATATTTCCTTGAAAAATAGCTGGATCGCGGACGTAATCATTGATCGGACCATTCCCGGAAACGAAAACCGGCGAAATTACCGGGATGTAGCCTTGTTCTTCCAGGATGAGGACAATATTATCGGCACCAGCTTTATGCCGTATGTCCAAAATGTAGCCGGGTTGGTGGGAATCAATTACCGCAATGAACCATACTTGTACCGTGAAGAACTTGGGTGTTCACTGGGACACATGTTTGAGCCATGTGAAGTGGATAATCCTCAGGATCCTGTCACGCCCATCATCGAAGCTCATGCAGGTGATCCTGTTCGGATCCATGTGTTTGGAGCGAGTAGTGAACAGAATGGGATGTTTACTGTTGAGAAGCATGAATGGCCTATTGAGCCATACCTGCCAGGAGCGGACATGATCAGTGTGGTGGAATTTGCTGGGTCGGAAGGGCTTGACGTGTTCATTCCGTCGGCCGGTGGACCTTACGCACTTCCTGCTGATTATGTCTATGGGAATGCACGGCTACCCTATTCCCAATCTGGACAATGGGGGTATTTCAGGGTCTTGCCAAGTGGCGATCAAAGGATACTCCCATTAGGTGGTGCCACGCCTGGAAAGCACGAAGCTAAAGTGACCCAGCCTGATGCAGGTCCGGTGAAGCCTGTCGCGTTCAAGTGACGTCAGGCTCATCAGACTCGATGGACATGGCGGGGAAGCCGTGCTTCGGCTTCCCCGTTTTTTTAGGTACAATAGGGGAATTATAAGGTATTAAGGACCTAAGCCTAAAACTGTGAGAAGATGGGGTAGGATGTAGAAATTTATGTAAAAAGTTATATGAAATCGGGAAACAGGGGTGACAAGACGAAGGGACGAGTGTTGGCTACTTTCTCAAGAGATGGAGGAGAGTTTGATGGAAGGTCGAGTTTTTATCGTAGCGATGGTGGTAGGACTATTGAGCTGGTTACCCTATGGGTTCGCCTATCAAGAGATCCCTATCACGGATGGAGGGACAATTCGGGGGAAGGTTACCATCACAGGCATGAAGCCTAGGCCGATGGCTTTTAATCTGGTCACGATTCCCGATCCTGTGTATTGTGGCCGTATTTCGACCGGAACTGGATGGCGACTCGTGGAAGATTTTATCATTGGGCCGGATGGGAGCTTGAAGGATGTCGTGGTTATGTTGAGCGGCATCCGGCAGGGTAAACCCTTTCGCCTTCCGAAGGTCAGAATTGAAGCCATCGATTGTGAATTTGTGCCATTTATTAATGTCTTGAAGGATCGAGATGAAATCACGGTAATTAATATGGATCCTGTTGAGCATGACATTCAGGGGTATGAAACCGCTCGAGTTCGCGGAGCCCGAGTGTTGTTTAATCGGCCTCTGCCGATGAATCCTTTCCACAAGGTGTTTGGTCTCATACACAGCCATCAGCACTTGCCTGGAGAACCGATGGTACAAGCCATTCACCTTCGAAAGGGACGGAATATTTTCGTCATGCAATGCGGGTTCCATCCCTATATGTTTTCGTGGGGTGTGGTGGTGGACAATCCCTACTACGCTATCACCAAGGAGGATGGCCTGTTTGAAATTTCCGACGTCCCTCCTGGAGAATATACGTTGAAGGCATGGCATGCGGGCATGAAACAATATTTGGAGCAACCTGTGGTGGTCCAACCCAACAAAGTGGTAACCGTTCACTTTCAATATACGGCGCCTAAGGGCCGAAGAAGCGTCCATGAGATGCAGGACAATCCCCACTTTGGGTTGGAAATATTGGGAGAGGATGTGAAAATCATTCCATCCGTCAGACTTCAAAAACCTTAACATGAGCGAGAGATCTATGAAACGGCACCCCATTCTGCTCATTACCAGTATCAGCGTCACTCTCATGTTCTTTGGCGGAGCGTTGAAAAGTTGGGGATATTATGAGGTTATCGACATCGTCAATGGGGGCACCATTCAGGGTCACGTCACCTTGGTTGGACGAGTTCCTGAACCTCGGGCGTACAATTTAATCATTTTCCCTGACCCTGAATATTGCGGCCGGATTTCTAATGGAGAAGGCTGGAGATTGCTTCATGATTTCAAGGTTGCAGAAAATGGAGGCCTCCAAGATGTGGTGGTCTTGCTAGAAGGGGTCCAGGCTGGTAAACCCTTTTCCCTGTCGATTCCCCGAATCGACAGGGAAAAGGG
>RFGT01000103.1 GCA_003696975.1 Nitrospirota bacterium | reverse complement strand
GCCCTGGGCTGGGCGTACCTGGTCATCGTGCTGGACTGGTACACGAAAAAGATTGTCGGCTGGAATCTGTCGTTGCGCAGTCGGCGGCAGGAATGGGAGGCCGCTCTGGCGATGCGCTGCAGGCAGTATGCCCGCAGGGCGTGCGGGGGACCGGCTTGAAGCTGGTCTCCGACAACGGGAGCCAACTGACGGCGACCAGATTCATGGCAGCCATGAGCCTGTTGGGAATCGAGCAGGTCTTCACCGGCTCTGACAACCCCAAGGGGAATGCCGAGACGGAGCGGCTGATGCGCACGATCAAGGAAGAGCTGCGCTGGCTGCGAGAGTTCCAGACGCTCGAAGAGGCGCGGGAGGCCATCTGCCACTGGATCACGGTGGACTACAACCAGCGGTACGTGCATTCGAGTCTCGGGTACAAGAGTCCACTGGAGTTCGAAGCGGCGCTCAGCACGCAGGGAGCGGCACAAGCCGCTGCGTAACATGACTTGCTCTCAGCACAAGAGAAAGTGTCTTGCCAAACGGGGAGCATTACACCTTTTCTGAATAACCCTTTTCTGAATGTTCTTTGCCTAACCAGGCGCTTAACTTGAGCACAAACAGTGCGCTCAATTTTGGATTGTCTGTATCCCTTGCGTTTTTTGAAGATCAGATGCGACCTTCGCACACACTTGGAAGTGGCCACGCCCACTGAACCCGTCAATCGTTCTTCTTCCCAAATATTCCGTTGGATTTGTTCTCCAATGGCCTGAGGCGTACCAAACAACCGACGAAGGCTTCACCCTTGCCCTTCCCACGTTTCGGGTCCGCCCCCACAATTACCGGCTTCCCTCGGTCTTCTGGATGATCCCGCTGTTCCACGGACACATAAAACGCATCCATATCCACATGGATCATCCAACGAAGGGAAGTGGAAAATGGGGAAGTTAAATCCATACCATCTCACACTAGTGTTCAGTCATCAGCACTGAGCTGCCCGCTTTTCCGATGGCTCTTCCATTGACATCAAGGATCCGTCACGCCATACTGCAATACGGACCTTATTGAGAAACACACCATGCCGACCATTTGAAGAACGGGTTGCCTACTTGGAAGGCAAAGTCGAGGAACATTCCCGCGGGTTTGGGGAACTCAGGGAAATGATCATCCACCTCGACCACAAGGTGGATCGGTTCCGGGAAGAACTTGTCAGCCGTATCGACAGGAGCGATGCCCGTATCGACAGGATCGATACCCGTATCGACACCCTCGACGCCAAGTTCTCTCGGTACTTCCTCTGGACCATCGGCATTCAGATCACCGTCCTCCTTGCCGTCATTGGCGCCTTGCTGGGGAAGTAAGCCCAGCAAGCCAAACACCTCCCGGCTCTCAGCCGCCAATGATCAACGCACAGTCATCACCAATGCCTGCCGCAGCCACCTTCGACTGGAGACGCTGCTGCTGTATCTGCAAAGCCACAGATATCCTTTCACAGGTACATGAACGGCTCCGCAGCCTCGCCTAATAAGCCGTGATGAGAGAAAGATCGGGAATCTTTGCTAGACTCGCGTTGCCTTCCCACCTCGACGTTCTTTACGCCTTTGTGGTTGTTAGCGTTATGCGCCCTGGGTGAACAATTGTTCGCGTTTCAAGATGGCATCGCTGGTTATTGCCTGCTCAGTCCAGCGAAGGTGTCAAGCAAGTTTACACTTTTTCCATCGGCGAGCTTCGCCCCCAAGCTGGGGTGAGGCTCTCGAATCCTCGTTGTTCGCCCGTAAAATCCAAAGGCTTAAGCGGAGTTCATCTGTGGACCATCACAGGCGGCACGGTCTTTGCCAGATTTTTGACTACATCGACAACATGGTTAGGCTAGACAAGAGGGAGTGTACAAGGGTTTCGATAGAAGACCAGATGGCCCTATGGACACTGCCCGATGTCTGCACGAGCCTCAGCCAAATCGCCAAACCAATCCCAAAAGGAGGTATCCCATGAAAAAATTCCTTGCTTGTTCAACAGTGGCTCTTTGCTTGTGGGGGGGTAGCTCAAGCGGTTCCCATCGCGAGTTATGAGGGAAGGCTAGATCCCAATGTGCCCTACTTTGGGCAAATTTCTAAACCTAGTCGTACTGGCTCACCCCATGATGACTTCTGGTGGTTTACGGGGAATGCCGGAGATGTCATCACCCTCACCGTCAATCGCCTGGAAGCCGCCTTGGATCCTGCCTTTACTCTTTATACCGGTTTTGGCAGTGATACAAGCTCTTTGTCGTTCGTTACTGACGCTGATGATGAGATACCACAGCTTCCAGGGTTTGCTGGTCCTTTTGATGACCCCCAACTGTTGAATTTTACCTTACCCGCAACAGGCCACTATACTGTCCAGGTCTGGTCGTTTCTCAGCGGTTCGCCTGGGGCGGACGGAGTGTTTGATTACCAGATTACCCTAGGGACTCCGCCCACGGGAGAAGTTTTGCCTCACCAACCGGGCAATGGACTTCAACCTGGCGTGCCAGCCCCTCCACCGGCAGTCCCTGAACCGGCAACCGTCACCCTTTTCGGCCTTGGCCTAGCCGGCTTGATGGTCTGCCGTCTTATGCGGAGGCCCGCATAGGGCAGACCTTGTTGGCTCACTCCCCCATGCCCCGTGACGTGGGGCATGGGGGAGTGCTCTCTGGCCCACCGTGTCTCTCCTCCTTCCCTCACATGTTCATGGGGACAGGTTATAACTCTGCAAACGGCAGGGCTGTCACGTTTGAGCCGAGGGGAAGCACAATATCGCCTGGGTGCACGACATACCCGGGCATGGCTCTGTCTCCCAAGTCTTTCTGAAATGTGGTGATCGCGGAGGCCATGCCCGGGTGTGGGGTGGCTGAGAGCTTGACCTCGATAGGAATCAGCTTCTCCTCCATCTCCACCACAAAATCTACTTCCGTTCCCGCGAGGGTCCGCCAGAAGTACACGTGTGGGGTTATGCCTCGATGCATCAAGGTTTTCACCAGTTCAGACAGCACGGCGGTTTCCATGATCGCGCCACCTAGCGGACCAGAAGCTGCATGTTCAGGGCTCTTTAGGCCGGCGAGGTAACAGAGTGTGCCAACGTCCATGAAGTAGACTTTCGGAGTCTTAACCAGGCGTTTGCTGATATTGGCGAAGTAGGGGCGGAGAATAATGATCTGATACGTGGCTTCCAAAACAGCAAGCCAGGCTTTGAGGGTGTTGACTGCGACACCCAGGTCGCGGGCAACGTCAGTGACATTGAGGAGTTGGGCACTTCGAGCCGCCAAAGCCCGAAGGAAGTTTTGGAATTGCGACAAATCCCCAATCTGCCTCAGCCCCCGTACATCCCGTTCGAGATAGGTCTGGACATAACTGGCATGCCATAGCGTTGTATCCCGCTTAGGGTGCACGGCAAGTTCTGGATATCCCCCTCGCAGAAACTCTTTCCACAGCTCGCGATATGCTAACGGTGGCCTTGGAGGCGCTCGATGTTTCGATTCCCATGGCAAGGGGGTGTGCGCTCTTCCCTCCGCCTCGCGCCTTGAAAGGGGCAAAAGAGTGAGCATGGCTGCACGACCAGCTAATGACTCGGTGATCTTTTCCATGAGTAACAGGTTCCGGGACCCGGTCAGCAGGAATTGCCCGCGCTTGCGCCGTTGGGCGTCGATCCTTTCTTTTATGTAAGGGAGTAAAATCGGAGCGTACTGAACCTCGTCGAAGATGACTGGAGGGGGATGCATTTCGAGAAAGGCGCGCGGGTCTCCTTCCGCCGCCATTCGGACATCCGGTAGTTCCAAGGAAACATAACGATACCGTTTCCCAAAGAGGCGCCGCAGGAGCGTGGTTTTCCCGGACTGGCGCGGTCCGGTTAAGACAACAGCCGGAAACTCGGAAACGGCCTTCTTGAGTACCGGCTCCAGTGATCGTTCAATGTATGTCCGAGTCATGACCAACGGGACTAGTAAATATTATGCATTTAAAATGCAAATTTTCAAGCATCATTTTTTCACCGGTTTGTCATGAGAACATACACTGGCGTTACATGACCTGGCTTTGAAAGGATGCCTAGTTATTACCTTCTAACTCAGAGACAGCCTTGACATCCAGGGTAGCTATCAAGCAGTTAGCCGCCACCGTACCGAAGGGGCTCCACATTCTTTCTGGTGGGCTTGCCGGTCTGGTTGTTGAATTCTCTAGACCCGTCTCCAGTGCTGGTTTCTTGGAACCAGTACAATTCAACAGGCTTTTACTCTCCATCGCGGAACACGGTAAGATGTTTCTCTGCAATCTTACATTGTATATGCAATCTTCTTGGTCAAAGAGGTGAGATCCCATGGAACACTCGTCCAAATCCCCTAAGCCAGGTTCAAAACGCCGTGAGTTGAGTATGGCTCAGGTCCAGCAGGTGCAAGACCCTGTCTGTGGGATGATGGTGGATCCTCGGACCGCTGCGGGTTCGTATCGCCACGATGGAACGACGTATTACTTCTGCCATACCCATTGTCTCGAGCGGTTTCAGCGTGATCCTGAGGGGTATCTCAGCGGGAAATATAAACAACCCATGGAGGCTGACTCGTCAAAAGGTAAGGCAAAGGGGGTAGCTCGCTACGTTTGTCCCATGTGTCCGGGGGTGGAGGCTGATAAGCCCAGTGCTTGTCCCAAATGCGGAATGGCCTTGGAGCCGGAAGTGGGGCTGGTTTCTCTGACAAAGTATGTCTGCCCCATGCATCCGGATGTGGTGCAAGATCACCCCGGCACCTGTCCCCGCTGTGGCATGGCGCTTGAGCCTCAGACGGTCGCAGCGGAAGAGGAAGCGAATCCCGAATTGACGGACATGACCCGTCGCTTTTGGATTGGACTGGTGTTGGCGTGTCCGATCGTTGGCCTTGCTATGTCAGACCTGCTTCCAGGAAATCCTGTGAGCGAGATCCTCTCGGGTCGTCTTCTCCATTGGATCCAGTTGGCCTTGGCCACGCCGGTTGTCTTCTGGGTGGGGGCTCCGTTCTTCCATCGTGGATGGACCTCCTTACTCAACCGCAGCTTGAATATGTTCACGCTCATTTCTATGGGGACCGGTATTGCCTATCTCTACAGCATGCTGGCCACGATCGTCCCGGAGATCTTTCCTCAATCCTTTCGCCGCCCAACAGGAGAGGTGCCCGTCTATTTTGAGGCGGCTGCCGTGATTATTGTCCTGGTTGCCTTGGGGCAGGTGCTGGAGTTGCGTGCCAGAGGACGCACGACCAGCGCGCTTCGAGCTCTCCTGCGCCTGGCTCCCCCGATCGCACACATTCTTCGACCTGATGGAACTGAAGAGGATGTTCCATTGGAGAAGGTGAGAGTCGGAGAACGGTTGCGGGTCCGTCCCGGCGAGAAAGTTCCCGTGGACGGAGTAGTGATTGAGGGGGCGACCTCGATTGATGAATCTATGCTGACGGGAGAATCCCTGCCGGTGCCGAAACGTGCCGGGGATGCGGTGACCGGCGGGACCCTCAACGGAACCGGATCCTTTGTGATGGAAGCCACGCGTGTGGGAAATGAAACGCTGCTGGCGCAAATCGTCAAAATGGTCAGTGAGGCTCAACGAAGTCGCGCTCCCATTCAGCGGCTGGCCGATCAGGTCTCCGGTTATTTTGTCCCGGCGGTCATCGGCGTGGCAGGAGTCACGTTTTTGGTCTGGGCATGGATTGGACCAGAGCCACGATTGGCCTATGCCTTGGTCAATGCCGTGGCGGTGTTGATCATCGCCTGTCCCTGTGCCTTGGGGTTGGCTACCCCAATGTCCATCATGGTGGGCACAGGACGAGGAGCCACTGCCGGCGTGCTGATCAAACATGCCGAGGCTCTGGAGCGTTTGGAAAAAGTTGACACACTGGTGGTGGATAAAACCGGGACACTGACCACGGGTG
>RFGT01000102.1 GCA_003696975.1 Nitrospirota bacterium | reverse complement strand
GGCGTATTGGTTGTTACAGCAGAAGAACACCACAGGTAATTGCCGCACAGAGGCAAAGTTCAAAGCTTCGTGAAAATCTCCGCGGCTGGTGCCCCCGTCGCCGGTATTGGTGACGACAACGCGGGGTTCCCTGCGAATTTTAAAGGCGAGTGCCGCACCCGTGGCAACCGGGAGATTATCCGCTAAATGGCTCACAAAGGCGATAATTCCTCGCCGCAGATCTCCCATGTGCACGTTTCCATCTTTACCTTTCGTGGGGCCGGTGCGCTTGCCCAGATACTGAGCGATCACTTCCCCTGGGGTGATTCCTCTGATCAGGAATGCCCCCATATCACGGTGGTAGGGCGCGATGATATCATGCTGGTCCAGAGCCGATGCATAGCCGACAGAAATTGCCTCCATACCATGACTGGTATACACACCGCCCATAATACGACCCTGGCGGTAGAGAGCGGTAATTCGCTCCTCGAGGGTTCGTGTGAGGCGCAGGTAGTAATACATTTGAAGGAGATCACTTCGCTTAATGGCACCTTCAACTCCTTGGGGATCCATTGCTGTCTCCTCTTTGAAAGTATGTCCACATGGTTAGCACTTAGCGAAATCTTTCAACTCTTCTATATCTTTCCACGACATCAACGACATGTTGGTTTGGCATAATGGACAGGCCTCAGGCTCCCACTGAGGCATGATGAGATCGGCTGTGTAATAAAACGGCAACTGGGTTGTTAGTTCCTGCATGTAAGGGAATTGGCCGCTGTCCCGGCGAGCAAAGACCATCATGCCGGCCACCTGACCTCCGTGATTCGTAACGACATGGCCCAATTTGCTCACACACATTCCCCGGGTCGTGACGTCATTCAACGCCACAAACCGTTCTCCCTCTCGAATCTCGCCACCCGAGATCTCAATGCCGATTTTCCCGGTCTCATGAGAGAACGGCGTCAGTATGAGTCGCAAAGGCATGGTATCCGCTGCCAATTCGACGACTCGCATGGCAAGCCGGTAAGCGGCTGACGCTGTTGTCACAAGGCCGGCAATTGGGGTGAAACGAAAAGTTGAACAGATCCAATCGGCCATGTTTTGGGCTATGAGTGTCATGCACTCGGGAACATCGGCCACGGATGCAAATCGCAAATAGGTACCGGTGTGGTGGCCTGACACCACCTCAACGTGTGTATCAAAGACGATAGCGCGTGAGATTCTGAGGATGTGGTGAATCGTGGAGGCGGGAAGAGCGGCTTGTGACGAAGTGTTGATGATTGCATACAGTTTGGCATCGATTGCTGGACTCTCGTAAAGATGCCGGTGGGCAACCGACAGAGCCTGGGATTGAGCGGGTGTCTGCGTGGGTGAAACCGTCATTGCGCGGCTCCTTTCATATGTCTGGTCGTATGCCTGGTCGTATTCTGGTCTTACACCTGTTCCACAATGCGTGTCCGTAAAATTCCAATGGGCTGAATCTCCAGTTCAACAATATCACCAACGTGAAGGTAGCGGTCGAGCTCCAGGCCGCATCCTCCACCTACGGTTCCCGATCCCAAGATGTCACCCGGATAAATGGTTTCATCACGTGAGACATGTTCGATCATTTGGGGAAATGACCAGTGGATCGTTCCAAACCGTCCTTCTGACCACACTTCTCCATTGACTCGGGCAATCATGGTAAGGGCGTCCAAATTTAAAATTTCATCCGGTGTTACGAGACATGGACCAATGGCTGTCGCAAAATCTTTCCCCTTCGCTGGTCCCAGTCGACAGGCCATCTCCTGGAATTGAATGTCTCTGGCGCTGAAATCATTCATAATGGTATAGCCGGCAATGTAATGAGAGGCTTCCCAAGCTGGGATGTTTTGACCCTTTCGACCAATCACACAGGCCATTTCGAGCTCGTAGTCCAACTTTGTCGTATCAAGTGGCCAGGGAAGCTCTGCATCTGGACCAATAATGGTCCGGTGATTGCCCTTATAGTAAACCGGAAACTTGTACCATTCCGGGGGGATGGATTGGCCTCGTTTTTTAGAAGTCGCGGCAATGTGAGATTCAAACGCTATGAAATCTCGAAGCGATGGCGGATTGGGAAGAGGAGCGAGCAATCGCAAGGCACAAGGAGTCTGAGGGGCATCCAGTGAGTAAAAGATCGATTCCCCCGAAGGTCCGCGTATCTCTGGTCCGCTGTTGAGGGTGTAAGCCAGGGCTTCCCGCGCCCGCTCCATTGCTGTGGGGCCGCCCTCGAGGAAGGCCAACATCGTCTCAGGGACCATGGCATTTGCAAGACGATAGGGCTGGGGTTCTTTTTGGTCTGCCAACAACCGAGCGCAGGCCATATTGAGATCTACAATTGTCTGACGATGGAGCGCTCCCACGCGAATGTAACTGCCCACTGGCGTAGAGACTTCAAAACTGACCAGTTTCATGCCGTTCTCCAACTGCTTGCATAATCTTTCTGCTCAACTGATTCTAATGGGGAAAGGACAGTTAAAGGATGAGATGACTCAACCATAATGGCCACTTCTTGGGTGAAGGTTTTATGCTGACTTGCTTGTACGGCTTGCGGCTGCGGTCCGTGATGAATGCCTTGAGGATGGAGTGTGAGCATTCCGGGTGTGATGCCGGATCGACTAAAGAACTCTCCAGTGTGATAAAAGAGCACTTCATCGTAATCCATATTGCGGTGATAAAACGGGACACGCAGGGCATCAGGGTCGGTTTCCAGCGGTCGAGGGACAAATGTGGAGATCAGCGCTCCCCCAGCCTGAAATGTTGCATGTACGCTAGGGGGGAGATGATAGCGCGCGCTTGTGACAGGACGGAAATCGCGGACGTTGAGCTTAGCAGGCCAGACTTCGCCCTTCCATCCCACCACATCAAGTGGATAAAAGGGATACATCACCCGGGTGCATTCACTCTGACGCTTGATTCGCACTTCCCACTCACGATGTTCCGCCTTTACCTCAGGAGGCGAGGCTAATTCTGGGGCTGCTACTACCCCTCGATCAAATAACGCATGGTGTCCGAGTAGCCCACGGTCCGGCAAGGTGATGCGCTCGGGCGTTTCCAGAATGAGAAAGAAGGTCGGGAGTGTCTCGGTAAGGATCCGGTAGGTTGTGCCCTTGGGGATGAGCAGGTAATCGCCAGGCTCGTAGGTCAACCACCCGTAGTCCGTTTCCAGTTTTCCCGTTCCCGTGTGTACAAAGTAGACTTCATCTCCATCGGCATTGCGCAGAAAATACGAGGAGCTTTGGGTGCGTCTGGAAATAGAGATGGTGATGTCTGCGCTTTTCAAAATGGCAACAGGACCTCCGTCCGCCGCGTAAATATCTGTGGGTGAGAGGTCAGTGCACAGGAACGCTCGCGGCCGCAAGGGACCCTCAATTCGAGTCCAGGCGGTGGGCGGATGTTGGCGATATAAATGGGAGGCAGGGCCGCTGAATCCATTTCGCCCGTGCTCTTCTTCATGGAGCCCGTCGGGAATGCCAACATGAGCTTGAGTAGGCGCCAATCCTTTTCGCAGGAGATACATTGCAAAGGTCCTTTCAACGTTTTGGCGTGGTTACAAGGCCCGCCGCATGGGGTCGCCCTCGCACCTTTGAGTTGTTGGAGAAATAGGACTCCTCTCATAGTCAATGATGGTGCATTCGTTCCCTGCCAGTTGGTGGCGTTCAATGTCTTCGTACAGCGCTTCAACTGTTTCGCGAACAAATGTTTGTGCCCGCTCCTCACCCTGTTTTCTCTGGGTCAATTCAATAAAGAGCCCGCTTGCGGGAAATAACGGATAGGTGAAACGTTGCTTCAATGGGCCGAACCCATCACACCCTTCTTTGAGAGGTCCGCTGAACCGGACTCCATTCGCCTCCCATTCTCGGGAGACGGCTTCGATATCATCCACTTCCAGCGCGAAATGTTGAACTCCCTGCCCATGCTTTTTGATGAATTCATTAATTTGAGAGGTTACGAGCTTGTTATGACCTTCCATTAAGGCGATTTTTGCGCTCCCCCGTTGGACAACAATCGTGTTCATGCTGGATTTGTCGCTCCCCACATCCTTGGCTGACCAGATGACATGAAAACCAAGAACCTTGGTGAACAGCAGTTCTGCTGCCTGCAGGTTCTCCACGCAGAGGGTAATGTGGTCGATGGATGTTCGGTCTTCCATAATAAGGCCCTCCCGGCTTTTTTGATGTGGCTCATCCGTTTGTCGGCCATCCCGTTCCATTGCAATATTAACATATTTTATCTATCATCTGATATAATTATCATATTATTCAGCTATTCATTGCAAGGCCTTTGATTTTTCTTGAAATTTTCACTGGTCTGGAGGGTGAGTGTTGCGCGTTCATCTCTAATGAAAAAGCGATGATATAAAAAGATGATAGAAAAATACTATCAAAATCAGTATCCGGTCAGGCTTTGTTCCATCAGCGGGCGGGAGGTGGACCATGGGGTTCTATCATGAGATGCGGCGGATCGTTCTCAGTCATAAGGCAGTCAACAATCCATACCTGGAACGGTTTCAGAAAGGGGACCTTACCGACAAGGGATTACGCGACTTCGCTATAGAGTTCTATAACTTCGCGCGATTCTTTCCTAAAATTCTTGTCTCGCAGTTGGTCAACACCGAGGATGAGTATGTTGCCGAGGAGTTGACCAAGGTCCTGTACTCGGAGCTGGGTGATGGGCACCCGCAACAGCGACATGAACGTCTCTATAGACAGTTTCTCTATTCGTTGGGCATTGACGTTCATGAGGCGATAATCCGCCCAATGTTGCCGTCGACCCAGGCCTATATCACGGGAATGGAGCGACTCTACAGCGACATGAACCACTTCAAGGCCCTGGGGGCGTCCTTTGGGTTGGAGCATATGGCCGTGCGGATGTGGGATCAGTTGATCCCTGGACTGCTGCGCTTACAAAAAACGCGATACCCTACAATGGATATCACGTATTTCACGTTTCATCGACAACTTGAATCCACCCATGAAGATGCGATGGCCCATGCTGTGGCAGCCGTCGAGCAGTTGTCTGCCGCCGGGATGTCCGCCCAAGATCAGGCGGATTTTCGTCAGGGCATGCAAGCGGTGCTGGATTATCTTGAAGGGTTTTGGATGGGGTTGGAGGGACAGTACTCATCACCGGGTGTGCCCTCTCCTGTAGGTGATGGAATAGGGCAGGCAAGATGAAAGGGATGAGCACTTGAGGACGTGTTGCTCCGTGACACGCTCAGGATGCGAGAAAAGGCCGGTAAGAAAACGAGAAAAGACGATGTCGGAGATTGCGGCTTACGTCAAGGCGATCAAGGAACGGTATCATTTGCGAAGTGATTATGCGCTTGCAGAGAAGCTCGGGATCGCACAGCCCGACGCAAATCTGCTCCGTCGTGGGCGTAAAATCCCCAAACCGGAATTGTGCATCAAGATGGCAAAGTTGCTCGATAAAAATCCTGTAGAATTACTGCTTGTGGCCCAAAAAGACAAAGCCCCTGTGACTGCCAAAGAATATTGGTCCCTTGCCTTGACGGCTGTCGATGTGATGCTGCATGTACCCAAGAGCCCCAAATACATTCCACGGAAAGTTGAAGCGATTGGCCGGGAACTCCGACAACTTGAATCGCAAACCCTCATCTACGAAGGTGTAGCTGCCAATACGGAAGCCGTTCGACTCATGGAAACGGTCGAACATACCGTCGATGCCATGATGGAACAGTGGAATATATGGAAAAAAGGAGAAGCGCTCTATCCCAATTATCTTTTGGCTAACCAGGAGGCTGTGCAACGCGGGGTGCTCATCCGGCGGTTATTGGTGCTGACGACAGAACAGATGAGTCAGGATGCGCTCGTAGATGATGCCCTTCATGTGATGGAAGATCAGCGGCGAGCCGGGATCAAAGTCTTCTACGCCTTTCGTGAAGAGTTGAATAGGTCTCCGGTCTTCCGCCGATTGCAAGAAGAGTACAGGAAACAAGGGGCCGCTCCTAACATCAATGCGGCGGTGTATGATGGAGAAATTCTGATCTTCGCTCGCTCCTATCGGGAGGTTCCGCTGGGAATGATCGGAAGACCCTTGCCGGTCACGATGATTCATCAACTCGAGATCACGTGGAAACCTGAACTCCTCCGAGACCTGAATCCGGCTCCCCTCTTTGACATGACGCGATATGTGTTTGAATACGACGGAGCCGACTCCTTTTTGCTTCAACTGTCTCGCCATTATCCCAGTGGACGAAGTGCCGGCTCTTAATACGCCTCTTCAGGCGTCGAAACATGGAATCCAGCGTGTTCATGCCGCTGTTCTAGACAGCGGCTAGGATTCTCGCACCTTGCCCTCTTATACTGTGACCCTATTGGCAAGGGTGGTTGCTTGCAACGCGCGAATCGCAGACTGTCCTGGATTCCGTTTAAGCTCTGGAGAATACGAGTATGAAATATGAAAAAGGTTTAAAACGAGAGAGAACGATCGCTTTCCGCCACTTTCGCCACATAATCGGGCATGCCTTTGATGATGGCTCCAGCGATCAAGTCCGTCTCTTTGATCTGTCTGGCCACGGCGCAAGCCGAGCAGACCCATATCGGCACTCCAGCGGCTTGGACGGCACTGGCGATATCTTTGAGTGGAGGGAGTCCCACTCCTTGCACGGCGTCAATGACACCTTTGCGGGCCAAGACCACGGCTTCTCCCTGGAGCCAGAGAATGACCTCATGGCCCTGCTCTTTGGCGGCCTTGGCGGCAATAAAGGGCAGAGTTGCCATTGTGGGGTCATCGGTTCCTTTACTCGCGGCAATGATGAATCGCGCCATAAACCCTCCCATGGTTGGTTCTACGACATCCTTTCAACGCCAGACTCACTGAATGATGTTCAACGAGGTTGACCAAATGATCGGACATAAAGCAATACATGCCAGGCTTCTTCTTCTGTCAGCACCAGCGGAATGAAGGGGGCCATGTCTGTGCCAGGACTTCCATTTTTCAAAATCCAGAACAACTCTCCATCCGTCCGTGCTGCTTGCCAGGCTCTATCCGTGAAATTTCGCGGAAGCTTTCCGCGAAGTCCAGGAATATTGCCTAGGCCTTTCCCATCGCGTCCATGGCAGGTCACGCAAAATCCTTTTCCGTGAAAAATCTGTTTACCCTTTTCAATGTTCTCGGGTGTAGCTGGAAAGGGGTTGATCCAAGTACGGACTTCGGCAAGTTGATTCTGAGGAACGCGGGGTTTTAACACCTCAGGATCTGCCCCCAGGGAGTACAAGGGGGTAACTCCCCAAAGTAGCAGATGCAGCGCCAGTATAACTTGTATCCCCCTCGTGCTGTTTCTGGTCATCTGATGAACTCCTTTGTACTTCTCTCGGATGGCTGCTCCCTTTCCCCTCGTACTAAGAGAGTTGTTGTGGGGGAAATGGGAGGGAGACCTCGTCTCCCTCCCGATGAGCGGAAGCTCCCTAACCAAACTTACTGCGGTTGCGTGAAGATGTGCCCCAGGGATTGCGGAAACGTCACGGTGCCATCGGGAAATTCTTGGCCTTTTTGCCAGAGATGGTAGATGACACCGTCCGTCTTAGAGGCGGCCTCAGCAATGGCGGCGGCTTGATCAGCAGGTTCGAGCACCTGGACCCGTCCTGTGGCAATTTCTACCTTGTGATCATGGAAGTAACGATGCCACCGAATCAGCGGGAGCTTCCGTGACAGGTCTTTGGCGACAAAATACTCGATGGCTACGAGCGGAGCTTTGGGATCGGTCGATTCAAACAACAGACATTGCAGAATCTTGTCGGAAATCCCCTTGCAATAATGGTGGAAAGGCCCGCCCACCGTCCCATCTTCCATCAAATGCGGAGCTTGGACGTGAATCGTATACCCTTCGGCTGGACTCTTTATTGTCCCATTACTCGGGCCGGGACTGGGCGAAGGGGTAGTCTGAGGTTGTCCTCCCGGGGGGAAAAATTGCAAAGCCAGAGCGTGTGAGGCAAGGAACAGCAGAGTTCCAAAAGCAACGGCCACTGTACTAATGAGTGAAACACATCTCCGCATAACGACCTCCTTTGTAGGTTTAAGTTTTATGTGTGAAGCAAGGGGTGACATTTGCAAACCCTACTTTGTCTTATCAAGAAAAAGCAATGTATCTGATCCTCGCGGTTAGTATTCCACTGGCTCAGTGGTGTCTCCACAGTTGAGGTACCGCCAAAGACCGAGTTCCGAGCAGGCTACTATTTTGGGGGATCCAAGATTCGGTCGGAAACCATAAGTCCCTGACATCGTCAGCATACATTGTCGCTCCTTTCAGGTTATGAAAAGATCAGGGTATGAAAAGACGCTTCGCCACACGCAGCCCTTTTGGCCATGCGTGAGGAGTTGGAGTCTCTTGTGGGTGCCAAGCATAGTTGCTCGTTAAAAAAGCAACAGGCGTGCCATTAATTCCTAGACCGGTATGCGCTCGATATCTCCATGCTTTCAAGAAGATAGACTATTGGGCGGTATCCTGAACCAAATCACGTTAACTGCAAACAGTTAACGTGAAAGTTAACAAAGTTAACAGGATATACTGCTCTCCTTCGAACGTCTGAATCTTTCATGCTAAGCCTCCAAGACTGACTTCAAGACCGCAATTCACAAAAGTCTCAACCATCACGGCTCAGGGAGAAAATGATATTTCCGCATTTTCTTCCAGAGACTGACTCGACTGATTCCCAGTAGTTGTGCAGCGTATGTTCGGTTCCCGTTGGCTTGGGTTAGGGCGTCAAGGATCCGCTGGCGTTCTTCCTGACCACCCAAGTGCGAACGCGAAGGTTGTTGGAGGGAGGAAGAAAACGGATGGCGAATCTCAGGGGGGAGATCAAGAAGGGTTAAAAAATCTCCACTCATCGTGACAAAAGCATGATCAATGGCATTCTTGAGTTCGCGGACATTGCCGGGCCAGGGATATGACATGAGACAGTGAAGGGCATCTTTCGCAATGTCTTTAACGGGGCGCTGATGAATCCGGCTTCCTTCTGTCACAAAATGCTGGACAAGCAAGGGGATATCCTCACGGCGCTTGCGAAGTGGCGGGAGGGTGATTTCGAAGACTCGAATGCGGTAGTAAAAATCTTCTCGAAGCGCACCAAGGG
>RFGT01000101.1 GCA_003696975.1 Nitrospirota bacterium | reverse complement strand
TCCCACCACCATGCATATGACCAGCACCGGCCGGTTCTTTCTTTTCCTCCGGCAACTCGGTAACCGTCACTTCTGTGGTCAGCATCAACCCCGCCACACTCGCAGCATTTTGGAGTGCGCAGCGAGTTACTTTCGTGGGGTCGATGATACCCGCTTCAATCATATCGGTATATTCATCTTTCGCGGCATCATACCCCCAGCTTGGTTTATCATGCACCCGTACCTTTTCAACCACAATGGAACCCTCCACTCCGGCATTTTCAGCAATGAGTCTGAGAGGTTCCTCACAAGCACGGCGGACAATATTAGCTCCAAATTGCTGATCACCGTCAAGTTTCAGTTTTTCCAGGGCCGGGATCACACGGAGTAAGGCCACCCCACCACCGGGCACAATGCCTTCCTCGACCGCGGCCTTGGTCGCATGGAGGGCGTCTTCCACTCTGGCCTTCTTTTCTTTCATTTCTGTCTCAGTAGCGGCTCCGACGTTGATTACAGCCACCCCACCCACAATCTTTGCGAGACGCTCTTGAAGCTTCTCTCGATCGTAGTCTGAAGTCGTCTCTTCAATCTGCGTCTTAATCTGCTTGACACGGCCTTCAATGCGTTTGGGGTCACCGGCGCCTTCTACGATGGTGGTATTGTCTTTGTCAATGGTTACCCGTTTGGCACGCCCAAGATCGGTCAACTTAACGTTTTCAAGCTTCAGCCCTACTTCCTCGGAAATCACTTGGCCACCAGTCAAGATGGCAATGTCCTCAAGCATGGCCTTCCGACGGTCGCCAAAGCCAGGGGCTTTGACGGCGGCGACATTGAGTGTCCCACGGAGTTTGTTGACGACGAGTGTCGCCAGTGCTTCTCCCTCCACATCTTCGGCAATGATGACCAACGGTTTCCCCATCTTGGCAACTTGTTCCAGGAGGGGAAGCAAGTCTTTCATCGCGCTAATCTTTTTTTCATGGATCAAGAGAAATGCATCCTCGAAGGAGGCTTCCATCCGTTCGGCATTGGTGACAAAGTAGGGAGAGATGTATCCACGATCGAATTGCATGCCCTCGACCACATCAAGGGAAGTGGCCATGGATTTGGCTTCTTCAACCGTAATCACACCGTCTTTCCCGACCTTGTCCATGGCCTCAGCGATCAAATCCCCAATTGTCGTGTCATTGTTGGCTGAGATGGCGCCAATCTGACTGATTTCTTTTTTGGATTGGCAAGGCTTACTCAGCTTTTTTAATTCTTCAACGGCAACCTCAACAGCCTTGTCGATTCCTCGTTTTAGCTCCATAGGGTTCGCTCCCGCACTGAGATGCTTCACCCCTTCGCGATAGATAGCTTGTGCTAAGACTGTGGCTGTTGTGGTTCCATCACCGGCCACATCGCTGGTTTTACTTGCGACTTCCTTGACTAACTGAGCGCCCATATTCTCATAAGGATTTTTGAGCTCAATTTCTTTGGCCACTGTGACGCCGTCCTTGGTAATAGTTGGAGCGCCAAACTTTTTGTCGAGGATGGCATTTCGCCCCTTGGGTCCTAAGGTGGCTTTGACAGCGTCAGCCAACTGGTTAACACCTTTGAGAATAGCTGCTCGTGCTTGTTCACTATACAATAACTGCTTCGCCATAGTATTCCTCCATTTCCACGTATCAGTTAACGATGGCCTTCCTCATGAGCGTATGCGTTGCTTACTTACTTTCTTTCTTATGCGGTACGAACAAGGCTGTGGAGAGCCTGCTTAGGATTGAACAAAAATCCCCAGCACGTCTTCTTCTTTGAGAATCAGGCAGTCATCGTTGTCGATTTTAATCTTGGTTCCAGCATACTTATCAAATAGAACCTGATCTCCCACCTTGATGTTTTTCACGTCCTTCCCGATTGCCTCTACCGTCCCCCGCTGGGGTTTTTCTCGTGCGGAGTCAGGTACATAAATGCCGCCCGCTGTGCGCTCCAATTCTTCTGTATACGTCACGAAAATTCGGTCGCCTAACGGTTGAAATCCTCGTGCCACCGTCCCTTGTTTTTCCTGTTTTTCTTCTGTTTGTGTAGCCATATTATACTCGCCTCCTTTTGTTTGGTTATTAGTGGATGACCTGTCCGCGACCTTTTTAGTTATCCCACACAGAAAATCCCTCTTTGCCTATGAGGGAAAGAAAGGCCAGAATCTGGGTAGAGAAACTGGAGACCAGATAAGACCTGACAAATGAAAGTCAAGAGGGGGAGGAGAAAAAAACGATTCTGAGTTGCGTCTCCTTCCTCAAAAGAATAGCCTCATACAAGGCCTTGGCTCGATAGCCTTATCCCCGCAATTGATCGAAATCTTTCAATTCAGCTTTCATGAATTCGCGCAGACGCTTAATCAATTTAGCTTCAAGCTGTCGGGCCCGCTCTTTCGTAATGTGATATTTCTGGCCCAATTCCTCCAAGGTGAGGGGGTTGTCGGACAGAAGCCGATTCCGGAGAATATCTTCATCGCGTTCGGAGAGAGTCTTTGCAAATTCCCCGAGTTTTTGGCGAAACAACAACCTCAACTGATTCTCAGCCAATTCTTCATCGATTCGAGGCATATTCGCCGGTAAAAAATCCAAAAACGTTTGGTCGCCCTCATCGCTGCGAATGGGCTGGTCTAGAGAAAGCTCCCATCCTCCAAGCCGTTGATCCATCTCCAGGACATCTCGCTCGCGAACATGCAAGCGGTCGGCCAAGAGCTTCGCATCAGGGATATAGCCCTGACGTTCAAGTTTTGCTTTCTCCTTCTTGAGATTGTAAAACAGTTTTCGTTGTTCTTGAGTGGTTCCGATTTTCACCAACCGGTAAGTATTCAAAAGATAACGGAGAATATACGCTCGAACCCACCATGCGGCATAGGCATGAAAACGGACATTCCGCGTCGGATCGAATTTTTTGATAGCCTGCATCAATCCAACATTGCCTTCTTGAATCAAGTCCATCAAGTCGGCTCCAGTATGACTGTATTCTGCGGCGATGGCAACCGAAACCCGCAAGTTGGCCAAAATGAGTTTGACTGCAGCCTCCCGACTTCCTTTGACCCGGTATTCATGAAAGAGCCGGAGCTCTTCCTCTTTGGAGAGAAACGGATAACGCCGGACTTCTGCGAGGTATTGATCGAGAGCAGTCGTTGGGACAAGAGTGGTTTCCTCTTGTTCCTCCTGTCGGTCTTCACCAGAGGGCTCCCGTTCCGGTGGCAGAGAAGATGAGGAATGCGCTGGAAGAGTGACCCCCTCTGGTTGATCAAACGGGGATTCTTCGTCCTCCAGGTCTTCAAGGGTGACTTCAATCTCGTCGTCGGAATACGGAATATGGGAAGATTCGTCCATAAGGTCTTACTAGGTAGTGGGATATGAACTTAAGCCGGCCTATTATAGCACCCCATTATAAACTGATCCTCAAAGAATCACAAAAACCCCGAGCGTCTATTCAAGTGGCCGACAGTTGAAAGTTGAAAAAGTATCTCTAGCACACAACCCCTGAACGCCTGTTGCGCCATTGAGCATTTTCCTCTTATAGTGCCAGAAACAAGGCGGCATGAACAGAAGAAAATTCTGATTCGGGGAAAAGATGGGTTTCAGGCCATCAATGAGCAGCCTGGCAATCTCATGGGGCCAGGCGTTTCGTGCAGGTCATTGGCCCTCATTGGTGGGCGCTTGGCTTCACTTCGAAGTCAGTTTTATGGTCTGGCTGTTGATTGGCGCCTTGGGAGTTGCCATTGCTCAAGAGTTCGCCTTAACCGCGACCCAAAAAGGTTTTCTGGTTGCGACGCCGTTGCTTGGCGGGGCTTTGTTACGCCTGGTCGTAGGCCCTTTCGCCGACCAGTTTGGAGCAAAACAAGTGGGGCTGAGTCTGTTGCTGGTTGAAGCCCTGGCGTTACTTTTGGGATGGCAGGTCGGCAAGAGCTATGTGCATATGCTTGGGACGGGACTGTTGCTGGGATTTGCCGGAGCGAGTTTTGCCGTGGCTTTGCCTATCGCGAGTCAGGCCTATCCCCCCGCTCATCAAGGATTGGCCATGGGGGTGGCGGCTGTCGGCAACAGTGGGGTCTTGCTCTCAACGTTTTTTGCCCCGCGAATTGCTGCAGTAGTAGGGTGGCATGCCACATTTGGGGCTATGCTTATTCCCGTTTTGGTAACTGCTCTTGTGTTCTGGCTGCTCGTGCCGTCACGACCTGGGTTGATTCAGCAGGGGAGGCCGTTCACGTTGGCACAATTTTTAGGTGATCTTCTCACGCAACGGTTTTTGTATTGGGTTTGTTTTCTCTATGGAGTAACCTTTGGAGGGTTTGTGGGGTTGTCGAGTTTCCTGCCACTCTTTTTCCATGATCATTATCAGATAAACATGGTTGCAGCTGGCACCTTGACGGCGGTTTGTGGGTTGGCAGGAAGTCTGGCTCGGCCCGTGGGAGGGTACCTGGCTGATCGTATGGGAGGGATCCCGTTGCTTCAGGTCGTTTTGCCCGGTATCGCTATCGGGTGCCTCCTGCTTAGTACACTTCTTCCGCTTGAGTGGACGTTACCCTTGATGATTGGTACAGTACTCTTACTAGGATTTGGAAACGGGGTAGTCTTTCAAGTAGTATCCTTACGCTTTCAAGGGATGATGGGGACAGCTTCTGGATTTGTTGGTGCCGCTGGGGGGCTGGGCGGTTTTTTGGTGCCCGCGTGGTTTGGGCTGCTCCGAGATGCCACAGGAACTTTCGCCAGCGGATTCCTTGTATTGGCTGGGTTGTCCCTTATTGCCGGAGTCAGCGCGGTATGGATACAGCGGTTTGGAAGAGTGTTGGTGGAAAGTTCATCAGAGAGATAAACTCTAGAGAGAGATAAGCTCTCTTACCTTGAGAAATCTAAACAATACACGTTCAAAGCTGATCTCATTGACTCCATTTAGTGAGAGATAATACCCCCACAGTCATGGGTTGAACCATGTCAACTTTTCATACGATTGAAGAGGCCCTTCAGGATATTCGGCAGGGAAAGTTTGTCATTCTTGTTGATGACGAGGATCGAGAGAACGAAGGGGATCTTGTGATGGCAGCGGAAAAGGTAACGCCGCAAGCCATCAACTTTATGGCCAAGTATGCGCGAGGGCTCATCTGTTTGGCCTTAACACCTGAACGCGCGGATGAACTCCAATTACATCCCCAAACTTCGGAGAATACCGCTCCATTCGGAACCGCCTTTACCGTCTCGATTGATGCGGCCCGAGATGTCACGACGGGAATTTCTGCGGCTGACCGTGCAACAACCATTCGGATGGCAGTGGACCCTCGGTGCAAGGCCTCGGATTTTACAAGGCCTGGCCACGTGTTCCCTTTGCGAGCCCATCGTGGTGGTGTGCTCAAGCGGGCGGGTCAGACAGAAGGGTCTGTGGACTTGGCGAAGCTGGCCGGCATGGTGCCTGCAGGTGTGATTTGCGAGATCATGAACGATGACGGAACCATGGCGCGGGTTCCTGATCTGGTCAAGTTTGCGAAACAGCACCATTTGAAGCTGATTACCATTAAAGACCTAATCCGATATCGCCTTTCCCGCGAAACGTTTGTGAGGCGGGCGGAAAGTGCTAAGTTACCCACGGTCTTTGGTGAGTTCGAAGCCGTAGTCTTTGAGAATGAGCTGGATAACGGCACGCATATCGCTTTGGTGAAGGGACAGATCGATGCTGCGCCCACACTGGTACGGGTCCATTCCGGATGCATAACGGCCGATGTGTTCGGTTCATTACGTTGTGACTGTCGGGAACAGTTGCATCGTGCGATGGAGATGATCGAAAAGGAGGGAAAAGGCGTATTACTGTACTTGAACCAAGAAGGCCGCGGGATAGGGCTCCTGAATAAAATTCGCGCCTATCATCTCCAAGATCAAGGAAGCGATACAGTGGAGGCCAATCTTCAACTGGGATTCAAACCTGACTTGCGCGATTATGGGATCGGTGCACAAATCTTAGTCAGTTTGGGACTCAGGGATATTCGGCTGATGACCAACAATCCTCGAAAAATCGTGGGAATTGGCGGGTACGGCTTGAACGTCGTTGAGCGCGTGCCTATTGAGAGTGTTCCCCAACAGACGAATGTGCATTATCTCCGGACCAAGAAAGCCAAGCTGGGGCACATCCTGAACAATGTGTGATGGACTCACGTCTGAGCTCTTAGCGGACCTTCACGAGGCCGCGATGAAGGCTAGATGGGAAATGTAAGGGTGCTGTCCATGCCCATAGAGGTGCTAGAAGGGGATCGGGATGCTTTCACCTGTCGATTCGCTATTGTCGTCAGTCTCTTTAACGAATTTGTCACAAGTCGGTTGCTAGCCCATGCGATTGACACCCTGAAGGGCGAGGGCGTTTCTGAAGAAGCCATCACGGTTGCTAAGGTACCGGGAGCCTTCGAGATTCCGTTGGTGGCCAGACAATTTGCCGCGTCTGGCAAGTTTGATGCGGTGATTTGTTTAGGGGCTGTGATCCGAGGCGAAACCCCGCACTTTGATTTTTTATGCGCGGAAGTTAGCCGGGGAATTGCCCAAGCAGGATGGGAAACCGGTATTCCTGTCGTGTTCGGAGTGATCACGGCCAACACTGCGGAACAAGCGCTTGTTCGGGCTGACTCCCCTGAACGGAACCGGGGAGCCGAGGCAGCGCGAACTGCCATCGCCATGGCGACATTGATGAAAAAACTGCAGTATGGATCTGGTCGCTCTACCACGGGATTTTATACTCGATAAGGTACACGTCTATGACGCCATCGCCATCTGGCTCTCAGCCATATGAAGCTGCAGCCCCTCTTCCGAAGCCTGCTTCGCGCCATGCGGCACGGGAGCGAGCTCTGCAGGTGCTCTTTCAATGGGAGTTTCATCAGGGTCCTGACGGATGGTTCGAAGAGTTCTGGAAGGCCCAGGGGGCTTCACCGCAGGAACGGGCCTTTGCGGAGGAGCTGGTTGAGGGTGTCCGAACTCATCAGGCGGAGCTCGATCAGCTTATCATCCAGTCGGCCAAGAATTGGACCCTTGAGCGCATGCCGGTTATTGATCGGAGTATTCTCCGGTTAGCCCTGTATGAATTGTTGTGGATTCCGGACATTCCGGCAAAAGTCACGGTTAATGAGGCCTTACAGTTGGCCAAACGCTTTGCAGATGAGGAAACCAGACGGTTTGTGAATGGAATCCTGGATCATATTCTCAAAACTCATCCTCGACTGGAAAACAAACGAATCGAGCTCGCTCAAGCCCCACGTTCATGAACCGCTTCTTTGCTCATAGAAACGGCAGACGAGTTCATCCCCATGATTGAGCGCTATACGCTCCCTCGAATGGGAGCCTTGTGGACACAGGCCCACAAATATGCCATGTGGCTCAAAGTGGAACTTGCCGTGTGCAAGGTCCTCGAGCAAATAGGCCGTGTACCCAAGGGAACAGCCGCCACCATCCAACGAACGGTGAAGTTGGATCCCGCACGGGTTGAAGAAATCGAACGGGTGACCAAACACGATATCATCGCGTTTCTGGAAGCCATAGCCGAACAGGTAGGGGAGAAGGCTCGTTACCTTCACACAGGTCTGACATCATCGGACATTCTGGATACGGCATTGGCCCTTCAATTGGTCGAGAGCGTGGGGATTCTTCAAGAGGATCTTGCAGCGCTGCTCGATGTGTTGAAGGCCAGGGCTTTTCAGCACCGTGATACGCTGATGATCGGGCGTTCTCATGGCGTTCATGGGGAACCTATCACCCTGGGGTTCAAGTTCGCCATCTGGTTTGATGAATTCACGCGCCACGCTCACCGATTACAGGCTGCCCGAGACGAGATCGCCGTTGGTAAGCTTTCCGGCGCTATGGGGACGTTTGCCCATCTTCCGCCGCGCGTGGAACGTTTGGTATGTGCGACCCTGGGATTGCGGCCGGCTCCTGTGTCGAATCAGGTCATCCAACGCGACCGGCATGCGGCCCTGCTTTCCGTCCTTGCCTTAATAGCCTCAAGTATTGAAAAAGTGGCCACAGAGATTCGACATCTTCAACGAACTGAGGTACTGGAGGCCGAGGAGTTCTTCAGTGAGGGACAGAAAGGCTCCTCGGCCATGCCCCATAAGCGAAATCCGATTGGCTCGGAAAACCTATGCGGCTTGGCGCGAGTCCTGCGTGGGAACTGCCTGGCAGCGATGGAAAACGTGACGTTGTGGCATGAACGGGATATCAGCCATTCCTCGGTCGAGCGCATTATTCTGCCTGACAGTATGATCCTCCTGGACTATATGCTGGTTCGGCTGACCACTCTGCTGGAGCAGCTCATTGTCTATCCTGATCGGATGCTGCGTAATTTACACCTCACGGGTGGATTGGTGTTTTCCCAGCGCCTACTTTTGACTCTCATTGATCGCGGGATGACTCGCACGGAGGCCTACGAGGTGGTCCAGCGCAATGCAATGAAAGCCTGGCAGGGTGGAGGAGGTTTTCAAGAGCTGATTCGCCAGGATCCGGTTATCAGTCGCTGGTTGAGTCCCGCGGAAATCACGGCATGCTTTCGGCCTGAGGCTTATGTCCGCCATCTTGGTTACATTTATCGGCGTGTGTTTGGTCGAGTGGCGTCGATGCCGGTCTCTCGGCGGATCGGCTCGGGTACGAGAAAGGGCCCCCGTTCTCAATGACACTGAAAGCCGTCATTCATGTGCGACTGCGGTCAGGAATTCTTGATCCCCAAGGGCGCGCTATCTATCAGTCGTTACAGGCCTTGGGCTTTTCAGGGGTTGAGGATGTCCGAGTCGGTAAGTGTTTTGAAATCATGCTTCACGCGGACAATCTCCACGCTGCCGAGGCTCAGGTTCAAGCCATGTGCGACAAACTGCTTGCCAATCCCGTGATCGAGGAATATCGCTACGAGCTAGGAATGCCATGAAATTTGGAATCGTGGTGTTTCCCGGATCCAACTGTGACCGAGATTGTGCCTACGTTTTATCGGAGGTCTTGCAGCAATCTACCAGCTTAATCTGGCATCGGGAGACCTCGCTGGTCGGTTGTGAT
>RFGT01000100.1 GCA_003696975.1 Nitrospirota bacterium | reverse complement strand
GTGTGAAACCCATAGGTATTCACATAGTAGGGAAACCGGCTGGAACATCCAATACCCGAGATAAACACGAAACGTTCGCGTGGGATTCCCAATGTAGGCAGGACCTTCTGCATTTGCGCCAGAATGGAATAATCACCACATCCTGGACACCACCGGACTTCCTGATCCGGGATGAAATCCTTGCGCGAGAGTGGAGGGGGCTGGGAAGAGGGTGTCCTCATGGCTGTTGCTGAAACAAGAGGTGTGCTCATGACAGTGCTCTCTTTCCTGTGCAGCGATCAATAGCCTCAAGCACTTCTGAGGCCTTCAGAGGTTGCCCCTGAACCTTGTGTAGCCCTTGTGCATCCACGAGGAATCGCGCGCGCAAGAGCCAGAGTAATTGACCGCGGTTCAGTTCCGGAACCAGGATCGTGCGAAATCGTGACAGGATCTCTCCAAGATTAGGGGGAAAGGGGTTGAGATGGCGCAGATGGATCGAAGAGGCGGATCGGCCTGCTTGCCGGGCGGCAGACACTGCGGCCGTGATCGCCCCATAGGTGCTGCCCCATCCGACGACTAGTACATCTCCTGATGGGTCGCCATGGATCGCCAGCGGGGGAAGATTAGCCTGGCAGCGCTGGAGCTTGTCGGCGCGGTGCTGCGTCATACGTTCATGATTGAGCGGATCGTATGAGACCCCACCTGTGCCATCTTCTTTTTCTAACCCGCCGATTCGGTGCTCCAGACCGGGAGTTCCGGGAATGGCCCATGGCCTTGCCAAGGTTACGGGATCCCGGCGGTAGGGGTGGAAAGGCTCTTGAGCGTCATGGGGATGGGTAATAGGTATCGGAGGCAAGGTTGCAAAGGAGGGGATTCTCCAGGGCTCGGCGCTATTGGCCAAAAAGGCATCGGATAAGACGAGCACGGGTAGCATGTAAGTGACAGCCAGTTGGAGCGCCTCATATACTGTGGCAAAACAATCGGCAGGAGATCGAGCAGCGAGTACTACGACTGGACATTCGCCATGCCGCCCAAACAGGGCCTGCAGCAAATCCGCCTGCTCGGGTTTGGTGGGAAGTCCCGTGCTGGGCCCCCCGCGTTGGACATCGATGACCACGAGCGGAAGTTCCGCCATCACGGCCAATCCGATGGCTTCGCTTTTTAAGTCCAAACCCGGTCCACTCGTACCGGTAACCCCCAGGGCTCCCGCAAATGAGGCCCCGATAGCCGTACACACCGCGGCGATTTCATCTTCGGCCTGAAACGTTCGGATATCAAAAGCCTTGTAGCGAGCCAGTTCATGCAGGATCTCTGAAGCCGGAGTGATGGGATAACTGGCATAGACCAAGGGCCTGCCTGCACGGTGGGCAGCGGCCACACAGCCGAGGGCAAACGCTTCATTGCCCGTGATCTTTCGATACAACCCCGGCTCGATAGTGGCTTGGGGGATGCGGTAGTGCATGGAGAAACGTTCCGTCGTTTCCCCAAAATGATAGCCGGCCTTGAAGGCCAGGGTGTTGGCTTCCACTATCTCGGGACGCTGTACAAACTTATGCGCAATCCACTGGATCGTCGGATCGATCGGGCGACTGTAGAGCCAGGAGACCAACCCGAGCACGAAGAAATTCTTGCACCGGTCTTTTTGCTTAGGGCTCAAGGGAGATGAGGCTAGAGCTTCTTCCGTCAATCGGCTGATGGGAATGCGATAAACCTGATAGGCGTTCAAGCTCCCATCTTCTAGGGGATTTGCAGTATAGCCGGCCTTGTACAGATTGGTCTCAGTGAAGGCATCGTCATTGACAATAATGGTCCCACCAGGAACTAGAGAGGCCATACCGGTTTTCAACGCGGCTGGATTCATGGCAACGAGCACGTCCGGGGCATCACCTGGCGTCAGAATCTCGTGAGTGCCAAGTTGGATCTGGAACCCGCTTACGCCGGATAAGGTGCCGGCAGGCGCGCGAATTTCCGCAGGAAAGTCGGGGTAGGTTCGCAAGTCATTGCCGGCTAGGGCCGTGGCCGCGGCAAACCGCTCACCGGTGAGTTGCATGCCATCACCGGAATCGCCTGCAAACCGAATGGTGAGACGCGGGATGTCTTGCAGAGGTTTCACGGATATCTCCGTATGATCATGTTCGCTCATGCCAATAGCGTGTCGGGATCATGCCCCTTCAGCCGTAGGTGGAACCCTGTCAGGATCAGGGGGTAAGGTATACACAGTCGCAGAGCAGTGGTCTGCCAGCCATGTCACCACGTGGCGAATGGAAATGTACCCCTGAGGGTGCCCTTGGCCGTCAACGACTGGTAAATGGCGAAACCCGCCTTCTTTCATACGCATGGCTGCTTCCCAAATCGATGTTTCCGGGGTAATAACAACCGGAGACCGGGTCATGACGGTTGCAGTGGCCGCGGAGAGAGAAACAGCTCCGGCGCCTACCTTTCGCAAGACGTCCACCTCCGTCAGGATACCTACGACTTGCCCCTCCCGGCAGATTAACGCACACCCCACGCGGCGAGTCTGCATATGTCGGATCGTCTCGTGGAGAGGGGTCGCCTCATCGACACAAAGCGGCGGGGCGATCCGCAAGTGGCGAACAACATGGTGATGCAGGAGGGAACGCGTCATGATCGGTTTCCTAGAGCTATTATACCCATTCTGCTCGAAAAACGCTCGATTGCGTATTCTTGAGAGCATGGCGGTGACTGGAAGCAGATGGGGCTGAAAGCTGGCATGGCTAAGAAAATATAAGAAACAAGGGATCCACAGACCTTCCTGAGTCTAAGAGTAAACCGTTCTCTTAGACTACAGCTTACTATCTCTTGACAGGAAAGGCGGAAGGGGAAGATGCTCTTCTCTAGGGCAAGTGCGAACTGATAGTCGATGGGTTGTTAGCCTTCCTGTCTTCACCTTTTCTTGATGACGGTGCCCTATGGGTCTCATGCGTCGAGAATTACTCACAGAGATCATGGCTGGTCTAGGGCTTGTGCCGATGTTGGCCATGAGCTCTCCATCGACATGGGGGACCCTGTTGTTTGAACCGGAAGGTCGAGTGGTGCCTCCCCAACCGATGCCTGCGAATCCGTTTGTGCGAGAGGGAAAAGTGCTCGTGGGGTTGATCCATGGGCACGATCCCGCGGCCATGCTCCGGGAAGGACTCAAGATAATGGGTGGAGTTGAGCTCTTGGCCCTAAGGGGCAAGCAAGTGCTCATCAAGCCGAACGTGGTCAATGACCGCCCTCCTCCCACAACGACGAATCCCCAGGTTGTAGCAGCAGCCGTCAGCCTTTGTCGTGAGGCTGGAGCCGCGGACGTGCTGGTGGCCGACAGTTCAGGGGTGATCCGGTTCCCCACAGTAAACAATTTGCGCAAGACAGGCATTGGTCAAGCCGCAGAGGCGGCTGGGGCAAAGGTCTTGGCCTTGGAACATGAACCCTGGGTGCGCGTGGAGCCAAGCCGGGCGGCGATTCTGCCGCGGTATTACGTCTCCCAACCCGTGTATGAGGCGGATGTGGTGATCAACCTGCCGGTGATCAAAACGCATCGATTCGCCCATTACTCCTGTAGCCTGAAGAATGCGGTGGGGATCGTGCATCCCCGCAATCGCCCCTCCGTGACGTTCTTGGCCGGCAACTGGCATGAGCGTATTGCCGAACTGAATCTGGCTGTTCACCCGCTCTTGACCATCGCGGATGGCACCACGCTGATGATCGCGGGCGGCCCCACCAGCGGGACTGCCCAGAAAGGCGATCTCTTGCTTGTCAGCGGCGATCGAGTTGCCACGGATGTCGTAGCTCTGGCGATCCTTCGCTCCTTCAAGGCCTGGACAAAAGTGACAGAGATAGGCATTTGGGAACAGCGGCAAATCCGCCATGCCGTGAAGTTGGGACTTGGCGTAAAGAGTGCTGCGCAGATAGGTCTTCTGACCCGCTCTCTTTCGGGTCCCTCCAAGGCCTTTGACCAGCTTGTTGACGCGATTCGGCAGGACCTTTACGTGGAAGTCATATCCGCAGGGTAACGCTCTCAGGAGGATCCTGATGGCTCCCTCACCGCGCACCGTGGCTGGAAGTTTCTACCCCGCCTCTCCTGAAGTCTTGAGACGGGAGTTAATGAAGCTGCTCGACCTTGACAGCCCCAAAGAACCGGTGCGAGCAGCGATTGTACCCCATGCCGGCTACATGTATTCCGGTAGTGTCGCGGGAGCGGTATTTTCCCGGATGGTCATGCCCGAAGTTGTGCTGGTTATGGGGCCAGATCATTGGGGTTGGGGTGACGGTGCGAGCATCATGGTGGAAGGAACCTGGGAGACTCCGCTTGGCCGGATAGCCATTGAAACGGATCTGGCTCAAAACATTTTGGCCCGGTCTCGGACATTGCGCGCGACTTCCCAGGGGCAAACCGGGGAGCATTCGATAGAAGTCCAACTCCCCTTTCTGCAGGCCTTGGAGCAGCCTTTTCGATTGGTCCCCATCTATTTTCATGCCCAAACCTATACCGTGTGCCAAGATGTGGGACAGGCGGTGGCTGAGGCGATTCGGGAGTCCTCCCAGACTGTGGTTGTGGTGGCCTCCACCGACTTCACCCATTGCGGCCGTGTCTATCGCCAACTGCCTCCTCCAGGGCTCACGGCCCATGCTTTCGCCAGAGAGCAGGACCGAAAAGCCATTGAGGCGATCCTTACCCTCAATCCACGAAATCTCTATGACACGGTCAAGCGTGAACAGATCTCCATGTGTGGCGTTGGTCCGGCAACCGCTGCGCTTGTTGTGGCCAATTATATGGACGCCAGAGAAGCCACGCTTCTTGCCTACAAGACCTCAGCGGAGGTGACTCAAGATGAAGACACCGCCGTCGGCTATGCGGGTATTGTGATTCGGTAACGCTATATAGAACGCTGGCCTATGCAAGGTCAAGAAACGACCCTAATGGCCACGAGTCTCTTGATTGGAGAAACGAAAAATGAGCAAACTCGCTCGCAATCCATTGAGGCACAAACGGGGAGATATTCTTGATGGTGCGCCGTTGCACTCTGCCCCTGAAAACGAACTCGGTGTAGTATTTCTCTTTGCACACCTCGCCAGAAGATGGCGCTTGCGCATCGAGAAATTTGGAGCTGGATTTCCCGACTGCATCGCGTACCAAAAAGTGCAAGAGGGCGAGAAGCGAGTGCGCATCGAATTCGAATATAAATCACGAAGTTTCAAGACACACGGACATTCACCACGCGGATGTGACTGGATTGTTTGTTGGGAGCACAATTGGGCTGATGCTCCATCCAGCCTTCGCATTGTCGAACTTCGCCGTGAATTCGGCCTGGGATTTAACGTTTGGATTATGCCGGTCAATGATCCTTACAAGGAGGTGCTTCTGGACACAAAATCTGCTATATGGAGTGTCCCTAGTCAAGCCCATAAAAACGACCTTGTCGTTTTTTACTTCACTCGCCCCGAAAAGGCCTTCACTTATATCTATAGACTTCGAGATCGAGCAAACAAAATTTGGGCTGACTGGAAAAGAGGTAAAGACTATATGGCGCCAATTACCCGTGTCTGCGAACTCCGAAGCCCAATCTTCCTTGAAGATCTCAAACGCCACAGTGTGCTCTCTACTTCACCATTCTCGCGGTTTCAGAGGGGTCGGCCCAATGTCACCGAGTACTGGCCGTACTTGTATGACATGATCATGCGACGCAACCCGCCGCTAAAGCAGCAACTGAGCAAGTATGTTCCTGAGCACTTCCTCTGAATAGGGGGTGCCGGCTATTGCGTAAACCTCTTTGCTGTGGATGCAAGGAATTGACAACTCTTTTTCTCTCTGCCCATGCTCTGTGGAGTCGTTTCTTGACTTTGCACTTTTCGCAGGATGCTTCTCTGACTGAGAACGGTGAACGTCGCCCAGAAAAATCTCTGCGCAGCCAATCAACTAGATGGGGTTTTAGGCAGGCAGGTTTTGAACAATGATGAAATTGGGAATAGAATCATGGCACATCGTTTCGTGACATTTCGCTGCTCTTTGGTGATGGTGGGTGAAGGGTTGGTGAGCTTGGGCTGAAGGTCCACACATGCCTATGACGAGGAGAGCTCTACATTCAACGTTCCCACCGCAGGCCGCGTTTTATATTATACGGTCTGACTGAATGCCCACCGACGGCTGCGAACCTCTGACTTCAAGGTGCCGCCTTGACACTGTCTGTCAACTGAAATCCTAGCTTTTAGAAGCACCTCAGATACCTCAGATAAGTAAGATTTTCGATCAGTAAATTTTTGCACACATGGAATATAGGTAAAATACTTAACTTATGAAAAGTCAAGCAACGAACCGATTGGGACAATTGGGACAAGTGGTGAGAAAGGGTTTCCCTCGTGACATTGAACGGTGGGAAGAATTGTGTTTTGGCCATTACTCTGATATCATG
>RFGT01000099.1 GCA_003696975.1 Nitrospirota bacterium | reverse complement strand
CCAGATGGAAGTTCAAATTTTACCCCGTTGCTCTATTGGAGGACAAGTGGGTCTGCGCAAGGGCAATGATGGGTAGGCTTTTCCGTTTTTCTGGAACAGGCGATGCATTGTGAGCCTAATTCAGGAGATTGATCGATATGCCCACATCCGAAGTTTTTATTGCTGCTCGTCTGACGCAAGTCGTGACCTATGATCCTGGAGAGATCCGGAAAATTGAGCTGGCCCTCCCCGAGACTTGGGAGATAGCCGGGAAACAGTACGCCGTGGTCGATCAGATGCGGCCGGGCACGGCGTTTTTGGCAAAACCATTTGGCCTCCGAACGGGGAAGTACCGCCGGCGTATGTATACGCGCTCCAATTGCTCACTGACTGCCCCGCGGCGATTGGAAACGGTCATTAATGACACCCACCAAGCCAAAGCTGATACCTCACCGTGGTGGCAGACACGGGAAGTAGAGGAATTATATGAACGGGGGGGGACGATTGAGGTGTGTCTGGTGCGGCATGAGGCGGAGGGACAGTTGGTGGTCTATGAAAACTGTCATCAGGTTGAACCGCACAATCTGCGTCTGGAGCCCGATGAGGAATGGTCCACGATGCGCATACTTGCGCTGGCCTTTTCCACAGGGATCACGCCGTTTCTGTCATATCTTCGGTATATGCAAGCCCGTGATTTTGGCAAGACCGCGGATCGGCCAGGTGCCCAAGTGGTACTTGTGGCGAGTGCACGTACTCCCCGACAACTTATTGAACATCAGGCGCTTCTGGATCTTGCCGCGCAATGTCCTCAGCATTTTCGTTACCATCCGGTCTTGACGAGAGAATGGCCGGATTCGTGGGAGTTTACCACCGGACGCGTGATAAGAATGATACCCGCTCAGGAGGGGGAACGAGTCGATCTCACGCCCTTGTTCGCGCTGGTTCCTGATGTTGAGCGCTATCATATCCGGTTGTGTGGAAACCCTACGGCACGAGATCAATTGCTCGCCGGATTGCGTCAGAGTGGGAAGATGCCGCTCAGTTTCCGGGCCGAAGTCTGGTGAACGGAATGAAGAGGGTTGTTAGGCTTTGGGTGATGGTTTACTCACCGCCCGAGTGCTGGAAATTTCTGGTTTTCGGATGAGTCGGACAATGGGCTTTCCGATGAAGGCATGGTGGCCACAGATAAGGCAATGAAGAGCGAACACCATCAATAACTCCTGGCGCAATTGATCAAGACGGACGGTTCGTGATCCACAGCGCGGGCATCGTGGAACAGTTCGGGCCGGTTGGGTAGTTGTCTGAGCCGAGACCCTAGTGGTGCGGTTGCGGGACGTTCGGTTGGGGAGAGATTTGGGTTTGGATTTCATGGAGGCCTCCTTAGTTAGGGAACAATCAGCAGAGAACAATTTTTGTGCCAAACTCCCATTTGATCGGATCATATCGGTTGTGTGCAGTTGGTGCTGGTTTGGTGAAATTGGCACGCGAGTTTTGGCGAAACTAGGAAAAATTTGCCCAGCGAGCAGGTGAATGAGTGCTGTGTGGGTTGCGCAGGAAGCCCCTACGGCTGGCGGGATTGAGAAGCCTGCTCCAAAAGGCGCGCCCGGCGTAGCAAGTCCTGGGCCTTGCGAGATTGGTTGGTCTGTTCGAGTACATAAGCATAATGCCTCAGAATAATCACGAGGTCAGGATGATGCGCTCCGACGGCTTGCTCTTTAAGCGAAAGTGTTTGCTGATATGTGGCCGCCGCCTTGGCCCAGGCGCCCTGCTCGCGATAGAAGTTGGCTAAACTGTACAGAGCGCTCAGATGCAGGGGGTGCGTACTGCCGAGTTTGCGAGTCATGGCGACTGTGTCGAGCAGTCGTTGCTCGACTGTGGAGAAGTCTGAGGGTGGCGAGTCTGGGGAAATCAACGAAGGGGGATGACGCCAAAGGGAGGAGCATGCGACTGTAAGCCCTAGCAATCCGATGAGCACACATTTGCCGAGAAATACCACCTTCAAGTTGCTCTTCAAATGGTGAAGAGTCCTTCGTATCCCCAAGAAGACATGCCTTATGTCCGATGAGTAACGAACAAGGAATTACAACAGCATAACACGGGGTCGAGAGCGATGCCTATTGTGTGGTGTGCAATCTCTGGTCATGGATTTGGCCATGCGGCCCAAGTCGTTCCGGTCTTGAACGAACTTGGCAAACGGATCCCTAAGCTTCACGTGGTACTGCGGACCACCGTCCCTGCGGCATTTTTTGCCCGTCGGTTGCATGTATCCTGGGAGCTCAGTCCATCGGTTCAAGATGTGGGATGTGTGCAGCAAGGCCCGTTGACTATCGACGTGGCCGCCACGTGGAGAGCTTATCAGCAGTTCCATGCGACTTGGGCGCAACGTGTGGCTGAAGAGGTGCAAAGTCTCCGCGTGTGGCGGCCCAGGCTGGTGTTGTCCAACATTTCCTATCTCGCGTTGGAAGCCGGCAAGCGCGCCGGCATACCCACCGTGGCGCTGGCCTCTCTGGCCTGGGATGAAATTCTGGAGGGCTTGCAGTCTGAAGAAACGGAAGCCTGTCGTCATATCATCCAACATATTCGCGCCTCCTATCAGCAGGCGGATCTGTTGATTCGCCTGTCCCCCGGCCTCCCCCTCAAAGCCTTTCCCCACGTTCAAACCGTTGGTCCCGTCAATCGGCCAATCCACTCCTCTTCACAGAATCACCTGAAAAACAACGGGCGGGATACGCCGCTGGTCTTGGTGGCCTTTGGTGGAGTCCCCCTGTCCTCGTTTCCCAGCGAGCGAGTGGCGCGTCTCAGGGGGTACCACGTCTTACTCGATCGCTCGCTGGCAGAGATGCACGCTGCTGCATGGCGCTCTCCGTTTGAAAGCCAGGCTGGGGCGCAGGGATTCGATGAGCGCTTTGCCATGGCAGATGTGATCGTGTCCAAGCCGGGTTACGCGACCGTGGTGGAAGCGGTGGCGGCACGGAAGCCATTGATCTATGTCCGGCGCGAGAATTTTGCCGAGGAACCTGCCCTTGTGGAATATCTTCACCGCTTTGGCCGAGCCTGTGAACTCTCGCGGGAAGAATTTTTCTCCGGGGCATGGGAGCGGGCCTTACACGATGTGACCGTACTACCCGCTCCTACCATGCCGCCTCCTCCGTCAGGGATCCCCCGGGCGGTTGAACTCCTGATCAGCGTTTTGTGAAGCCTTCGCGAGGCGCATATGACTTTCGCGCTTCCGGGCACGGTCTGGCGTAAGGCAGGGAACCCGTGAGACGGATGTTGCCTCGAGTTGGTTGTGCAATGTGTATCCATG
>RFGT01000098.1 GCA_003696975.1 Nitrospirota bacterium | reverse complement strand
CTCCACTTCCAACCACCAAGACCTTCATTCGATCCTTCCCTAGAGCTGTTGCTCATGAACAAGGAAGCTAGTCCTCTCACTTGCTCTTAGCCGGCAAGAGGAAGAGGGAGAGATGCACTCCATGCCGAGATCTTTATTTAGGATTGGCATCAATGGCGAAAATGCCGCATGCCCGTCAAGATCATGGCCATCTGATGTTCATCCGCCGCCCGGATCACCTCTTCATCCCGAATAGAACCACCGGGCTGAATCACGGCTGTAATCCCTGCCTTGGCTGCCGCATCAACCCCATCACGAAACGGGAAAAAGGCATCTGACGCCATCACACAGCCTTTAAGCGGCAATCTAGCCTTCATTTCCGCTAGCTTGACCGAATCGACCCGACTCATCTGACCTGCTCCGATTCCGACCGTTTGGAACGGGGTGGCGAACACGATGGCGTTGGATTTCACGTGCTTACACACTTTCCAGGCAAAGGCACAGGCGGCATATTCAGGCTCTGAGGGACGCCGAGCGGTAGGCACGGGCAGAGTCGCCAGATCCGGGAGCCTCCCCAGATCTCGATCCTGGAGAATCAGGCCTCCGACGACTTTCTTGAAATCATAGGGATCAGTCCGCTGCGCGGTCAGCGGACCCACAGCAAGGACACGCAAGTCTTTCTTGCGGCGGAGTTCAGCCAAGGCTTCTTCGGAATACTCCGGCGCAATGATCACTTCCATAAATGTCGTCGTTACTTCCTTGGCCAGATCAAGATCGACGGCACAATTGCAGGCAATCACCCCTCCGAACGCAGAAACAGGATCCGTCTCGCGGGCGCGGACATAGGCTTCCGCCGCCGTCGCTCCAAGACCGACTCCACAGGGATTGTTATGCTTGATGATCGCAACAGCCGTATCTTCGAACTCTTTGACCAACTCCAGGGCGGCATTGGCGTCGAGATAATTGTTGTAGGACATGGTCTTGCCATGGAGCTGAACGGCCGTGGAAACAGATGGCTCGGGCCTGGCCCTATCTCGATAGAACGCTCCTTCTTGGTGCGGATTTTCTCCATATCGCAGCACAGCCGTGCGCTCGAATTGGAGTGAGAGGAGTGCGGGAAATTTTGGAACGGCCTTGTCGCCACCCTGGATCTGGAGGTAGGCAGCAATCAGGGCATCATACCGAGCCGTATGCGCGAACACTTTCTGAGCTAATTCACGACGGAGCTCTAGGGAGACTGCTCCCATCTTGAGTGCGGTCGCGACTCGCTCATAATCGTCTGGATCAACCACGACCACCACATCTTCATGATTCTTGGCCGCAGCCCGCAACAAGGTCGGTCCTCCAATGTCGATCTGTTCAATCGCCTGCTCGATTGAACAATCCGCTCGGGCCACGGTCGATTCAAACGGATAGAGATTCACCGCCACTACGTCGATCAGCGCGATTCCGTGTTCCCGGATTTGGGCGAGATGGTCAGAGGCATCTCGACGTGCCAAGAGCCCCCCATGAATCTTGGGATGCAAGGTTTTCACCCGGCCATCGAGAATTTCCGGAAAGCCCGTGTAGGAAGACACCTCTTCAACTGGGATGTTCGCCCCTCGAAGTGCCGCAGCCGTCCCGCCAGTGGATAACACCTGGTAGCCTAACTCCAGCAACGCCTGCGCAAAGCCGATGAGACCGGTTTTGTCAGAGACGCTGAGCAAAGCATATTTCTGCTGCTGAATGGTCATAGAAGCACCTATACTTTGAAGAGAAATATGGCCGACAGAAGATGGTGACCGAACCTAACAGATGACTTCGCGAACTTCAACAGGGTGTGGTCAGCCGAAACGGCTTAGAGGTTTTCAAGGGCTCCTCCAGGTTTCAAGAGATTTCTCACTAGCATACATGGGCATGGGGAACGGCGTACCTCGTCAGGAGGAGCTTGCGGCTTTCTTTTGAGCGAATACCGTCGCGTCACAGGAAAAATATTTGATCTGTTTGAGCGGGATAATAGTCACTTCCTTAGGCGTGTCAATTTCTAAAATTTCCATGTCGTCGCTGATGGTATGACGAATGGCCTCATTAACCAGCAATTCCTGGTTGTCCGTAAACACGACTTTGATCCAGTACTGCACTGTTGGCTCCTTTCTCCGTAGTGGGTTCTGGGTCACGGAATCCTTGAACTTGCCATCGTCAAACGCGAGAAGGGCTCACTGTGGTTAGGACTGCGGAGAGTCTGATAGCTGGCGCATGCCAGTGGCTCCCAATTCTTGGGCGCGCCGCGTGGCACTCTCTACGGCGTCAATCAGGGCAGCCCGGACATTACCGCGTTCAAGTCGATGGAGCCCCGCTATGGTCGTCCCGCCAGGCGAAGCCACTCGATCCTTCAAAACTCCAGGATGTTCTCCGCTCTCCAACACCATCTTCGCGGCTCCCAGAAGAGTTTGAGCGGCAAGCAATTGGGCCGTAGCCCGAGACAATCCCATTTTGACTCCCCCATCGGCTAACGCCTCGATGATCACGCACACATACGCCGGGCCGCCTCCGCTTAAGCCGGTCACAGCATCAAGGAGAGGTTCCTCAACGATGACGACTTTTCCCACAGCCTCAAAGATCACGCGAGCCATTTCCAGATGGTGAGAAGATACCCCCGGTCCACCGGCTAATGCCGTCACGCCTTCCAACACAGATGAAGGCGTATTGGGCATCGCCCGCACGACATGTGTTCGGGCAGGCAACCTCGCCAACACCGTCTGAATGGGGATACCTGCCGCTACAGAGATCACGAGCCGATCTTCTCGAAAGGGAAGAGTCAGTTCATTTAGGACTTCGTTCATTGTTTGGGGCTTGACCGCAAGGATGAGGACATCTGCCCATTCAGCCGCCTGTCGGTTATTTGAGCCTGTCTTGATCTGAAACCGTTCAGCGAAAAGCCGATGCCGTTCGGGGTTGACATCTGTAGCCCAAAGCTGCTTCGGGGAAACCACCTCTCGCTTGAGGAGTCCCGTCACCAGCGCCTCTCCCATGTTACCGGCGCCAATCACCGCAATGTTGGAATTCTTGAGTAGAGAGGAGTTCATAGGCGTGGAGTATATCGAGAGGGCGCAACGCATTCAACCACAAGGTTCTGGGGTTACATGCTTGCACTGGCCATGCTTGACCCCTGGAGAATCGACGTATTCTCTCTGTTTTGAGATTCCGGTCAACGGGGCTCACTGACGAACCGGCGGGCCTCGTTGCGAATCTTCTTGGACTTGCTGTGGTTTTCTTGAGAAGAGTATAGTGAAGATACCCGCAGAGATGAGGAGAGTTTTCTGTAGAACCAGAAACTGCAGACTCGCTGAGTTTCCATAAATCAGACTCAAACATCCAACGAGTGGATCTCAAGTGCCACCCATTCCGGGACCCCGGAGAGAACAAGGAGGCTGAGTGATGAGATCGTGGATTGTTATTGCAGGAATCGCGTTATCGATTGTGTTCCAAGCAACCGCCAGTGACGCTCGACGCACCCATCTGACACCTGAGCAAAAGGAGAAGTTGAAGAACATCCAGACCGTGTATGTGAATGTAATCGCCCTGACGGAAAGCGGGCGGCGCGACCCCGGTAAGCTCCGAGACATCGTGGCCCGCCGATTACAAGAAATCGGGTATACGGTGGTGACCGATCGACGCAAGCCTCACGATGTGGAATTCAAGGTGAAATGCGAAGAACGCAAGACCTGGACAGGAACGACTCCGGAAGGAGGAGACGCGGAATTAGCTGATGCCCCAGCCCGACTGTGGAAAGGCCCGGCTTGTCTGTTCATGTATCTTTTAGACGGCAAAGACCTCGGCTGGTACAAAGAAGTCCGGACGTCCTTTGAGGATGCCTACGCGGCTGCACAAGCCGCGCAAGTGGCCGACTCTGGGGCTTATGCGATGGACAAACTGGCAGAGCGACTCGAAGTGTTTGATTTTCCTGTATTAGTGACAGCCGAGTGGGGGCAAGTGGACCGACTGCTGCACTTACTCGATGCTTCCACCACTCATCGCCTGCGCAAATTGAAGATCTTGTCGGAACTCACAGAACTGCAATCCGATGAAGCTCTACCCCATCTCACAGCCATTCTGAAGCAGAAAGACTTGGCTCAAGAAGCTATCGTGGCATTGGCAGGTGTGGGGGAAGAATCGATTCCGCTGCTGATTGACCTCTTTACCACCACAAAGCAACCTGAGATTCAGGCTGCGGCCGCTAAGGCATTAGGGGAAGTTGCTTCTTCCACCGGTGATCCTCGCACGATTTATCCGCTGCTTGACTATCTCAAACGCGTGTTGCCGCGCATTAAGACTTCAAAAGATATTAACTTCCCTGTGTTGACCCAAGTGGTCTGGTCGCTTGGGAAACTGCGTGATGACAAGTCCATGGAGCCCATTGAAGAACTCAATGAAAAAGTGTGGTTGATTTACGATAATTCAAAAGAAATGGCTGCCCTCCGCGAAGCCACTAATTGGACCTATAAGCAACTGCACCTGGATGAGCATATCAGTTAAGGTGCATCAACGAGGAGCAGTGAGCTGTCGAGAGGAAAGCCCTTGACATCTGCCCTGTCGGCCTCTTTCCCTAGCGACTGAACCGAACAGAGGCTTGTGCGTTCATAACTTCTTGGATGAGAAAGGAGGAACACGCAGCATGAAGCGGGGAACACAGGTTGGAATCTGCCTGATGAGTGTTGTTGCCGTTCTGTTCATGGGTATCACCAACAGTTCTGCTCGTCGCGCGCATATTACGCCTGAGCAAAAGGCACAGATGAAACACATTCAGACCATCTATCTTCATGTGATTGCCCTGACTGAAAACGGGCGCGTCCCTGCTGACGACCTAGCCGCCACCATTCAACCCCGGCTTGAGAAATTAGGGTACAAAGTCGTACTCAGCCGCAAAGCCCCTCATGATGTGGAGTTTCGGGTGAAATGTGAGGAACGCAAGAAATGGGCTGGCACCACCCGTTCCGGAGGAGATGCCGAACTGGCCTATGCCCCGGCCCGACTATGGAAAGGCCCGGCTTGTCTCTTCTCGTATCGACTACAAGGCCAAGACCTGGGCTGGTACATCGAAACGCGCACGGACTTTGAAGATGCCTACGCAGCCGCCCAAAACGCCAATGTGCCGGACTCCGGAGCCTATGCCATGAGTCAATTGCGGCAGAAACTTCAGGAATTTGACTTTCCGGTTCTCATCGCCACGGAATGGGGCCATACCGATCGACTGACGAAACTCTTGTCTTCTCCCGACACATCCAAGGAGAGAAAATTCCGTATCTTGTCCATCTTGAGCGAGGTCAAAGCGAAAGAAGCCTTCCCCTATCTCTTACAGATGACCAACGATCCTGAGTATGCAGAACGCGCCATTGTAGCTCTCGCGGGATTGGGCAGCCAAGCCATTCCCGTCCTTACCAAGTTGTTCAAAACGTCCCAGGATTCTTCCATTCAAGCCGCAGCCGCCAAAAGCCTTGGGATCATCGGCGCCCATACGGGTGACCCCACGATCACCCCTCCTCTCCTTGAATACCTCAACCATGCGCTGGAACACATGGAAACTTCAAAGGATATTGATTTCCCGGTGTTGACTGAGGTGGTGTGGTCCATCGCCAAACTGCGGAACGAAAAGTCGTTAAAACCGATCGAGGAATTGAACCGCAAAATCTGGCTTATTCGGGACACATCACCGGAGATGCAAAAACTCCGAGAAGCCGCCAACGTCGCCACCAAAATGATCGACTTGGATTATCAAATCATGTAAATCTCAAGAGGGGACATTGGGAAAGCGGCAACGGAACCGTGACCTGCACGTCTGAGTGGAGAATTCGCCCTGGCGTTTTCCTTGTGGCAGGTCTAATAGGCTGGGTGGCGTTAGCTGGAGGATTCCACGCCGGCACAGGGCAGGAGCCATCCCCAGAGGAAAGCGAGATGGTACGGCTCCAACAGACCGCGGAAGACGCTATGGCAATGGGCGATCTCCAAGGAGCCGCTCTGAACATCGGGAAGGCTGCATTGATGGCCTCATTCTTGGCCAAGCGGCAGGCGCAATCTCAGAGCTTACGTCACAAATACCGTGGGCTCGCCAAGTTATTTCGCGCCCAAGAACAGGTGTATCGTGCACTGGCTCTCTTTCAACAAAGTGGCGAGCATATCCCGGCTTCCGCCAGCGTCTGTCAAACCTTAAGCCTTGGAGCTCAACACGCGCAGACTTCTCAGAAAGTCTTTTCTCAACTTCGTCGCTCCGATCCCTCCCTCTCGACACAGGCAGCGGAATGGATGACGACCATCGAGGAACTCCGTCAGGACTTTCAATGCTCCTAAACTGAAGGGAACCCTGAAGTAAAAGGTGCTCTTCCGGGACACAGTCGCGCCGCTTACTCCGCAGCCGCGGGGCACGCCTCAGTCGGTTCTCGGTGAGAGGATACCGCGTCTTGTTCTGCATAGAGAACCTGAAGAAGCGTATTCGTTACCTTCTCGGCCAACACCCGTTGCATAGCAGCACTTGCCCGCGTCATGGCAGCCTGATAGGTGATATGGCCCTCCTTCCCCATCTGCGACGTTAGACCAACCACACGTCCACGGGCTGGCTCCACCAACCGAAATGTGCCACACCAGCGCACGTATCGAAACAACGGATCGGGCACATCACTTTTCCACAGCCTGACCATCCCTTGGAGAAGCAAAAACTCCCGAGGGGAAGAGACGGGCTCTCCGGATCCATTCGGCCTGTTCGGAGAGACAGGTGGTGACACTGCGAGCGTGACCGGGAGGCCCCTCGTCTTTAACCCTTCAAGTATTGCTGCCCGTACAGCCTCAGCTTGATCACCCGCGACTACTACGCCAATCAGAATGTGGCGCTGCAGCAATGCCTCAAGCTCTCCAGCTAGCTCAGAAAGGCGATACGGCGAGGCGACGCCACGGCCCGATTGGCGAACGACTTGCAAATCCATGTTCGCGGCGTTTCGCATTTTGAGGGTGATCATGGCTCGCCTAAGCTGCTTGATCTGCTCCAACGGGTCTCGACTGTTCCGGGCTGCATGCACCGCAGCCTGGACAGTCCGATCATGATCCCCAATACGCTGAAGCAGCATCTGCTCGGCCTGCTGTCGATCAAGTCCCGCCAAAGCGTAATAGACCTGCCGCCGAGGATCATGCCAACGATCGAGGATTTGTACATTTTCAAGAACCTTTTCCGTGGTGACCCGAGTCATCTGCTCCACGGCCATCTGCCGCACAGTCTGCTTTTGGCCATCTCCTTCTCGAAGCTGGTATGATTCCCGATCTTGGGATTGAGCCTGCACAGTAGCCTGGAAGATCTTAGCAATGGCTGCATAGGCACGCCGTTCGGCTACATCCAGAGAAGACGCCTCACCAACACCCAAGAGATACCGTGCCGCGGGGTAGCGCGGACTCGCCCCGTGCAACCACGCAGGCGCCGATGCAGTCTCCAAGATGGAACAGGCCGGTGTGCTCAGACACAGGACTCCTCCCATTAGGATGGCCATGGAAACCCGAATCAGCAGCAACAACATCATCAATAATCTTACCAGGACTCAAAACATGATTCGTGCGATCATAAAGCGGGTTTCGCCGGGAGCCAGCGTGACCCGATACGTGAGAAGTCGTCCCAGCGGTCGTCCATCCTGATTCATAGCTTGAAACGTCACGCGATACGTCCCTGGGGGAACTTCAACTCGGGCGAGATGAATTTCATCGGGAAGGGTTCGCCAACTCCGTTTATCGGCTTCTTCGGACTGCAATGCAAAGATACGAGCTAATGCCGTAGCCACTACACGCACAATCGCTTGAGCCGCCTTGTCATCAATTCCCGCGCTCACGCCTATCCCCAGTCCCTCGGCTGACGCCATCTTGACTGCTGCCCGAGCGGCGGCTCGAACAAGAAGTTTGGGGAATTTGTCGTTGAAATTTTTTTTCGCTATAGCCGTCACATCATACACCCGGATCGTTTGGGTCTGGATTGCCACAGTCTCTCCTTGAACCCGCAACGTTCCAAACGCCACACGGGATTTGTGCGGAACCAAATGGGGAAGTGCGACACGCACCACTCGTCCTTGCAGGCCATACAAGACGGATTCGATTTCCCGCGTAGAGAATGTGCTGTCTCCCAGAAGCCGTTTCGTCTGGAGCACCAGAGTAAGGGCTTCAAGTGAAATGGGAATATCCACCCATCGATCTTCAAAATGTGGCGCCTGCCCGTGATAACTGAGCATGACAATTCTTCCATAGGGCCCATCTGAATAGCTTGCTCGAGATGATGACGGTTCCAGGTCGGGGAAGGCTTCCCGGTAGAGGGTGTATTCCTGATCCATCTGTAAGGCTTTCGCTAAACGCAACAAATCACGTTTCAAGAGAGCCGGGACGGTCAGCGTAGACCATTGATGGGCCCACCGATAGGCTTCATAGGCCTTTCGATAGGCTACAAAGGCGTTCATTCGATCACCAGCCGCTTCATACAGGAGCCCTGTCAAATATCGCGCAAAGGGATCCTCATGATAGGAGGACTCCGCTACCGAATCAGCCAAGACATTGAGGCGATGATCAATGCGTCGAGCTTCAACCAACGCGTCATCCCATTCCTGCAGCAAGGCGTAATTCAAAGCCTTGATCACCGAGATCATGATCTTCTCATAGGGATCGCCTCGGAAAGGAACCAGCGTGTCGTTGACGAGTAGCGCTGCAACCTGGCGATGGAGCCGTCGCGTGAACAATTGCTCAACCACACGATCCGCTTCTTCCAGCATGGCGTTACTTTTCGCATACTGCCCGGCGAGATGGAGCGTCATGCCACGATCCATCAGGTAAAGCAAGCGGTCTCGTGCGCCGTAGGCGGCTTCCGCCTCGGCAATGATGGTATCAGCCTGTTGGGGATCTCCAGCCAGAAGACTCGCCTCGACTCGGGCATATCGAGTCGAGGCTCCAGCTCCACAGCCAACAACATGACCGCAGACTACGAACACCAGGGTCCATACCAGCCATGAACAATTCAGATGTTGACGAGAGCATGAAATCCGCCACGTCGGGGGGAGGGAGGAGATCCACACGAGGGATATCTTATCGCCAGGCTGGTCGCCAACAGTGAATCCCTGCACACGTACTCATTTAGAAAAGGAGGCGTCGTCGTTCGATCACTTTCTTGATCTTGTGCTGGCCGTACCACGATTTTACGTTGTCTTTCAGGCTAATCAGTTCCAGATCGACCTGGTAAAAAATCGCTTTTACACCATCAGATTCATCCAGGATGGTGGAAATCTGACCTTGCATTTGGAAATCGGCCCCGAGCTCGCGTCCTGGGGCGCTTTGGGTCTCTTCCCGTGCATGGATGGCTTGATCGCGGCGTTCTTGCCGAATGGCCTCACGTTCGGCAGGATTTGCCACAAAGGTTACAAGCTGACTGTTCGTCAATTCCCGCTCCAAGTCCGCAATAAATGTCTCCACATTGATATGCTCGTGACTCCGATTGCGGATAGTCCCCACAATCACCACCGGCGACCGATGATGTCGCTGCCGGAATTGTTCCAGCCATGGCCGCGTGAGCATCTCGCGAATCATCTTTTCTGCGACCAATCGGGAATCCGTGTCATTCCAGCGGCCACTCAAATCCGTCACCACGTCGGTGTCTACCCGCGTCACCCTTCTCTCCGGCCCACATCCGCCAAGGATGGCAAGACTCCACCCCCCTACGGCAAGGGACCAGAGCACGCAGAGCCATCGGATGATCCTTGGGTGTCTCATCGCGAGAATCCGTTCCTATACCGTTGAAAGGTCCATAGCCGAGAAATACCTTATAGAGACCCGCTGGGATTGGCGGCTTGTTGACGTTTGGCTTCCTCTCGCTGAAGTCGATCAAACAAGCGCTCACCGTTCTTTTTGACAAACTCTTTGATTTCTCGGTCTAACCCTTGAACTTGGGCCAACGCCTCTTGCATATCCTTCAAGGACAGTTTGGCCAAAACGTAATAGGCTAGCTTTTCTTCATCCTTGTAACGCCCAATCGGACGGACGCCATGGAGTGTGACGGCCGTAAATGTTTTCACGGCACGTTCAATGTGTTGTTCCTCGGTAGCTTTGGTAAAATCCGCGGCATTCGTGGAAGACGCGTAGTCACGCATCAAATATGCGGTGTATGTCCGAAAGCTCTTAGCCAACTCAGCACGCGCCCGGTTTTCCGCGGTTTCCCACGCCAAGGGTTCATTTTGAATCCCAATGACAGATCCCACCCCGTAGATGGCCTTCTCACCATCTTTATTCATGACGCCAGAGCCTTCTTTAACCCATGCCGGTGGCCCCCCGCATCCACTAATGATTCCCGCAATTCCCAGGAGCATACCAGCTAAAACCACCCAATTTCTGTGGATATCTGTCATAGCAGCCCCTCCCCTGGAGAATGAACAT
>RFGT01000097.1 GCA_003696975.1 Nitrospirota bacterium | reverse complement strand
GGAGACCTCCAGGGCATTGCGGGCAAGACCCTCCAGGAGATCGAAGGACTTGATCTGCGGGCCCTTGAGGGGCCAATCTCGCCAGGAGAGAACTCAATGCTCAAATGACCGAACCAGTTACTAGGGTCTTCCAGAGAAAAAGACTCCTTGACTAGATTGACATCAAAGGATGACCTGGTGGATGAGTGCATCAGTTTCATAATTTCACGATAAAGACTCACGACCCTTTTCTACCTGTTTAATTCCTAGCCTATGCCCCTAAGGCCTTTGAGGTGCCGCAGCAGACTCAGCGAGAGGCTCGGCTGCAGGAGGGGAACGCCCGCTCAAGAAGCTGGTGCCAAGCTCACCCCGAACTCAACAAAACGCGAGGAGGGATGGCCATGAGACACTGCCCCTCTGCGAAGGTGGCGCAGCGGCATGGAGCTGGTCGTGCAGCGGGTCCGGGTGCTGAAGGCCGAGCATCCCTTCTGGGGCGATCGGCGAATCTGGGAGCGGGATTCCGTGCAGCGCTAGATGGCCTGATGGAGACAGTCGGAGTAATCAACGCCATGACTACTTGGATAGGACCCTTTCAGCTTGGAGTGTATTAACCTCCTCAATAAGACACCCACAGACCCTTAAAGAGCCTGTGGGTTTGAGGTCTTCGATTTTGGCCAGATATCTGTTACCTTCTCCACCTCCTTCCGAATCCCACTACTAATGCCAGGCCACTTCCAAGGAGTAGGAGAGTGGACGGTTCGGGAACAGGGGCAGGATTGGGAGCAGTATTTACAGAAAATGTTACAAGATTATATCGTCCCTCTCCAGTATCGTTATCCTGCCCTGATCCCCAAAAGACGTAGGGTCCTTGGCCAGAGCTCACATTTCTACCTGGCCAGCCAGAGATTCGTTCAATCCCCTCTACAAAAAGGCTTGCGGTAGAAGTAGAAGGGTCGAATACAAGCTCATAGAGATGATATCCTGGCCCAACACCATTAAGGGTAAATGACGGGTTTGACCCTCCATCGAATAGGGTCACCGTGGGATCTCCTTGAGCATTTGACGTAAAGAACATATTGTACCTCTTGGTCCCCGTATCGAAGTTGACAAGGATTGATCCTAAGGAAGTATCATTAGAGTTGGGGTTTTTAAGGCGTGTACTTAAAGTAAAGCCATGGGTGAGGGCATCAGTAGCCTGTGTTGAGGTTAGAGAATAGGCATAACCCCCGCTGTTCCCTGAGGAAGTTCCTGAATCATTTACAACCCATGCGTCAAAGCCATTGTCGCCAACAATCGGCCCAACACTTACATTATTACCCAGATTCGGAACAATCTGGAATCCTGATGCATGAACTGGAGACCAGCCTTCTGTTGTAGGATCTTTTGCTCCATTATGGGATATGATAGGTAGAGCAAAAGTGGGTAATGTCCAGAATACTACTGCCAGCACAGACACTAAACAGATAACCCTTTTCACGATTGACCTCCTTTCTTTCTAGAAAAGGATAAGAATCTGTAAAAACTCAGGCGTTGAAGCTTTCGGGCTAATCACCATCAAACGCCTCGTTAGTATTGTAAATTCCCGGCAAGCAAACTTAGTGCCAATTCTTCATTGTGCTGTAACTTATTGATTATTAGGCAATTAAAGTGTCCTGAGCCCTTTACAAATTTCTGAAGTGTAAGCTTTTCCTGACACCCCAAAGCAGGAGAGTCTCACCGAGCGAACTGGTGAAGCCGCACTGACCGCAACGCCGAGCATCCATTGGACCAAATCAACAGTCGGGCTTCCAGTCTATAGGGGACCCAAAATTCAGACCACGTTATAAGAAAGATTGGGACGTGAGGGGTAGTATTTGACGACCTAAAATTGAAATTGTTTACTCATGTATGAGAAAGTTGGAGCAACAGAAGAGAAACATGACAGGAAAATTGGAAAAGTTTCTGACGGATGTTGGGAACGTGTATGACCTTTTTTGATTGGGTTGAGCAAATTTTTTCGAAAATTTCAAAGAGTTGTTGTGATCTGCCGGTGTGCCGATTGTAAAACGTAAAATTCCTGACACTCCAGTGTGTAGGCATACTTACGGGATGCGAACAATAAATGTTAGGTCATTGTCCAAGGTCTGCCATCGAAATGTAGGAACTAGGATTTCACCTCCCAGACAATGTGTGAACGAGTCTTGATGTGGAGAAACCAGAAGAGGAAGGGGTCTTTCGATTGTGTCATTCTCGCGCAGGCGGGAATCCAGCCGATGCGAAATGTCTGGATGCCCACCAACGACTGCGGGCCTGACCTCATGGTACCATAGGCCTGTCTGTTCCTGTCTCTGTATCACTCAGAGGCCTATTGAGCCATGGGCTGTTACCAACTTGCTGCCATTAGATAGAGCGGTAGCGTCAGGTTGCTGCGTTGTTTGCTGTTGCAGGTTGCAGTATCTTAGGTGGTAACGATTTTACCCGATGGCCGTATTGTTTTTCTTTTTTCTTTAGATCCTCACAGATGGCATACAAATCAAAATTAAATTGCCTCGCGTGTTTGTTCCGTGCCTCACGCACTTCTTCCACGATAGGGTCTTTCATCTTTATTCTCCCAAAAGCTCCTCTGGCGAACATAACATATTGTTGGACATTAATAGTTTTCCGCTTCAATGACCGATGTTATCTTTGCCTTCATTTGAGCGTTGTTTAGGTGTGTAAAGTTCCATGTCAAAAGATAGTCCATTCCATTCACTGTTGCTGCTGCTATATGAAGAGCATCTTCTGGGTATTCCTTTGGTATTGGACCGTTTTTGATTAACGATGCAGCTAGCCTTTCGGCTTCAACACTTATCGGCAGAACGGCTATGTTCGAAATCGCGGTAATTCTTTTCTGAGCTGCTTCGGCATCCCCATATTCTGCTTCCTGTATTACTAACGCTGATATATATGGCTTAAAAAAATCGAGTATCTTTGTCCATTTCTCTCGCGTAATCTCTTGACGGGCTGCAATCACTAAATCTCGGCTCGATTTCGAGCACTCGTTTCGATGTAGACCTTTTCTTTCATCTTCTCTTCTCTTTTGCTTAGCGCCTGTATTCACACAGCTAACGGGATCCTTGGCTGAGCGACTTGCTGTTAACCTGCGTGCCGTCAGCAGATCGCCAGGTGGAACCGCGCATTATGCTACTTTTTCTGCCTAGGGGTTTGAGTGGAGTCGGATTGATCCAGTAATGGTAGACGCCTTACGAGCTTTCCTTCTCCAAAAGCAAAATTAGGCCACGATAAGCCTAGATCGAGAGCAATTTGTTGCAGCACCAACATTGTATCATCTCGTACCACGGATTCTACATCTAATCAAGCGCTGCGCATTCAGCCCTCGTCAATCCTCATCCATCTGATACCGGAAGTTCTGCTCCATGTAGAGGCACAAGCGTGGCATCGGCCAGCACTTTTAGGGTGGTGTAATATCTGGTTCTGCCTCGAACACCACGAGGAACCACATCCCTCCGAGTGAAAAGTTACCTCCTGAAGGCAGAGTCCTCCTTCGAAAGAGGGCACAACGAATTGTGAGAGTGCACACAGTATTCAGATTACAGTGACCGTTGCCATGATCTGAGTCGTTGTCATAGGCTTCCTGATGAGCCGGTAGAACAACCACGGTATCTCTGCCACCAGTAGCGAGAAAAGCAACGTTCCGACAGTTTTACCAAAGCCGCAGCTATTCCCCGATCTTTGGTTGTAAGAAAAGCAAGGAAGAATATGGGGTCGTTTCTTGATTTTATACTATACCACAACTAGTAGTCGATCAGTTTATGCCCAGCCCAAGCACCTTCACATATTCCTTCGCGAACGCCAGGTAGCATAGTCAAAAGCGTGAGACATTCGCTCAGCCTGAAACTGTAGCCCATTGATAATCTGTGCCATCAATCGGCGGGTTTGGAGAGCCGAGTGAATCTCGCATGCACGTTCTTAATAGGGAGGACGACCGGGAGCCGGCATTGAGAGGCGGCTTGCACGGTGTCCACCTTCACTTACACCCTTCTCAAGCACGTAGTACGTCGCGGAATACGAGTGCATTCAGCCGTAGTTGTGGGTGGAGGGCCAAGACGCATTTTCCGTAGCAAGTGCACTCAGAAACTCCTGAATGTGGCGACCTGACAGGTCGGGTGGGTGGATAACCTGGACCAAGCGCCGGAATGACTGAAGCATGCGAGAGAGTCTTCGCGGTGCCGGAGGAGTGCTGCCGGAGGCTGGGGTGCCTTACGGGTGTGGGGTTCCAGCCTCATCTAGGCTTGTTCGGTGACGTGTCGCTGATGGCTGCTGTTGGGAAGAGGGGATAGAGCGGTAGAGTCAGAAGATGCTTGGCATTCGCATCGTTTTCTTGACTCGATCCGTACCGCGGAATAGGATGCCGTTCTTGGGAGAAGAAATGAAAAATAAAATGTTAGCGACACAAGGATTTATGAAGGGTAATTTGATCACAACCATAGGGAGCCTATTAACGATAGGGCTAGCTGTAATGTTTGGCATTATGGGCAAGCCTACTGAAATTGGTATTATTGGAGTGGTGAGTACTCTAGGTCTTGCCTTCTTAACAGATTGATAAAATGCAAAGGTGTTGGCTTCGAAGCAAAGATGAAACGCGCTGTTGAAGAAGCTACCGCAACACTAGAACAGCTACGACAGGTAGCAGCTACATCAGCCGAAGCACTACTTACAGAGTTAATGGCTGGTAATTTTATAGATAGATGGAATCACTCTTGAAAAACATTTGGAATTACATGTTCAACTCATTTGTAATTTAAAAGCAATAGGTGTTTCAGAAGAACAAATCCGCATTTCAAAGAATGGAAGGCTCCTTCATCAAATGAGCTAAGGGAGTTCCGCGAAAAGAAAGGTGTAATGAATCCAGCCGTTGATGAATTACTCAAGGACTATGCTGAGTTCGAAACGTCAGGCCAATTTAGACGGAGAGACAATTATAAAAAAGCGCTAACAAAACGCTTCACGAGACCGCTATTGTACTTGCGCTCCCTAGCAATAGGTGAGCTTGATCGTTCGGCGAATTCTAAGATAAGGAGTGGATTATGAAAGCGGAATTTACAGCCATTATTGAACCAGCACCTGAAGGTGGATATTGGGCTATTTGCCCGGAAGTGCCAGGGGCAAATGGACAAGGTGAAACAATCGAAGAGGCAAAAAATAACTTGCGAGAAGCTATTGAATTGATATTGGAAGATCGCAGGCAGGATATCCTCCGCGGATTACCGGAAGATGTAATACAGGACAAGGTCGTCATTGGATGAAACGGCGTGATTTAGAGCGGAGGTTAAGAATTGCTGGTTGTTATCTGAAACGAGAAGGCAGGTCTCATGCTCTTTGGATCAACCCCAAAACGGGAGTGATTGAAGCAGTGCCTTGCCATAATGAGATCAAAGAACCTTTAGCAAAAAGGATACTAAAGAATTTACATGCAGAATAAAAATCTAACAATCTAGCACACAGCGCCGCGCTGAATCCGGTCGTGTGTGCCGGGCATGGCACAGGGCTGGCGGGGT
>RFGT01000096.1 GCA_003696975.1 Nitrospirota bacterium | reverse complement strand
GACTCGGGAGGAATAACTTTTTGACCGGTTCCCGGAATATATCTCCCTTGCTTATGGGGGTTTAGATCGACTACATATTCTATGCTTTTGCTTTCCTGCACAGTGTTGAGGAACGTCACCCCCTTGGACCCAGCACCCCACACCAGTATTCGCTCACCTTTTCCAGCCAGATGCCTTAGCGTGTCTCGCCAACCATTTACCTTTTTCCGGTAACGTTCGGCAAAGAGGGGAACAGAGGATTGTAAACAGGACTGATGATCTCGACATAGTTCACCTTGCGGTACATGGGAATCGGACATTTTGCCACCTTTGAGACTGGCTTCGATGCAGAGAAACTGACCGCCAAACATCTCATAGAATCGAAGAACCTCAAGGCCGATCTCGGCAAACAGGCGGGTGAGGGATGGCGCACTAAAATAGGAGCAATGCTCGTAAATGATGTCCCAAATTCCCCCATCTTTTATGGTATACATGGCGTTAGGGACTTCAAAGAACAATACCGTTTCAGGCTGATCCTTCACCATTGCTCGCAATTGCGCTAAAAAGTTTCTTGGCTCATAGATGTGCTCGAGAACGTGACGACAGCAGACAAAATCAGCCTTGTATTTCGCGTAACGTTCGGAATACACATCTTCAATAATGGTTACATGTTCTGCTATCTGGCGTTCACCTTTTCCCTTCTCATAGCTGGGATCAAATCCGATACCACGGTTACGTCCCCTTTCACACAATAAAGAAAGAAATTCTCCCCTTCCACAGCCGATTTCAATTATGGTCTTACCTACAAGGTTATACCGTTCGACCAACTGGTGTGCCAATTCACTGGCATACGATTGAAAGTGCTGAGAAAAGTGCAAGGAGGTTTCATATCCCGGCGCATAGTTCATCTGTGTTGGATCAAAGGCCACATTGTAAATCATGCTGCATGCCTGACAATATGCCAGGTGAATGTCCCCTTTTGGTGCTTTGAGTGCTTCCTCACGGCTTGACCACAGCAGATTGCAGTGGATTGGAAGTTCTTTTAATTCTAGGAAGGGGATCATTTCCCTGGATTGGCAAGTTGGGCAGAGCATGGATTTCAGAGCGAATATGAACCTATCTTAAAATTGGATTTCACTGGTAACTGGTTATGCTCAGGAACGTGATTGTGCAGAAGCGCCAGAAAAACTGGATTCCCGCTTTCGCGGGAATGACGCAATCTCAAGACCTCTTCTTGTGCTGGTTTCTTCTCGTCAAGAGCGTTCGTTCACACATGGTCTGAGCGATGAAATCCTAGTTTCTACACAATACAATTATAAGGAGACCATATCAGGAAATATTTCCATTTTGGCAAGATCCAATTTGATTTCTTCTTGGTAGGCAGGATTCATGACAATGACGACATCCGGTCGGTAATCTTTCAGAAAAGTTGGTGAGACAATTTCATGGCCGGTTCCAGCCAGGAATTTTCCATGTTTGTAAGGATTAATGTCCACCACATATTCTATCTCATCTTTAACCTTCAAGGCGGTCAGATACGCCACAGCCTTGGATCCCGATCCCCAAATCACAACACGACGTCCTTGCGCTATCAAAGAATCCAACTTCTTTCTCCACTCCGAAAGTTTTGAAGGGAAATTTACCTTAAAATGCTGAACGTCTTGTGCGAGTTCCTCCACGTCATTCTCTTCTTGAGCAAATCCACTGTGGCCGTTTTCCAAAGACGCTTCAATCACAAGATACTGGCCATTAAACTCTTTGCTTAAGTGAAGTACATTAAAACCGCAGGATTGAAAAAGACGCGAGAGTGAACCGAGGCTAAAGTAGGAACAATGTTCATAGTAAATATCCCAAAATGCGACTTCTTGTAAAATTCTTCGTACGTCTGGAACTTGGAAAAACACAATGGTAGTTGTTCGATTGCCAATTGCTCGCCGAACCATAGACACAAAGTCCGCCGTGCGTTGGATGTGTTCTAAGGTCATTTTACAACAAACAAAATCAGCGCGGTGGTGAGTATATTTCTCCGAGTAGAAATCCGTAATGAATTTCAGGCGCTCTGGTGCTTTACTGGCATTCCGTTCTGGAATATAGCTGGGGTCAAACCCGATTCCCCGATTTTTCCCCAGCTCGCACAGTAACGTAATAAACTCACCCTTTCCACAACCTATTTCAATAATATCTTTATCGTACAGATGGTACCGTTCAATGAGCCGTTTGGCTAAATTCTGATGGAACACGTTAAAGGTTGGTGAAAAACTTTGAGTCTCTTCATAGCGGGAAGAATATTCATGAAGGGTTGGATCAAACTCAATGTTTTCAATGAAGCCACACACGCGGCAAAAGCCTAACACCACATCTCCTTTTGGGTAGTTCAGCGCTTCTGCACGGCTTGACATCAGCAGGCAGCTATGAGCTGGCACTTGTTTGGCTTGATAGAAGATTTCCAGATCCTTAGCTCCACAAGCGTAACATTGTATGGTTTCGGTCATTTTGGCTGTTCCTTTCGGTCAAGAGAGCACGATTCTCATCCTGCTTCTTCCTCCATCCTCTCCCTAGAGAAAAGTGTGAGCAAAAGTGAGGCGAGTACAGCGGAACGGGTTAAACTAGCGTGGGACTCGGGATAGGGATGATAAATTTTCCTCCTCGCCGGCGGTATTCCGCCTGTTGACGAAGGATTTCATCTTTGAAATTCCAGGAAAGGAGTAAGACATAGTCCGGCTGATCTTCCAGGAGTTTCTCTGGTGGAACAATCGGCAGATGATTCCCGCCCATATACCGGCCATGTTTATAAGGATTAAGATCGACAATATAGTCCAGGTAGTTTTTCCCAATGCCGCAGTAACTTAACAGGGTATTCCCTTTGGCTGCTGCTCCATAGGCAACAATAGTTTTCCCTGCTTTTTTTAGGCCGTCTAATATTTCTATTAACGAGGTCCGAATTTCCTGAACCTGCTTAGCAAAATTCCGATAGAAGGCCATATGACCAATCCCTCGTGTTTTTTCTTCATTGAGAAGAGCGCGTACTGATTCTTCCATTTGCTCATGGGGTTCTACATATAACCGAAGCGAGCCTCCATGTACGGAGATTCGCTGCACGTGATTGAGACACAAACCATGCTTGCGAAAGAGGTGGTGCAGAGCCGTCACTGAAAAATAGCAGAGGTGCTGGTGGTAAATCGTGTCGAATTCACAATGATCAATCAGATCCACCACATATGGAACCTCAATAACAGCCACCCCGGTCTCTTTCAAAATCAGGCCAATCCCTTCCACTAACCCATTTAGATCCGCCACATGCGCTAGGACATTATTTGCTAATACCACATCGGCTTGTCGGCCTTCATTACGGAGCTGTTGGGCTAGTGATTTCCCAAAGAATGTGCAGAGCGTGGGGACTCCAGCTCGTTGGGCCGCTTGGGCAGGGCCTTTGGCTGGATCAATACCAAGTACTGGAATCCCGTTTTGGATGAAGTTTTTGAGCATGTAGCCATCATTGCTTGCAATTTCCACTACAAAACTTTTAGGCCCCAAATTGCGGGAACTAATGATGTGCTTGGCGCTTTCATGAAAATGCTGCAACAAGGACTTGGACACTGACGAAAAATAGGGATAGTCCCGTCCAAAAAGAATTTCCGGAGAGACTGTTTCGGTAATTTGCACTAATGTACAGTGTGGGCAG
>RFGT01000095.1 GCA_003696975.1 Nitrospirota bacterium | reverse complement strand
CTGGTTCCATATGTGGTCCTTTCTTGTGATCAGGCAAACGGTTCCGTCAAAGCGAGAGCGGGAGCCGCTCCCTAACCTTCTTCTCTACAGTATGCGAGATGACGGAGAGGGAGAGCAACACTGGAAAGGATGCATTTCCATGAACATCCTCTCCAGTGCAGGTATCCTACAGATGAAGAAAAACAACCAGCGCCTGCGCCGGTACGGCGCAGGCCAATCTTGGATCATCTGTGAACGCCCCGAAGGGTCTCACACGATGATTAGAGGTGATGAATTTCGCGCTGCTCCATGGCCTTGGCCACGGCCGCTTTCAGTTTTTCCGATTCCACCGGTTTCACCAGATAATCCACCACTCCCTGTTTTAAGAACGAGGTGGCCATATCCAAGTCGGGAAAACCGGTGAGAACAATGAGAGGGACCCGGGGATATTGCTCTTGAAAGTATTTGATGGCTTCAACTCCATTGATCTTGGGCATGCGGATATCTGTAATAATGACGTCTAAGAGCAGAGGATGTTCGCCTTTGTTGATTTCTTGAATGGCTTTTTCCCCGTCCTCGGCCTCGAGCACATCATACCCGGCCTTTTCCAGCGTCATGCGCACGACCTTTCGTACATCTGGTTCATCATCGACGACGAGCACGCATCCATTGCTTGGCCGTCCACCAAACATCGCTGCTGTTTTTTCCGCCATGACTTTGCCTCCTTTGATAATGGATGAAGGTTATGGACACAGATTCTGTTGGCTCCTCCATATCCGGAGAGGCTCTCTTGGCGGTACAGCATGATCCGTCAGTCGGGGCCCCTCTCGTTTGCGTCCATCTCTCCTGTGTATCATGGAGAAAATGCCTAAGAATGGCAAGAGGTATGAGTGGAGTTTCCAGGATAGGAAGGCGGGTGAGTATACGTTGAAAGCGCAGCCTGGAGGGCGTCGCCTTGTCGGTGCTGCGAGAGTCCAAGCCGATGAGCCAAGACTTCCAGGGCTCCGAGGAGGTGCAGCACGTGTTCGAGGCGAGAAGATTCTCCCATCAAGCCAATGCGCCAGACTTGACCGGCAAGAGGGCCCAAGCCTCCTCCAATGTCAATGTTGAATTCTTCCAGAAGCAGGCGGCGAAGGCTCTTATCGTCCCATCCTGTTGGCAAAGATACGCAGGTTAACGAGGGTAAGGCTTGTTCGGGAGAAGGGAGCAAGCGAAATCCAAGAACGTTCAGTCCCGCCACCAATGCCTGCTGATTCCGCCGATGGCGAGCGTAGCGAGGAGAAAGCCCCTCTTCATAGATTATCTGCAGTGCTTCCCGTAAGGCATAGGCCATAGAAATCGGCGCAGTATGGTGATAGGTCCTTGTTCGCTCGGACCAATAGGCGGCCAACAGCGAGCTGTCCAGATACCAGCTTTGACAAGGTGTCTTCCGGTTGGCGATCGCGGCCATTGCACGTTCACTGAAGGTGAGCGGTGCGAGACCCGGCGGGCAACTGAGACATTTCTGCGTGGCACTGTAACAGGCGTCAATACCCCATTCATCCACCTTCACAGGCATCCCGCCTAATGAGGTCACGGCATCGACGAGGAGCAAGGCATCATGGGCATGGCACAGTGGGCCGATGTCTTCTAGGGGCTGCCATGCGCCAGTTGAGGTTTCTGCATGGACGAGCGCGACGGCCTTTATGGGATGGTGGCGATTGAGGGCGTGCTCGATGGCCTCGGGAGGAATGATGTGGCCCCATGGAAATTCCAGGCGAAGGGCCGTACCGCCGCACCGTTCAATCATCTGGGCCAGCCGACCGCCAAAGACGCCGTTGACCCCGACGATGACGGTATCGCCGGGTTCAATCAAATTCACCACGGCCGCTTCCATGGCTGCCGATCCTGTGCCGGAAATGGCAATGGTGAAGGGATTGGACGTATGAAAAAGCCAACGGAGTCGCTCCTGGATCTCGTCCATTATTGAGAGGAAGATCGGATCCAAGTGGCTGATTATGGGAGCGGTCATGGCTTGGAGGACACGAGGATGAACAAGACTCGGACCCGGTCCAAGCAACACCCGGGAAGGGGGTGAAAGCGCCGAATGTGTCGATGCAGCAGACATGGAGAGAGGTGAGAAGAGATTCTAGCGCGAAAACGGTTGAGGATGCTACCCTGGTTGCCGCTTTCTCTCTGTCTAGCTGTGCGGAGTCCATTGCGAACAGGAGGCTCTTCCGGATCTTGTGGGGTAGAAGGGGTGTTGAGTGGCGCTATCCCCCCTCACCCTGTCCCTTCCCTCAAGGGGGATGAATGTGCCCACACAAATTCTCAATGAGCCTTAAAACAAAATAATAAGGGCAGTAACGGCATTAGATCTCGATCGGGGCAGACAGTCAGAGGGCAAGGAAGATTGACCCGTGGCATGGAACCCAGACTCCATATTGCGAGAAAAAGACCAAGCCTCCCGGTTACCTCCTTCACGAGATTTCTCCACCTTCTCACTGGTGGTGACGATCTGTCTTGCGGGAATTCTGTGCCTGGGCGTGGGGTTTGTGATTTGGGCTCATATGTCGACGGAGCGCTTGGCCCGAGTGACGGCGCCGGAGGAAGCGTTGGCTTTGCTGGCTGAGCAGATGCTCACGCTGCACGAAGCCGCTCCTCGTCTTCCAGCGTGGGAGCGGCGTCTCTACCAATGGCTCGGGGATGGAGATGAGCGGCAATATGTCCTGCGCTGGTATCGAGAACTGGCCGCGTATACCAACGATCCACTCATGGCGTTCTATGTGGCGGTGCTTTCCGGGGAAAGTGGGGCACGGTCGGACGTGGAGGCTACGGTCCATGCCTGGAAGCGCCGCCCGCTTCCCTATTCCCTTTTTGCACAGCTTTTAGAAACCGCCTATCTTGCCCCGCCAGATGGTCGGCTAACGGTATACCAACTGCAGGCGCGGTTGGCTGAAATGGTACCTGATGGTTGGTTTTATCGAAGAGTGGCCAATCGTCTGGCGGAACGGATTCAGGACCATGCGTTTCTTGAGTTTCTCGAACGATCGAGTCGGCCAGCGATCCGAGCGCGTATTTGGGCGAATCGGGTGGTAGTTGGATTCGAACTTCTGAGCGTGGTTGTCGGCGTGGTGTCACTAGGGCTCGTGTATCGACGCTGGCGCGCATATGGTGCGGAAGGCCTACGACTTGGTTCCAGTCAATTGCCTCCCCCCTGGCCCGGCCGCATGGGGGTTATGGTGCTCATTTGGGGAGGAGCCTTGACTGTCCTGCTCCTCATAGGATGTTCGCTGATGGGGATTGATCAACGGCTCCTTCAGGTACTTGTGCCATTTCTCCTCCATGTTCCGGTTGTGATGCTGGCTGTTCGGTTTCTTTGGCTACCGGCGGGTGTATCCTGCATCCAAGGATGGGGATTGCGGCTGATTCCGGGGCAGGGTCGGTTGTTGGGCTTGATGACGTCAGGATTGTTTGGGGCGGCCTTGATAGCCGAGTGGGGAATCGGGCACTTGACCGCTGTGTGGCATGTTTCGGTCCACTGGACTGATTGGTTTGACGAAACCTTAATCTTGGGAACACAGGCAGAGTTGTGGAGCGCAGTGGTGACCTATACACTTGTGGCGCCAGTATTGGAGGAATTGGTTTTCCGCGGGGTCCTGTTCGCCACGCTGCGACGATGGTTTGGTCCTTGGCTCTCTATGCTTAGCAGTGCCGGAGTGTTTGCTCTGGCTCACGGCTATAGCGTGGGCGGAGCCCTGGCTATTTTTGCAAGTGGCTTACTCTGGGCATGGGCCTATGAGAAGACGGGGAGTCTTTGGCCGGGTATCGCCGCGCATACTCTCAACAACCTATTCGTCTGTGTAACGGCTATCATGTTGCTGCGCCCGTAACATAGATGCCATTGACTGGCGCACTCTCGCTTACTCAGGAACCATAGAGTCAGATCCCTGCAAGGACAACGATCATTCGGTTCCTGTATACTGGCGAGCATATTCTATGTAATGTTGTGCAGATTCTTTGATCCAGCGGAGTTCCCGGTCTGTCACCTGCCGTTTGACTCGGGCAGGAGATCCCACGACCAAGCTTTTGGGAGGGATGACCGTCCGTTCGGTTACAAGGGATCCGGCTCCGATCACGCAATCTTCTCCAATGTCTGCCCCATCCATAATAATCGCTCCCATGCCAATGAGCACCCGATGGTGGATCGTGCATCCGTGGAGGACGACGTGGTGGCCAATGGTGACCTCGTCACCGATATACAAAGGATGGGTGTGATGCGTTACGTGAAGGAGGCAAAGGTCTTGGATGTTTGTGCGACGTCCGATCCGAATAGAATTCACATCTCCCCGAACCACACTGTGAAACCACACGCTTGATTCGGATTCGATCCGAACATCGCCAATGATGACGGCGGTATCCTCAATGAAAACCCCCGGAGCAATCAAGGGATAGATTCCACGGTACGCTTTCAGCATCCGAGTTTCCTCAGGTTCGGTTGAAAAAATCGCTTCATCGCCGAGGTCATACGCGAACCAGCATAGCGGCGATCACCAACACGGTCAGCGCGGTGATCACGACGATATACACCGTTACGCTCCGATCGGATAACCAGGCCGTCTGCCAATCCATCGGGTAGAGTGTTTTCCCCAGAACGAACAGATCTTCTTCGTAGAGGCCTAAGATACGTTCAATCTCGATCAAAGTCTGCTTGGCCAGGCGATGACGGTCGTATTGTTGGAGAACGAGATACACGAATAAGCCGGAAAAGAGAGCAGTCCCTGTGATGGCAAAAATGCGAACCGTCAGGTCCACCGGACGAGGTGAAGACAGCGCCACGAGCGTGATTAGGAGCAAGACCAAAAAGGCGCAGGCAAAGGCTGTCAGCCGCATCATCTGCTCGCGCCGACGGAATACCTCTTCTTTGTAAAGCGGATACAAGACGCGCAACACCTCGAGTTGTTCATCGCGTAATCCCTTGCTCATGGAGATGGCAAGCTCCGAGTGCCGTGGGGGTCGGGTACGCCATCCATCGGCCTTGGCGGTATATGGACGTGCATCCACTCGGCGAAATGAAGCGTCATGACTCGAAAATCCTCAGGCTTCCCAAAATAGTGATTGGCGTCTGGCAGGATCACCAGTCGTTTTTCTCCTGTAATCGTCTCGGCGAGGCGCTGGACTTGGGAGACAGGAACGAGCTCATCAGCCTCGCCATGCACGATGAGTACGGGAATAGTCAGCGCGGCGGCCGCTGCAAAGGCATCATAGCGCCGGCAGTCTTCATAAAACCTATAGTCTAAGGCAATTGGGCTGGAACCTCCAGTGACATCGGGAATGTGATGAGTCCGTTGCCATTGGGCCATACCAGCAGGACCCAATGTCGATTCCAACATTGCCGGGAAATCTGGCACAGGACATTTCAATCCAAGGGCATAAAGAGAAGGATAGTGATTTGCGGCCAGAAGCGCAATGAATCCGCCAAAACTGGATCCAATAAGCCCGAGATGACGGTATCCGCATGATTCGACATAACGAATGGCGCACGCGAGTTGGTCCAGGCAGGCCCCGATGGTGAGGTGAGCAAACGGTCCATCCGAATCTCCCATGCCCATCCAATCGAACCGAAAGGTACTGATCCCCCTTGCCGTAAGCAGTTCGGTCAGGCGTCGGTTCGTGGAGCTATCTTTTGTGGAGAGAAAGCCGTGACACAGAACCACCAGAGATGATGAGCGCGGTTCAGGTTCAGCCAAGAGGCCGGAGATCCGGCGGCCTGCTGGATCATGAAGGATGACTGGGGTTTCTTGAGCGTCCATCACTCATATCACACGAAACAATAATTTTTGTGTCAATGCTGAATGAAGCACGAAGCAGGAGTCCATTAGGAGGTTGGCGAATCCGTTGTCAGAAAATAGAAGTGATTGACAGGCCCTTGTCCATGACCAATGGGGATAGCGTGCCGCAGAGTCTGAGTGATATAGGCCTTGGCGGCTTCGATGGCCTCTGGCAGGGGCTTTCCTCTGGCAAGATGCGCCGCAATCGCGGAGGCATACGTGCAACCTGTCCCATGGGTATTCGTCGTTGGAACCATCTCGCTTTGATACATCCGGAAAAAGCGTCCATCGTACAAGAGATCAGTGGCAGGTCGCTCACGCAGATGGCCGCCCTTGATCAAGACATACTGGCATCCCAGACGATGAATGGCTTTTGCCGCCTGTCTGGCTTCGGCTAGGGTTTGAATGGATTGATTGGCCAGGAGCTGGGCTTCATGGATATTCGGGGTCAGGAGCAATGCCTGGGGAATGAGTTGGGTTTTGAGCGTCTCGATCGCGTTGTCTTGCAGTAAGGGCTGTCCACTTTTGGCCACCATAACAGGGTCCACGATCAAGCGAGAGACCCCATATTGTGTGAGCTTGGTACCTACGGTGTGAATAATGGCAGAGGAGGAGAGCATCCCGACTTTGACGACGGTAATCTCGAAATCCTCGAACACGGCATCGAGCTGTGATGCAATGATCGAAATGGGTAAGTCGTAGATTGCACGAATATGCCGGGTGTTTTGAGCAGTGATGGAGGTGATGACGGAGAGGGCAAATACGCCGTTCGCAGACATCGCCTTCAGGTCAGCCTGTATACCGGCTCCTCCCCCTGAATCTGAACCTGCAATAGTGAGGACTTGAGGAAACATGAAGAAAGTCTTGACGGCGTGTCTGTTAGGCGTTACAGGTCAAGCGGAATTTCCGGTCCCTTGAACCTAAGGGAGCCTCTCTCTAGAGTGTGTATCCAAGATAGGGCTTTTCTGGGATTAGTATGATATCGCGCCAGCATTGGCTCGGCGTTGCCATGGCAGGGCTCGGATGCTGGCTTCTCACAGAAGCCTGCCAGCCCGATGTCCCACATATCTATATGAGCGTCCAAGACTACCGAATTGTTCCACGTCGCGTACACATCCATCGGACAGGACCGTTCAAACTGATTATGACCAATGAAGGGCGAGAACCGCATTATATCGTCAGCACACTTCTGACACATCCCAACACAGCGATGGAGCAGTCGTCAGGAAATTCTCCGCAAGTGGACAAGCGTGGAGTGAGACTCCTGCCCGGGCAGCGAGCCGCATTTCTTGTCCATGTTCCCCCAGGGCTCTATCGATTCCGATGCGTGATTCCCGGACATCGAGGAATGTGGAGTATGGTTCTTGTTGATACGAGGGAAGGGCCTTCCGCAAAACGGTAGGCCCATGCACGGATTCTCTGACATTACGACCGCCAATTTGGCCGAATGGAAAGCTAGAGCCGACAGAACCGATTGATTTAAAGGAGATCGCAATGCGGTGAGGCTTTTTGGCTCATGGCCCGGGAACAGCGAGGATGGCTTGCCGGTCGCGCTCATCGCGCTCGCAGCTCAGTTTAGCCAGAAGTCGTTGACCTTCGGTAGCGTCTTTGGGAATTCGTGCGAGACAAGCTTCTAACGTGTCGCCTTGCGCCCCAGCCGCTACCCGATCAGGCCCGGTGACAGCTACAGACGCCCCAGATATCGAAGCCGACTGGCCTCCCGGCCCTATGCCATATTCTGCGCATCCACCCAGCAAAAACGTCATTCCCAAACCGATGAGCAATGTTCGCACAGCCATAGAGGTCGTAGTCATATAGGCCCTCCTAGAAAGGTAAAAGGAAAAGACGGCGGCACTATAATGGATGTCACTTGCAAAACGCAAGAACCATCTAGTGGTCAGCTTATGTTGGTCAATGTTGTCTTGACTCTGATAGGGTTTGCTGCTAGGGTTCCATAGAGAATTTAACGTACATTAAATTTAACGTACATTGATGCATAGAGCTTGCCAACACGTAGCAGCCTCGAGCTGAGCCGGGACGTGTAACGGAATGTCGCCAGGCGCCGTGCTGGGTCATCAGACGGCGGGGAAGCCCAGTGACTGTTCAGGATCTCATCTCTGCTCTCCATTCCTACTGGGCTGAACAACACTGTCTCCTTGTTCAACCGTATGATCTTGAAAAGGGTGCGGGAACGTTCAATCCCGCCACCTTTCTCCGTGCCCTGGGGCCTGAGCCGTGGCGGGCTGCCTATGTGGAGCCCTGTCGTCGGCCTACGGACGGCCGATACGGGGAAAATCCCAATCGACTCCAACATTATTATCAATATCAGGTGGTGCTCAAACCCGCTCCTGACACTATTCAGTCCCTCTACCTGGACAGTTTGACCAGCTTGGGGATCGACCCTCGAAAACATGATATTCAATTCGTGCAAGATGATTGGGAGTCTCCTACACTGGGAGCCTGGGGGCTTGGATGGGAAGTTCGCCTCGATGGAATGGAAATTACCCAGTTTACCTATTTTCAAGAGGCTGGGGGGCATGAGCTTGACCCTATTACGGCCGAATTGACCTATGGAATTGAGCGGATTGCCATGTATCTCCAAGAGGTGGATAACGTCTTTGACTTGGTGTGGGCAGACGGTGTGACATATGGCGATCTGTTTCATGAAGCAGAAGTGCAGTTTTCACGATACCACTTTGATCAGGCCGACGTCGAGATGATCAAGCGCACCTTTGAGGCGTTCGAGGAAGAATGCCGGCGGTTGCTGGCGGAACAACTGGTGTTACCGGCGTATGACTACTGCATGAAAACCTCCCATCTCTTTAACATTCTTGACGCGCGAGGAGCTCTTAGTGTAGCGGAGCGGACTGGCTATATCGCGCGAGTCCGGGCGTTGGCCCGTGGTTGTGCCTCGGCCTATGTAGACCGGCGAGCAGCGTTGGGCTTTCCTCTGCTTCGAGCTGATGGGCCTGATGGGAGGAAACCGATCCGGGGAACGACTCGCTCAACGAAGGCTCGTGCGATAAGAACCCTCTCCGGTCGGCACAAGTTGTAAGAAAAAGCTGCTTGAAGAATTGTGTGACGATGGCGAGACACTCATCCTCTAAACGAATCCCTGGAAAGACGAGCTCTGCTGGTTTGCGGAGAAAGGGGCGCTCCGTTCAGAGGACCGCAACGTTACTTGTTGAAATCGGGACGGAAGAACTGCCCTGGCATATGATCGAGCCCGCGCTCCACCAACTGGGCTATCTCTTTGGACAAGTGCTGGAACGCGAGCGTCTGCCCCATGGAGAGATCCAAACCTTTGGGACACCTCGCCGCCTCTCGGTGCTGGTGACGGATCTTGTGGCGGGACAAGCTCCCCAATCCCAGGAAGTGTGGGGCCCTCCCCAAGCCGTGGCCTTCGATGCCCACGGACATCCGACCCAAGCTGCTTACGGCTTTGCCAAATCTCAGGGGGTGCAGGTGGCGGACCTCGTCGTGCGGGAGACCCCGAAGGGGCGTTATGTTTGTGTGGTTAAAGAGCAACCGGGACGTCGCACGCCGGAATTGATGGCAGAGGCCATTCCCCAAGTCATTCTCGGGCTTACCTTCCCCAAGGCGATGAAATGGAATGATACGGGAATCCGGTTCGCGAGGCCAATTCGGTGGTTGGTGGGGTTGTATGGGTCCACGACTGTGCGGTTTGAGGTGGCGGGGGTTCAGTCGGGATCCTCAACCCATGGTCACCGATTTCTGCAACAGACTACCCGGAAGCGGTCCGATATTATTAAACTCTCGACGGCCGATCAGTATCTGCCGAGCCTAGAGCGAGCGGGAGTGATTGTCGATCAGAATCGCCGCCGCTCCCTGTTCGAGGCTCAGTTGCGCGATCAGGCGAAACGGGTTAAGGGCTTCATCTTGGCTACAAATCGGGAGCAGTTACTGGCGCAAGCCGTGTATTCAGTGGAATATCCCGCGGTGATCTGCGGCCGGTTCGACTCCCGGTATTTAGATCTCCCCAAAGAAGTCCTCGTGACCTCCATGCAGGAACATCAGGGATTTTTCCCGCTCGTTGATCGGCATGGCGCGTTGCTGCCCCGCTTTTTAGCGGCGGTTAACACAAAACCCGACAAAACGAATTGTATTCGTGCAGGGAACGAACGGGTCTTGGCGGCTCGACTAGCGGACGCGCAGTACTTTTTTCAGGAGGATCAAAAAACTAAGCTCGTGGAGCGCGTTCCGCAACTGCAAGGGATCATTTTTCATCAGAAGTTGGGGTCTCTGTTCCAAAAAACCGAGCGGATGGTGACGCTGATCGGGATACTGGCCGAGGCCTGCGGGCGAGGGGAACTCAAGGAGACTTGCCAGCGCGCGGCGCTGCTCAGTAAAGCTGATCTGACCACGGGAATGGTCGGGGAATTTCCCTCTCTCCAAGGGACAATGGGGCAAATCTATGCCGGTCTCGACGGCGAATCGGAAAGTGTATCGCAAGCACTCGGTGAATATTATTCCCCCAAGACACCGGATGATCAGGTGCCACAAACCGAGGTCGGACAGTTGCTGGCATTGACTGATCGGCTGGATACGCTCTCGGCGTTTTTTCAAGCCGGGCTGCATCCGTCAGGCTCGGAAGATCCCTTTGGGCTTAGACGGAGTGCCTATGGACTGGTTCGCATCCTTGTTGAGAAAAGCCATCTGGTTGTGAATCTTGTCGACCTGATCGCGCAGGCGACTCAAGTGCTCCATGCCCAGGGCCTACCTCCCCAAGATGACCGATCTGATTCGGAAAAGAGTCGCGCTCGCCTCTTGGAATTTATCATGGAACGGTTTCGGTTCTATGGCCGGACGGTGCATGGACTTCGGGAGGATGTGCTCGAGGCCGTGTTGGCGAGCCGGCCGGCGGAGGTCTGTGACCTTTCTGATCTCTTTACACGAGTCCAGGCGCTTCATGCTATCACGCAGCAACCGGACTTCGATCCGCTGATCGTGGGATTTAAGCGAGCTCATCGGCTGGTCGAGAAAGAAGGGTGGATGCAGAGACAAGTGTATCCCGAGCACTTTGTCCACGAGTCCGAACGAAACTTGTACCAGGGACTTGTTGCCGCCCAGCAGCAACTCACGCAATCCATGAACCACCGTGACTATGGGGCAGCTCTACAGGCTTTGATTAAATTGAAGCCGGTCATCGACGCGTTCTTCCTGGGCGTGCTGGTCAATGCTCCGGAGCCCCAACTGCGCGCCAACCGGTTGTCACTCTTAGCCTGTGTCAATGACCTCTTTGGCCAGGTGGCTGATTTTTCTCGGATCCAGGTGCATGAGCAGTAGCAAGGAGTTGACAAGGGGGTACGCAATGGCATTGAGGAAAGAGAGTCGGTTGCGATGGTTCAATGCCGTGATCACGCTGGTGTTAATTGTGCTCTGCAACGCGATCTTGCTGGGGGGGCTGTGGCTTAGCGGAATTAATTTGGATTTTGTCCTATCCGAGGCCGACCTGTACAATCCCGCGCAAGGGTATTGTGTGGGTGTGGCATGGACCAACGTCATTGGTGTGGATGGCCCCATCAAAGTCTGCTCCGAATGGTTGGATACGACCGATCCAACCGGGCAAGTTCATACCCTTCGCCGCGATGAGCCGTTAGTTATGGACGCAGATGGGAACTTGTACTATGAGCGGGCGCGCAACGCCGACTTCCAACTGCTTCTCCTGATAGGGTTTGTGATCCTCGTGCTGGGCTCGGGGATGTGGGTGAAACGGGCATTGCTGGGATGGTATCGGGCTCGACTCTACGAAAGCGAATCATAGCCAATCGATTGAGAGTGCACAGGACCGGGACCATGAAACAAGTACAAGTGAGGAGAAAGTTGAGGCTTCCCGAAATGAACACAACAACGGGGAATGGGATTTTTTAGAAGGAGAGGCCACGCATGCGTCAAAAAAAGTATGTGTACTTCTTTGGAGATGGAAAAGCCGAGGGCAAGGGGTCCATGAAAGAGTTGCTGGGTGGAAAAGGGGCAGGCCTTGCCGAAATGACCAATCTCAAGATTTCTGTCCCCCCCGGCTTCACGATCACCACGGAAGCCTGTTTGGAGTATTTTCGCCTCCATCGCCGCTATCCGCCTGGCCTCTGGGACCAAGTCCTCCACGGGCTCAAGCGGGTGGAACGTTCGATGAAAGCCGGGTTCGGCGATCCTCACAATCCGCTTCTCGTCTCCGTTCGTTCCGGGGCCCGAGCGTCCATGCCGGGAATGATGGATACGGTGCTGAATCTGGGACTGAACAGCGAGACGGTCCAGGGGCTGGCCAGGAAAACCCAGAATACCCGGTTCGCCATGGATGCCTATCGTCGCTTTATCGCCATGTTCGGATCAGTGGTGATGAATGTCCCGCGAGATCGATTTGAAGCCGCTCTCGAGGAGAAAAAGCACCAGCTTGGTGTGGCAAACGATATTGAGCTTCCGGCGGAGGCCTTGGCAGAGTTGGTGACAGAGTACAAAGCCATTGTTCGGGATGCCACCAACCAAGAGTTTCCTGAAGATCCTTTTGAGCAGCTTCGGATGGGGATCAACGCCGTCTTTGAATCCTGGTATGGTGAGCGGGCGGTGACCTACCGCAAGATCTATAATATTCCCGACACATGGGGCACGGCCGTCAATGTCGTAGCCATGGTGTTTGGAAATATGGGTGAAACCAGCGGGACTGGAGTAGCCTTTACCCGCGACCCTGCCTCTGGGGCCAAAACCTTTTATGGCGAATGCCTCCTCAACGCTCAAGGGGAAGATGTGGTTGCCGGGATTCGCACTCCGTTACCGGTTCATGCCCTCAAGGACACATTGCCTGCGGCTTACAAAGAGTTGCTCGCCACGCAAAAAATTCTGGAACGCCATTACCGCGATATGCTGGATCTGGAATTTACCATCCAGGAAGGCAAGCTCTATATGCTGCAGACTCGCGTGGGGAAGAGGACAGGTATTGCGGCTGTTCGGATCGCGGTGGACATGGCCAAGGAAGGGCTCATTGATAGAAAAGAAGCCGTCCGTCGGGTTGGTCCTGAACAATTGGCCCAGTATCTCTATCCCATCTTTGAGCAGGCTGAGGAAGCCAAGCATCAAGTCATTGGGACGGGACTTCCCGCTGGACCGGGGGCGGCCACCGGGAAAATTGCCCTCACGCCTGATCGAGCCGTCGAGATGAAAGCACAGGGAGAGCAGGTGATCCTCGTGCGAAAGGAAACCAGCCCCGACGACATTCATGGGATGTATGCCGCAGAAGGATTTTTGACTGCTAAGGGCGGGATGACCTCCCACGCGGCTGTTGTGGCGCGGCAGATGGGAAAAGTCTGTGTCGCGGGCTGTGAAGCTGTGGAGGTTCTCGAAGATCAAGGTGCAGTCAAGATTGGTCCTATCACGGTTTCCGAAGGAGAATGGATTTCGTTGAATGGTTTCTCCGGACATGTCTATGCGGGCTGTATTCCGGTCGTGGATTCCGAGGTCGTTCAGGTGATCCAGGGGAAGCTGGATCCCGACCAGTCGGAGAAATACCAATACTTCTCCACGCTGCTTAAATGGGCCGATGGCTTTCGGCGCCTCAAGGTTCGGGCCAATGCGGATATTCCCGAGCAAGCGCACATTGCACGAGGATTCGGCGCGGAGGGTATCGGACTCTGTCGTACCGAACATATGTTTTTTGCAGAAGAGCGCGCACCCATTATGCAGGCCATGATCTTGGCGCCGACTCGTGAAGAACGAGAAAAGTATCTCGAGCAACTCCTGCCTCTCCAGAAGCAAGATTTTATTGGCCTGTACCGAGAAATGCGGGGTTTCCCCGTCACCATTCGCCTACTTGATCCTCCGCTTCATGAATTCCTGCCCAAGCGCGAGCAATTGATGGCCGACATCGTGCGGCTTGAGCTCACCCAGGGTGATCCGGCAGTGCTGCAGGAAAAACAGCGGATTCTCGCCAGAGTAGAGGAGTTGCATGAGTTTAACCCTATGTTGGGGCTCCGTGGATGTCGGCTGGGGATCACCATGCCGGAGATCACCCGCATGCAAGTACGGGCCATTATCGAAGCGGCCTGTGAGGTTGGGCAGGAGGGGAAAAAGATCGTTCCGGAAATCATGATTCCGCTGGTAGGAATGGCCTCGGAAATGAAAGCTCAGAAAGAACTCATTCAAGAAGTGGCCAATGAGACCATGAAAAAGTATGGGGTCAAGCTCTCCTATCTGATTGGGACCATGATCGAGCTGCCTAGGGCGGCAGTGACGGCTAGGCAGATTGCCGAACATGCTGAGTTCTTTTCGTTCGGCACCAATGATCTGACTCAGACGACCTATGGCTTTTCGCGCGATGACGCCGCCAAATTTACCGGCTTCTATCGCGAGCATCACTTGCTGGAGTTTGATCCCTTTGCCACGCTCGACCGAGAAGG
>RFGT01000094.1 GCA_003696975.1 Nitrospirota bacterium | reverse complement strand
TGTATGGGGAGTATGGAGAGGGAAACGATAATTTGTGCCTCTCTATCAATCGAACAGATGAGCCACATTGCCTGAGAACTCTAGGAAGGTGAAATGACTTCACAGGTTTCATCGAGGCCATGGCTAGCATTCGGATATCCAGTGGGATATGGGGTGGGAGGTCTGACCATTTTAGGGCTCCTGGCTGTGTTGTACTCTGAAGTGCTCATGGCGCTGGTTCGTGATTGGTATGACAATCCAGACTATTCCCATGGCTTTCTTGTGCCATTAATGTCTGGCTATTTCGTCTGGGAACGGCGGCACAAGCTGCGGAATCTCCCGATCCGTCCCAACTGGTGGGGAGGACTGCTCTTGGCCTGTGCGCTAGGGCTCTTTCTCCTCGGTACCATCGGAGCGGAGCTCTACACACAACGGATCTCGCTCATTCTCGTCATCGCAGGTCTGGTGCTCTTGTTATGTGGAGCACAATGGTTGCGTCAGCTCATGTTGCCCATCGGGTTTCTCGTGTTCATGGTGCCCTTGCCCGCAATTGTGGTGAATACCATTGCGTTTCCTTTACAAATCTTTGCCGCGCAAACAGCAGCTTTTTGCCTCTTCAACTTGGGGATTCCCGTTCTTCGAGAGGGCAATCTGATTACGTTAGCCGGTTCCACTCTCGAAGTTGCAGAGGCGTGTAGTGGATTGCGGTCCTTATTGGCCCTTCTAACGCTTGGAACCGTCTATGGCTATTTCTCCCAGCGTGTCCTCTGGAAGCGATGGCTTCTCCTGTTGCTGTCGATCCCTATCGCCATCGTGGCCAACGCCTTACGTGTGACGGGTACCGGCATCCTGGCCAATACGTGGGGTACCGAGGTGGCGGAAGGGTTTTATCACACCTTTGAAGGCTGGATTGTCTTCGTGGTGGCATTTGTACTCTTACTCGGATGCGGAACGATCTTGTCACGAATAGGACGTGAGGTGTCCATGGCAGAACGTGCCCCATCATGTGATGGCTTTAGATAACAAATCCTGTCCGCTAGCTGCGTTGTCCATAAACGATCACAGAACGATCAAGGAGGAGAAATGAAACCCTGGCCCTTTCTCCTGGCAATCTGTTTGTTGGCAGGAACAGCGGTGATAGTCGAGTCGCTCTCCCATGGAGAAGTCATTCCCAACAAAAAACCATTTGCGGATTTTCCGTTGCTGATTGCGGATCGATGGCAAGGCAGAGAGTTGGGGCTTGATGAGGAAATTCTCCAGGTCTTGAAGGTCAACGATTACATGATGCGAATCTATAAGCCGATCCCCTCTGGTCGGGGCTCAACGATGCGGACTCCTGTTTCTCTGTATGTGGGCTACTATGCCAGCCAGCGCACAGGGGCGACCTATCACTCGCCAAAGAACTGTTTGCCTGGCGCTGGGTGGCAATTTGTTGACACACAAATCGTGCCAGTGCGGCTTACCAAAGACCAAACGATCACTATTAACCGCGTGCTTATTCAGAAAGGCCTCGATCAACAACTAGTGCTGTATTGGTATTACGATCGGGGGAGAGTGATTGCCAGTGAATATTGGGCTAAGGGTTATATGATCTGGGACGCCATGACCAAGAATCGGACCGATGGCTCGCTTGTGCGCGTGATGGTCCCTGTAGAAACCACACCAGAAGCCGCATTCGAAGTGGGTGTTAGCTTTTTGCGAGATGTCTGGCCACTCCTGCAGGAGTATATGCCACAGGTTCAGAATTCTGAGGTGCGGCCGTTGTGAATGTGATATGGATTCTGCCGCTGTGCGTGAGTGCCTTGGCGAGTCTTGCCATAGCGGGCGCCATCTTCTTGAAACGCGGAAGCGGACCTGTTGAGCGAGCTGCGGTTCTAACCCTCAGCACAGTCTCGTGGATCCAGGCCAGCCAAGCACTCGCCTTCGTGGATACGAGCCGGCTTCTCTTATGGAAGCACGCGACGATGGTTGGAGAAATTGTGTTTCCTCTCGCCTTGTACCAAATAGGCGCCTCCTTCATCCAGATCACTTCTAGTACCGATCGCCTTACCGCGCGTTGGCAATTCTGGATACTGATACTCGCAGGTACGATGTGTGCGGGATTGCTGGTTCTTCCTCTCGTGCCCGTGGAACTGTTTGGCTTGATCCGTGATCCTTGGGGTCAGTCACTTCTTAACCGGGCAAGAACCCTGTTTATCTTGGTCGCCCTTGTTATTGCGTTGGCACAGTTTGAGCAAATTCTCCGGGCAGCCCGCGATCCATTGCGCTATCAGATTAAGTTTGTGGTGATCGGATTTGGCGGGCTCGCGGGTCTGGCCATCTTGCAAGTCAGCCAACTCGAGGGGGTGTTTCGGTGGAACCGCGAATATGCCTTTGTCAGTGGGCTTATCACGCTGGTGTCTCTGACATTGATCGCATATGGGTTGAGCCGATGGACCACTCGCGGTCTCCATCGAAGTGTGTATATCTCGCCGCAAACTTTGTATACCTCCCTTTCTTTCCTGATCGTCGGCGGATACTTCGTGGTGGTGGGGGCAGTGGGCGCACTGGTTCGGCAGACCGGCTGGCCAATGAGCGAGGCGTTAGGGTTGTTGGTGATGTTCTTAGCCGCTCTGACGTTGGTTATTGTCGCGTTGTCGCGTGAAGCCCGCGCTCAGCTTCGTCTGTGGATCGCTCGCCATTTTTCCCAATCCAAGTATGATTACCGGCTCAAATGGTTGGAGGTTACCGAGGCCTTTCGGACCTGTGACTCTGTAGAACGCATTTTAGATCGATTGCTCGACGTCTTGATTCGAACCTTTGGGGCGGGGCATGTCACGATTTGGCTTCGCTATGAAGCAGATGGCCGGTTCCATCAAGTGCGCTCAGCCAATATCGAAGCCCCGCCCAAACCCCTGGATGAGACGCATCCGCTTATTGACCGTCTCGGATGCGCAAAGCAGGATATCGTGATGCTTGGACAGACCGAGGCACATGCTGATGAGGTCTGGCAAGCATTTCTACGCGCAACGCAGGCCGTGCTGTGCGTGTCGTTACGGACCCCGGACAAACTGTACGGGTTTGTGACCTTAAGCGAGGAATTTGGCCACCATCAGTACAGTGACGATGATTTCGATTTGTTGCGTGCGATCTGCCACTATGTCACTGCCGAGTTAGGACAAGCGATTCTGGCGGAAGAGCAGACCGCTGCTGCCAAATGGGAGGCCGTGAGTCGGTTTGCGGCTTTTTATCTCCATGATCTCAAGACATTGGTGGCCGGCCTTTCCTTGGTCGCCCAAAACGCTCAAGCCCATGGACATGATCCCGCGTTCCAGCAAGCCGCTATGCGAACTGTGACCAATACGGTGAACAAAATGACCGAGTTGATTCACAAATTGTCTCTTCAGACAAAATCGTTGACTCCTGCCGAGCCCGAATCCGTCCAACTGGTGGATCTGAATGAACTTATCAACAATGCAGTGCAGGCGGTCGTTCAGGAAGGGCCTTCTCCCATTCTTTCGCTGGATTCAGCATTGCCCCCTGTGGCGCTGGTGCCTGCGCACTTCCGGCAAGTTTTGGTGAACCTGCTTATCAATGCCAGGCAATCGGCTGGAAATGAAGGAGAGGTGACGATCACCACGCATGCTCAAGATGGAACAGTGGTTGTCGTGATTGCCGATACCGGGCCAGGCATTCCTGAACCCCAACTTCGCACGTTGTTTCAGCCCTTCAAGACCACAAAGCATGACGGATTTGGCATTGGGCTTTATCAATGCAAGGTGATTGTGGAACAGGCACGAGGCCGCATTCGGATCGAAAGCGAGGAAAACCGTGGGACCCGAGTTCACATTGCATTGCCTGCTGCTCACACAACTCACCATGCACCTCTTTCGGTTCGTGAACCTGTTGGGGCCATCAGCCCGTAACTCGTCTTTCTTAAGGGAGTACGCCGATGTCTACCACGACTGAAACACACCAACGCAACGTTCTCTTGATCGTTGAGGATGATGACGATCTGCGTTTTCAACTCAAATGGGCATTATCCTCAGAATATGAGCTTCGCGAAGCTAGCGATCGCAGTTCGGCTATACAGGTGATTCGAGATGAGCCCGTTCACCTTGTCCTCTTGGACTTAGGGTTGCCTCCTTCGCCCAGTGACGCGCGTGAAGGATTGGCCGCGTTAGAGGAGATGATCGCCTGTAAGCCCGATCTTAAGGTGATTATGGCCACGGGCAACACGGATCGGGCCAACGCGCTCAAGGCGATTGAGTTGGGGGCCTATGATTTTTTGGAAAAGCCTATTCAGCTCGATGTCCTAAAAGTCGTGCTTCAGCGGGCCAGTTATCTCCTTCGGGTAGAACGCGAGAATCGAATCTTGCGCCAACAACATATGTGTCGGGAATTTGATGAGATCGTTGGTGCCAGTACGTCGATGCAGAAAGTCTTCGACACAATTCGGCGCATTGCCCCGACGGATATCTCGGTTCTCATTGTGGGAGAAAGTGGTACGGGGAAGGAGCTTATTGCTCGAGCCATCCATCACCACAGTGATCGGGCGAAGGGCCCGTTTGTTGCGATCAATTGTGGAGCAATTCCTGAAACGTTAATGGAGAGCGAACTGTTTGGGCATGAAAAAGGAGCGTTCACCGGTGCACATGCTCAACGAAAAGGGCGTATTGAAACTGCGCATGGTGGCACGCTCTTTCTTGATGAAATTGGCGAGCTGTCTCCACCTTTGCAGGTGAAACTTCTGCGCGTGCTCCAAGAACGATGCATTGAGCGGGTAGGAGGACGAGAATCCATTGAGGTTGATACGCGCATCGTATCTGCCACGAATAGAGATCTCCAAAAGGCCATGGCCGAGGGCCGATTTCGAGAAGATCTCTACTATCGGCTCAATACGGTGACGCTCCATATTCCTCCGTTGCGGGATCGGGGGGGAGATATCCTGCTCTTGGCGGAGCAGTTTCTCCAACGGATTGCGCGTGCTGCGAACAAACGACTCACGGGCTTTACCAAGCACGCGAAGATTGCTTTGGAACAGTATCCTTGGCCAGGCAATGTCCGGGAACTTGAGAATCGGATCAAGCGAGCCGTCGCTATGACCGACGGTCCGCGGATCACCCCTGAGGATCTCCAACTGGATATGCCAGCGGGTGCCTACAGCGGCAAAACCTTGCGGGATGTGCGGGAAGCCGTCGAGCGGGATCTTATCCAACGGACGCTGGAGAAGACGCGAGGCAACATTACCCGCGCGGCAGCCGAGTTAGGCGTGAGCCGGCCCACGCTGCATGAACTGATTGCTCGATACGCGCTGCGCTGACTCTTCTGAGAGGCTACTTGCCGGTCTCCTGTGCCTCTTTAGGTTCTCCCTCCCGGCATTGTAGGGTGAGAGGGAAGTATATATCCTGAAAACGGTGAATGTGGTGGTTATGGCGGAGGGGGTGGGATTCGAACCCACGGTGGCATTCACCACTCCGGTTTTCAAGACCGGCACGTTCGACCGCTCCGTCACCCCTCCTGTATTATTTACCTGCACCCTTTATTCTCAGCTCACTATTTTAGCAGTTTCGTGAAAAGAGTTGTGAATAGTTTGGGAAAATTTGGCAATTTTTGCACGGCATCGACACGGTTAGCGCTAGCTACGTGTGCATAGCGTTGCACCATCGCTAATGATGCCCAGCCGCCAAGGTCTTGAACAGTTCTAAGATCGGGGTCAGCCATGACCAAGCGCGAAGCAAACGTATGTCGTAGGGTGTGGATGGAGATACCAGTGTGCGCCAATCCAACTCGCGTTACAAGGGCATGGAATTGCGACTGAAAGTTGCGGTACGAAGAGCCATCTGTCTTACTGATGACGAATTCTCCACTTGTACGATTGCGGAGTGCATATAATGCCTCGAGGGCTTTCGCGTTCAATGGAATAACACGGGTGCGTCCGCTCTTGGCATAGGCTGCTGGCACCGTAAGGGTTTTTCGAGAAAAGTCCACATCACGCCATCGGAGAGCAAGAGCTTCGGATCGAACGCGTAGTCCAGTGTTGACTGCGAGAACGATAAGTTCTTTGAGTGGCGAGTGCGCGGCTTCAACTAGCTGGCGTTCTTCCTCCGGTTCCAGGAATTGGACACGTTGTTGTGGTTCTTTCAGTCTGGTGACGGCGCAGAAGGGGTTATTGCCTTCATAAAGCCCCCATATAGCGCAAAGGTTGAACAGTCGGCGACCAACAGCAAGTTCTCGGTTTACACGGACGCGTACGTCGGCAGCAATTCGACGTTGTTTGTGTTTTTCGAGGGCAAAAGGAGAGATTTCTTCACGTCGCTTTCCATGGAAAGATTCAAGAAGTCTTTGTATACATTCTTGATAACTGACAAAAGTTCGTGGTTTCAAGTTGGCTTTAGCCCACCGCATGAATTCGCGGCAAGCATCTTCAAAGAGAGGGTTGCGTGGTTTTTTTATTCCAGATTCTGCGCGTACGATCGATGCTCGTCTAATACGTGCAATTTCTGCGGCAACTGATCGAGAAATACCGCGGCCGATTTTGATAATGTGTTGTTTGCCGCAGTGGCGAAAATCGAGATACCAGACGGTTCCTTTGCGATAGAGACAATTTCCAGATCGTGGCATGGTGCGCGGTAATTTAGCACATGTAGCTTGTATACTTCATCAATCATCGGGTTCGATCGATTGAGGACCATCTGCAGGCAATCGTTCAAAAAAGCCATGAGCTCGGATCTGAGAAAGATGACGCGTCGTCCCCATCGTCGGAATGGTAGTTGGCGGCGAGAAACACGGTAGCGCACAGCTTTTTCACTCAAGCCTAACACAGCGGCACATGGGGCAATATCCATGACTTCGCAATCTTTATCTTTTGGGGGATGATCTTTCACGATTCTCTCCTTTTGCGAAGATTAAAGTCACGATGAGCTCTCAATAAAACAATAAGGTTATGGCAACAATCCGCTAATCCCTTGCACTAATCGCCTTTCGAGTTCTGGCGTAGCTTCCTCCAGATCCAGCCACATTTTGGTCGTGGATGCGACGAACCGCACCTGATGGATCCGTGTATGTCCGATCGATCCGCTCCCCTGCTACCGGAGTGAGACGTCTCGGGTGCGCTCTCGGCTGGGCAGGTGTGGTAGCTCCTCGGTCCTCCGTCACGGTACGTCTGTGCCGCCGCTGCTCGGCCACAACCGTCCCGACCTCTTCCTTTTGCTGTGCCAGCAGTCGCTGTCTCCGCGTCACGGTCAATCCAAGCCCATCTCTTGTTTGAGCTCCGTGATCAGAACGCTCCGATTCAACACCATCTCCTTCCGCTTCCGGTTCTCCGCCTCCAGTCGTTTCCCTGCCCTAGACTTCACTGGCCGCCCATTCCGCAAGCTCGCATTGACCCCAACCTCCAGCTGTCGTTTCCACCGATGGTAGACCGAGTACTCCAGCTCGTATTTCGGCAGCCCTGCCCGAATTGTCGGATACCGCTCGACATCTTTCACGATCTCCTACTTCTGCTGCGCCGCCAATCGCCTCCGTAGTTTCGGCGTTCCCCCCATGGCCAGTCTCTCCTCTCATCATGGAGTGATACTCTGTATTCCGCCTTTCTGCCTTATTCCCATAAAATACGACACTTAAGAGCCTTGAGGTATCGGTGAAGGCAATCGTGAATCATGGTAAGATGTCACGAAGCAGTAGACCTCCCCGCATGACGTCGTACTCTCTTGAGAAAGCGGCCACCGCCGCTGTGGATGCGAGCATCGTGGAGATGTCGCGGATCGTTGCGCGTGTCGGGCGTCTCACTGACTTGCTGCGTGATAGTGCTGCGGAGGTTCGCAGGTCTGGCCTGGGGGACGGCGGGGACGATCTAGCGCTCCGATTCGCTGGCCAACTTGATGAGACGTTGGCGAAGGTAGGCAACCTCTTCGAGCGCCAGTGCGCCGCGCTCCGGACGTTCAATATCGTCCTCTTCGGCAGAACCGGGGCGGGCAAGAGCACGCTTATCTCCGCAATAACACGGGGGAACGGCGAGTCGGTGTCGCAAGGAGAGAGCGACTGGACCACGAAGGTCGCCCCTCTCGACTAGCACTCATGCTGCATTTACGACACGCCCGGGATCAACGGGTGGGGGCGAACCGAGAGTCGTTCCCACCTCGAGGCACGAGCGCGCGAGGCAGTCGAAGTCGCCGACTTCGTGCTCGTGTGCTTCGACAGCCAGAGTCAACAAGCGGACGAGTTCAGGAAGCTGGCCGCATGGGTCCAGACTTACCACAAGCCGGTTATCGCGGTCTTGAACTCGCGAAACCCTGTATGGCGCCTTCCCCCGCGAGTGCCAGTGGCTAGCGCACGCTCGAACTTGTCCCGCACGGTCCACGAGCACGCAGGTAACATTCGCGATGAGCTTGCAAAGATCGGACTTTCTGGTGTTCCTGTGGTGGCGCTCAGTGCGAAGCGAGCCTTGTTTGCCAGGGCGAGCCTGCCTTTTCGTGGGCCGGACGAACTGAGCTTGCATAAGCAGCGCGCCGAGTTCGGTGTCGATCAGCTTGAATACTGGTCGAACTTTCCCCGACTCGAAGAATTGCTCGTGAAGACCATATCGCGTCACGCGGTACCCCTGCGACTCGGCGCCCTCAACGACCAGCTTCGGGGAGTTCTTTCCGAACTAGCGATTAGCCTTGGCAAGATTGAGGAAGAGGCCCGCCAATCCGCGGAGACGATCGAGAAGGATCTCGTTGACGCCCTGCTACGGCTGTTGGGGTACCCGCCACGGAACGACAAGGAACGCCGCCGTCCGCTCATGAGCGGTGAGCGGGACCTTCTCCACGAACTCGAACGGTGCCGAAACGGTGCGTTCCAGGCGCCGGTCGAGGGCGAGTTCAGGCAATTCGTACGGCAACGCCTCGATGCGGAACTGGGAAGCCTCCGGTCCCGATCCCTCCAGAACGCCGAGGAGTGTGTCATTCGCGCGTTCGAGAAGCGTTCGAGCCCGCCAAACGTGGGTTCATCACCGTCGAGCGTCCCGGCAACGGGTTCTCGCAATTCCACCGCCCACGCCATCTCGGCCCGCAGCAGCCGGTACAAGCGGTCGATCGCCGGCGCATTGGCCAAAGCCCCGAAGCGCTGTCGGTAACCCGGCACGCCCCAAACGAAGCGACGCAGCAGTTCGTGTTTGGCGGCCATCAGCCAACTGATATAGTTGCCTGTAGCCACATCCGAGACATGTCTTCATGACCAAATCCTTCCAGATTTGGTCCAGTTTGATTAGGTATTACCAAAATCTAAGAGGGGGATATAGATAGGTTTTTAGAGGATTGGCGGGGAATTGCCGGCTTTTTAAAGCCGGGATGGCGTCACACAGAGACTTCTATGTATTCAACCTGGCTGGAAGGGTCTGGGATGGGCAAGCCATCCTCCTTCATACCTTGTAAATGAAAGGCAATGGCTTCCTGTATGAGGCGTTCAGTTTCTTGTGGTGTTTTGCCGGTAGCGACACAGCCTGGTAAATCTGGAACATAAGCCGAGTAATTATTTTCGGTTTTTTCAATCACAATAGCATATCGCATAGACTACGAACCTCGCATCTTCAATTGTGCTTGTTTGAGAATACTATTCAATGTTCCTGGAGCGAGATCATCATTGAGATTTCCGGCCACCGTAACACGTCCTGGCTTAAAAGGATGTTTAAGTTGGCGATGACTGCCTCGGATTGCGACAACTTTCCAACCGTCACTCTTTAAACGATCTAGGATTTCTCTTACTTTCACTGCGTTATCTTAACATGGCGAGTATGTATTGAAAAAGTTTGAGCGTGGGCATCTTTTCAGTCCTCCTCATTATTAGTTATTGAACAGCGTGATAGCCGAAGGGCCTCGGATGCTCCGTCCACGATCGGTAAAGGAGGCTGATGGGCTTTACGGCGAAGGCGCCAGGATTCGAACCTGGACTTTCGGTTTTGGAGACCGACAGGCTAGCTGTTACCCCACGCCCTCGTTCAAAGACATTCTTCGGGCTGACAGCGGATTATCCCGATATGCGTGTCGTACAACAACGCATACGCACCGTCATCGCATTTTTAGGGATGAGACGCGTACGCTGGGGATCGCAGACAATGGTAGGTATGAGATCCCCGTCGATGCGACGGGATCACAATGCTTCCTCTGGCGTAGACGGAACGATGCCGATTTGAGCGTCGTAAATCATGGCGTACGCGCCGTCATCGCGCTGGAGCACGAGTTTCTGTCCTCGCTGAACCACGCGGTAGCGGTGTGCACCGCGCTGGTGATCGTCGATGACAATTCGTTCAGAAACGGGGTGATCCGGTGGATAGTGCTGGCGCAACCAGGCAAGCACTTTTGGTCCGAGGTTTTTGATCCCCAGGATTTTCCAGTCGCTCATCGTGTCGTGGCAATATCGAGAACCAGGCGGAGTTCATGATGCGGGGATTCGGGATTGCGCATGTCCCAATCGAGATAGGCCCAAAATTCGTGGACAGAGCGTGGCGAGTCACCGGAGGGCCAAGTCATTGCCGGGGTTTCGATGTACACGGCCTATTCCGGGAGATGATAGAAGTGCTCGACCGGCAAGGCGCGTCGAGTGGGGTTTCGATGAGGGCGTGATAGAGATCGGGGTCGAAGCAATAGATCCCTTGAGTCGGCCGCCAAGCCGCGAGCGTGCCCACGATCTCCACATGATGGAGGCGGCTGATGGAATGTGGACATGGGGCCCCTCCCGCATGAATGTGGTTCTGAAGGGATTCATACGGGATGGGGCAAATTCTTGGGCAAACGAGATGGTGATGGCTAAGTAGAAGAC
>RFGT01000093.1 GCA_003696975.1 Nitrospirota bacterium | reverse complement strand
ATTGATTTCGTGGGCGATGCCGGCGGCGAGTTGGCCGATGGATTCCATTTTTTGGGCCAGGGCCAATTGCGCCTCCAACTGCTTCCGCTCCGTCAGGTCCACCCCTAGAATCAACTGACCAGATTGCTCACCAGATTCAGTAAAGACCGGATTGATCGTAAGACCCAAGTATCCTTCTTTGCCATCCGGTGTGCGAAAAAGAAGGTTATCAAGGCGTATGGGTTGCCCGGTCCGGCGACATTCACAGACAGCGTGATCCAGCGTGCGGCTGTCAAGAGAAGGCAGCACTTCATAGAGATTGCGGCCTACGACATCTTGAGGTGCTAGCCCAAAAGTCAGATGGGCAATGCGATTCCATCGAGTAATGAGTCCTTTTGGATCAATGCCTATGAGAATCGAGGAAATGGAGTTTAACAGTTGCTCGGTATAGGCATAGGCATCCTGTAAGGCCTGGGCTTGTGCTTTCTGGGCCGACAGATCTCGGAACGTCACCACGACTCCGGTGATGGTTCCAGCATCTTCCTTAACAGGGGTACAGGAATACGCGACGGGGAACGATGTTCCATCTTTGCGACAGAACAGTTCGTCATCACCCTGACATTCCCGGATCTGTCCATTCTGGACGGACTGTATCGCAAGGAGAAGCGGGCAGTGTTCCAGAGAATGTGGGGTGTCGGCAGAAAGTGCGGGGTGGACGACCTGATGAAAGGGTGCGCCGATCAATTCATCCCTCCCCCAGCCCAGTAAATCGAGGGCTGCTGTATTGAGAAAGGTAACCACACCCTGAAGGTTGAGGTGACAAATACCTTTATTTGTGGAATGTAAGATTTGGACATAGTGATGATGAAGCTGGGCCATGGCTTGGTAAAGGCGCTTGCGTTCAGTGATGTCACGAAGAGAGCAAGAAAGGACCAGTCCCTGTGAGGTCTGAAGACAATCAAGGCTGATTTCTACGGAACATTCTCTTCCATCTTTACGTTTAACAAGTAGCTCTCGGGTTTGTTCCCTGAATTCTCCGGAGGGAGTGGTCAGAGGGGCAGCGCGAAATGGATGGCTCTGCGAATACTCAGGGAAGATGCGTTCGATAGAATGGCCGATCAGATCCTCTGGGGCATAACCCAATAGATCCTTCACGTGGCGGTTGGCAAAAATGACCTCTCCTTTGTCATTGACCATAATCAAGGGATCAGGGATAACGTCTAAGAGCCTGGAGGATATCTCTTCCAGGAGCACATCTCTCTTCATTCTCGTGGACCAATTGTGGATTCGCTTCAAGGAGGAGGTCCCTCCTTCATTTGCTGAGTGGCCGGGAGTTCGGGATTACAATTGAATCGGCCAGTCTGCTCTTGAAGCCCTAATCTTTAAGCTGGAGCTACCAAGAGGATCAGTACGCAGAAAGAAGTCCTGCAATCCCTGTCCTGCACCTATGGCTTACAATCATCATGGTCTATGAGGGTCTTTCCCCGTTCATCTACAATGATTTCGGAGCGTTCGCTGAGGAACTTGAAGATGTCAAAATCTCAGCGGATGAGATGAACTGCTCCTTGAGTTGTGTGGTGAGTGCGGCAAGCGAGGGGATAATGTTAGGAAGTCCTTGAGAGTGTGGAAAGTCTTGGCTCTGCAAGCACACGATCTAATGTGTCGACCAATCGGTCTGCATCAGCAGTGGTAAACACCAGAGGAGGCTTGATCTTAAGGACGTTGCGATACGGCCCATCCGCGCTGACCAAGACTCCACACTCTTTCATGCGCTCGACCACATAGGAGGCCTCTCGTCCGGCAGGTTCCAAAGTATGAGGATCTCGTACCAGCTCCACGCCGAGGAATAAACCCTCTCCTCGCACGTCTCCAATAAGCGGATGTTTTGCCTGAAGTGTGGAGAGTTGCGTTTTCAGGTATGAGCCGGTATGCAGGGCATTCGCCTGCAGGTGCTGGGTCTCAAGGACATCGAGGACGGCCAGGCCGACGGCACAGGACACGGGATTGCCTCCAAAGGTGTTGAAATATTCCATGCCATTGGCAAATGAACGGGCAATGTCCGGGGTGGTGATCACTGCGGCGAGTGGATGCCCGTTTCCTATGGGTTTCCCCATGGTCACGATATCAGGAATGACATCTTGGGTTTGAAAGCCCCAAAAGTGAGTCCCTACACGACCGAATCCCACCTGAACTTCATCAGCGATACAGATACCCCCTGCCTCTCGAACGGCGTGGTAGATATGCGACAGATATCGTGGAGGTAACACGATTTGGCCGCCACAGCTCAACATGGATTCGCAGATGAACGCGCAGAGCGTGCGGTGGCTACGCTGGAGATATTCGATGATTGTTTTGATCTGGAGGGCATAGAGGTGGCCGGCGGTCTCAGGGTCCTTATACGGGCCGCGGTACCGGTCGGGCATCATCAGCGTATGGACATGCGGCGGAGCGCCCATGCCCCCGGGCCCGTGAAACTTATAGGGACTAATGTTTACAAGGCTGGTGGTATTTCCATGATACCCTCCGTCTACGACGATAACCTCCGTGCCTCCCGTGTGCGCCTGTGCCAGCCTGAGGGCCAATTCATTGGCTTCGCTTCCGGAACACACAAAAAAGCAGACCCGTAATGGGTCGGGAAGCGTGGCACACAGCCGCTTGGCGTATTGCACAATGAGTTCGTGGAGATATCGGGTATTGGTGTTGAGCAAAGCCATCTGCCGGTGCGCGGCCGTGACCACGGAAGGATGGCAATGCCCTACGTGGCAGACATTGTTGATGGCATCCAGATACTCCCGTCCCAAGGAGTCATAGACGTACTGCATCCATCCCCGGACAAGGTGCAGTGGTTCACGATAGGACAGATGGAGAGAAGGGCCGAGCACTTGGTTCCGGTCGGCAAGGATCGCCGCGGTATTCGGCTCGGCGTCGCCGGCGTCGGAATGCACCGGCAGGCGGAGGATCAAGTTCGGATCAGGACACAGAGCTAGCCACAAGGCGCGTTCCTGCGCAGAACAGACGCCGGGGAAGGTGCCGGCATGTTGGAACATGTCGAGGATGAGCTGGACATGGACGTGGGGTGGCCAGTGGCCGTTTTCCTGTGGGGTCCCAACTGTGCCCACCACAGCCCCCTGCTCAACGGGTTGGCCCACGGTGAGACGCTGGAGGGTGTCGCGGCTCAAATGTCCGTACAGCGTGAAAAATACCATTCCTTTCTCGGGTTCATGGCGCAGAATCACTGTGGGCCCATAGTCTTGGAAGTCGGGATTGTCCTGGACACTGTGTACCGTGCCGGCCAGTGGAGCAAGAACCGGGGTTCCAGGCGGAGCAAAGATATCGAGACCTAGATGAATGGTGCGCCAATCCTCAATGAAAGGTCCCCGCCGGCGATAGGCGTCTCCGGTATACGAACGGCGCGGTTCATTGTACCGGCCAATGCCCACCTGGGCTCCCTGTGCATGAATTCGCTCCGCGAAGGCTGCGGTCCATCGGTCAATGTCCGCGAGATCCTCGACCTGAAGAAAGTCTGGGCTCCCAGGCGTTAAATCGAAGACCACAGCCCGCCCAGGGACCCGAATGTCTGGGAGCATGATGGGGCCGAGTTGTTCTGCATGTGTGGTCAGCCACTGGGTCACGCGAATGGCCTGGGGAAGGACTTCGAACCCACAGGCCTGACGAAAGACACAGGTCGCCCAGCGCGGATCGACCTGGCGCAAGTGCTCCAATGCTGCCCATGCCGGCGCTTCGGAGACACTCAGATAAGGGTTCTCTGGCTGCGCTTTCTTCTGGCGTGCGCACAGGACCACGCTTGTGCAGAGGCGCGCGGCCATGAGATCGTAAAGCAAGGCGATCTCCTGCTCGGTCAACGGGTTGACGGAATGATAGCCGCGCACGACGTGAGCCGCAGCCGTAATGGGGTTGGGCTTGCCCAATGTGGCATAGGCAGCACAGATCGCTAACTCAAAAATTGTGCAGGAAACAACGAGATCCCCAAAATCCACCACCCCGGTTACCTTTCCGCCCTCCATGGGGTCACCGGTCACGAGAACATTGTAATCATTGCCATCATTGTGAATGACGCTGGTTCGTAGGGTCGGTAAGATGGGCTCGCATTGTTCGGCGAACCGCATGAGAAACCATTCAACCAGGCTCCGCTGGTGCGCGTTCGCGAGATGGTCAAGATTTTGAGCAATGACGGAGTGAGCATGCCGCAGATCCCAGTCGAGTTGCCGGTGCCAGAGAGCCGGATGGGAGAAATCCTTCAAGGCACGATCGAGCCGGCCAAAGAACATCCCGAGGCTGACAAGGAGTGCAGAGGAATGAGGCTGCATGTGGACGAGGAGATGGCCGGGCACAAAGCTCAATAGGCGGACATAATGGGATCTTCCCAGAGGATCTTGGGTCACGCCAACAGTGTCCCCTGCGAGAGTGGGCAGAACACGCGGGCAGGCCAGAGACGGAGCATGATGCGCAAGATGATCGAGGGCTGCCTGTTGAGCGTCGAGGATGTCCTTGGATTCCGCTGCATGAGAGATTTTGAGGATGAATTTGTCTTGGGATGTGGCCTGCAGCAGAAAATTCTGATCGCGCTCGCTTGGGAGCGGCTGGGCCGTTGCGGTAATCCCGAAAAGGACAATAGCAAGCTCTGCGGCCTCGGCCTCCGAAAATCCCGGTTTGGAGTCAGGGACCGTCTGCGTCATGTTTCTGATCCTGCACACAAGATCCCACAAGTCCTCGTCGCGGGCAAGTAAGGAGTCCAGGCGGTGGTATGAATTGAAGCGATTCTGTTCATGAGCTATGTGGCATCATGGAAAATGATTCCCAAGACCCACCGAGTTCCGGACAGGATAGGGCTCACGCCATGCCGAATGGAAGCCTTGCGCATCCCACGCTTGCCCGGGACTGGTCGGGTGTGGACAGGGAAAATAATCATATCGCCCAGCCCGGGAGAAAGCACAATCGCTCGGGCTTGCTGACGAGGCAAATTTTCCACCAAGACAAATTCGCCGCCTGTAAACTCCTTCCCGGGCTGACTCAGCATGATCATGGCCTGAAGGGGAAAGACCAAAGGACCGTAAATGTCTCGATGCAGGCAATTAAACCCTCCGGCCGTATAGTGAAGCAGCAGCGGGGTGGGGCGCGTCTGACCAGCGCGCCGGCATTGCCTGCGAAACGCTTCAAGCGTGCGGGGATAGCGATCAGCGGCCTGGAGAGCCTCCATCATCGCATTGGCAAGAGGGGCAAGGAAGGTATAGAGCGTGGTGCGCAAGGTTGCCACAAGTGGTGGCAAGGGGTCAGCGAAATAGGCGTAGTCCCCTTGGCCCAGTCGGTGGCGTTCCATGACGATATGGTGTCGAAACATATGCTTCTGTGAAGAAAGAGTGCGGAGCTCGCGGCATTCTTGTGCGGACAAGACCTGCGGGATATGTGCATAACCTGCCTGGAAGAGACTACGCTCAACCCCTGAGCCAAGATGCTGGTGCCACACTTTTGCGATCCCTGTCATCGAAGGCCCTTCTCTCGATCATGTTCTCCCTCTGGCCCCTCTGAGACCATTAAGGCGAAGATCGCTCTAATGGCTGTTGCGTCTTGTCGAGACATGGGTATTTTTCCTTCAGGCCAAACAGAGCGGCAATGACAACATCGATGTCTTCTTGTGGGCCAGTCAACTTGCGAGAGGCGAGCTCGAGCAGATCACGGCCATAGAGCACGACCTTACCCGGAAGGCAGTACAGGGGTTGCCGCCCTTGTCGGATGGATTCCGCGGTTAGAATCTGAAATCCATCAGCCACCCCATTCAAATATTCGCGTGCGCCCGCTGGGGTATAGCCTTTGAGAGAGAGCCTCTCTTCCGCCACCCCACTGGAATCTGTTGTGAACATCCATAATCCAAGTACCACAATAACGATGGCGGTTTGGTGAATAGTCATCAGAGCACCTTGTTCCGTTCGCATTATCTGGCAGGCATCAGAAAGGCCAGCGTATCATCTTGGATTTTCTCATGGGACATCATCCGAGTCAGGACTCCTTCGTACACCATGAATCCCAGGGTTTCAAGCTGGGATCTGGCGCGATCAGAAAGTCGCCCCGTGAGCCATAATTCAACGCGGCGAATGCGATGGGGAGCCGCATCCCGTGCCGCCACCATCGCCAGGGCCGCCTCCTCGACCTTGGCAGTCCATAACAGACGGGCCAATGGAACGAGAGCCACTAAGGCTTGGTCTGTGGTATGCCCTACGAGGATCCAGTTCTTGAGAAGGAGTAATTCCTCCAGTGGAACGACTGAGGTATGGTAGGAGACCAGCATCTCGGCCACGTGCTGCACAAAGAGGGCATCCTCCTCGCGCTGCGCGAGAAGGGCTACCTGAAGCAACGCGCTGCGACGGCGAACGTCTACCAAATTTGCCAATGCTTGGACGATGATTGTCTTGTGTCGAGGTGAATACCAGGGATGGGACAAAAAGCGCTGGATGAGATCGTCCGCTATTCCGATCCGCTGGAGAGCCGCTCGATTGAGTCGTTGGAGATCTTCGGGTGTGCGCTCCACCAGCAAGGTATGGATGTCCGCGCTCAGAGTGGTGCTCATCAATGCAAGGCCAACGGGACCCGAAAGCGGGACGGCAAGTAGCTTCACTCCCAGGCCTCCGGCATAGGCTGCCCAGGCCAGACGATCCAATTCCTGTTGGAGTATGGGATTGGATGAATACACGTCGACGCCCAATTGGGCGGCCAGGTGCCGTTTGATGCGGGAGAACCCTAAGAGTTCCTGAGTCTGGCTGTCCTCGAAGGAGCTGCGCTCGCCCACGGCCATTTCCTGGATCCGATCCGTTGTGCGTCTCAATCCATGAGAGATCTCTGCCATGGTGTCGGCAGGGTGGGTCAGGAGACGCCACAGAAATGTCACAGGCCGAATGGCAGTCTTGGCGAGCTCCGAGCCAAAAGCGGCAGGCGCGCTTTTGTGTTGGAGCACGGCCAAGGCACGGAGTTCCCGGATGCGAATGCGCAGCATATCTTCTCCATGCGCTGTGAATTCACCAAAGGGTGAGTCGATGGTAAAGATATAGGTGAGTCCTACCGGCTCAATCTCGTCGCGAATCCGGTATCCTTTACCTGCCAAGAGTTGGAGAGGATAGAGATCACGGGCCGAGATCCGTGCAAGTGTTTCATAGCCCGAAGAATTCGTCCGTGTTGATGATGACTGTGAGACAGCGGAATGCGGGATCGCAGAGGGAGCACAACTCCAGCAGGTCCATATTCCTAATCCAATCCCAATTCCCAAGAGGATCTGACTCGAACTCGACTTCACCATGTGGCGCCCTTGCTCTCGGTTACGGGGCTTGTCGATCTCATGCACGGAACCCTCTGCACAAACAATTCAAATCAGAGAGAAAGGAGTGCTCGATGCATGTGCTCCAAGAAGCGGGCGAGCCAAGCTCCCCAATGTGAAGTACTGGGACTTTGTCACCATCCTGACGCGCTGACCTCCTCTCAGGGAGAATACAGCGGGGAAGATCTTGGCCAACTTCTCCCGGATGGCCTATATTTATAGGCCATATGCAGGATATTTTTGCTCTCGTCCGAGTTTGACATGCAAGTCCGGCATATTCCTTGTCAGACCATCATCAATCCAACTGGGGGCTATCTGGAAGGGGGCTTTACCCATACGATCAACCTCTATCGGGGTTGTGCCTTAGGGAACACGTTGTGCGGGTTGTATTGCTATGCCCAATGGAATCCCTACCATGTTCAGGGTCGAAAATGGGGTGCATTCCTCGATATTAAGGAGGGGGTCACGGAGATCTATCGCCAACAATATGATCGGCTAAAACACCCGCGGTCTGGAGAACCCAAGCCGCTGCATATTTTCATGTCCAGCGTGACCGAGCCGTATCCACCCCAGGAACGGAAGGCTCGTCGCACACGACAACTATTGGAAGAAATGGTCCATCGGCCTCCCGACTTCTTGGTCATTCAAACGCATACACCGTTGGTCGCTGATGATCTTGCCGTCCTGTTGGCACTTCACGAGCGGTGCCGACTCCAGATCAATATCACTGTGGAAACAGACAAACTTCAGTTGCCGCCACCCTTCCCCCCCCACGCCTATTCTCCCGAATCGCGGATTCAGGCTCTGCATACCCTGCATGCCCATGGGCTAGTGACCGTTGCTACGGTGAGTCCGCTCTTGCCGCTGGATAATCCATGGCGCTTCGCGCGTGACTTGGAGGCTGTGAGTAACCAGGTCGTTTTAGATCATTATCTTCTCGGGGACGGCAGCCCCCAGGGCTTGCGAACCAAACAGACGGAGCTCCCACGTCTCTTGAAGGAAACGGGATTTGACGACTGGAATACGTTGGAGAAATTCGAGGCAATTGTAGGCATCTTTCGCGAAGTGTTTAAAGCATCCCCGCGGGTCGGTGTCAGTCGAGAGGGATTCACCGCATCCGGGAAAGGGGCACATTTGTGAGCACGCCAGATACAAAGCCTTCATGGCGCGTTCAAGAGGTTCGGCAAGCGCTCCACCGCTATGCGAGTGTGGAAAAGGCGCAAAGGCTTCGTCAGTTTTTCAAGACAGGGAAAGGAGAATATGCTGAGCAGGATGTGTTCATTGGGGTCACCGTTCCGGAAATTCGGAAGGTGGTCGCCCAGTTTCAGGACTTACCGCTTGACAATGTGCTATGGTTTCTGGCCTCTCCTCTTCATGAAGAGCGGATGCTGGCCGTCTTGCTGCTCGTCACCAAGTTTCAAAAGGGGCATGCAGCCGCACGGCGGCACATTGTCCAGATGTATATTCAACATCTCCACGCGATTAACAATTGGGATTTAGTTGATGCAAGCGCCCCTCATATCCTGGGCGCCTATCTTCAGGATAAGCGCCGTACATTGCTTGATAAACTGGTCCGATCCGAGAATATGTGGGCTCGGCGTGCGGCCATTGTGGCCACGCTCCATTTTATTAAGCGGGGAGAGTTTGCCGATACCCTCAGGCTGGCGACCCGGTTGTTGGCAGATCAAGAAGACCTTTTACACAAGGCGACGGGATGGATGCTCAGGGAAGTGGGCAAACGCGCCCCAAACGTCTTGGAAGATTTTTTACGCGTCCATTTAGCCCGGATGCCTAGGACTATGCTCCGATATGCCACCGAACGGTTTCCGCAAGCAAAGCGCGAGGCCTATCTCAAGGGCCTGCTCAATCATGGGAAGCCTGAAGGATGAAGGGAATCCACACAGTGGCAGGAAGAAGTGACTGGAACGGCGGCCTCCGGATTCTGAAACGGTCTAGCCTCTTGCGAGGAGTGTCGGTGTGCCTCTTGGGCTGGATCTTTGTGGGATGGTGGGGCAATGGTCACGCGAACGATCTGTTACTACGATGCGCGGTCACTTCGTTGGACAAGATCTTGGATTTTCACGAGCCAACCGGCATTCGGGGAACTGTCCAATTTATCGATATCGAGGGACAGACGCTGTGGCTCAATTGGGAACAACGCTCCGATGATCGTCCGCTATTCAAATCCGGCTGGTGGGCTGTACCAGGGAAGCCTATGCTGGCGGTCCATCCTGCAGACACTCGGCAATTTGAGGCGCTTCAGCGAATTCCTCGGGGAACACGTCTGGAACTGATTATTCAGCTCGATGAAGAGGGCAAGCGGCGAATTCTTTCCTACAAAGACTTATCCCTTCCTCCCGAGGTCCCTCTTTAAGGCTGTTTTAGACAGAAGCGAGACCGCCTCTCTCAAGAGAAGCGATCTCGCCCTCGTAGTCGTACGGCAGGTTAACCAGTGCAGGATTAGAACCGGCTTCGGCCTCGATTTCCACCAAACCGTGGCGTCATGGGCTTGGCCTCGTTGACTGTCAATGTCCGGCCATCCAATTCGGTGGCATTTAATGCTGCGATCGCGGCCTGTGCTTCTTCCGGCGTCGCCATTTCCACAAAACCGAATCCGCGCGAACGTCCCGTAAATTTATCCGTGATTACGCGAGCTGATTCCACTCGCCCGTGCGCGGAAAACAAGGATTCCACCTGCGAATCCGTGGCAGAAAATGGTAACCCCCCAACATAAATTTTTGAACCCATGGGTTCCTCCTTAAAAAATGTAAGTTAATGATGTCTTGAGCTGGAGATACGTGCGGTTGGAAAGAAACGGCCGCGGACCTGCAAACTACGTGGAGAGGACTGTGGTCGGACTTCCTATGACTCCCAGGCAAAACGACATCAATGAAGGGCCTCCTCGTTCATCAATTTCATCGCCAGGCCCAAAGCGAATAGAAGTTTTATACCATAACGCTGTGATAAACACAAGCTCTCTTGATGTGGCTGGTGGTGTGACTCTGTTTTTCCGAAGCCCTTCTCCGATCACATCGCTCGGAGCAGGAGGTGCTCTTCCTCTTGTCAGCGTGAGATTCCTTGCATTCACAGAGCATTCTGCGTATGCTGAACGATCAACCTGTGTTGTGTTGAGGTGAGGCGAAATTGGAATGAGTGAATCCGAGAAAATTGAAGAATGTCGAAAAGCGATTGACAGGCTGGATGATGAAATTCTTCGTCTTTTAAACGAGCGATCCAAGTATGTCATTGCCATTGGCCAGGCCAAAAGGGCCTTGGATGTCAATGCCCCTCTCCATACTCCTGGCCGAGAGGCTGCCATTGTCGAACGTCTGATTCGACAAAACCCTGGCCCCTTTCCCAACGAGGCCATTCGCCCTGTCTATCGAGAAATTATGTCTGCCTCCCTTTCTTTGGAGGGGCCGCAAACCGTCGCCTATCTTGGGCCTCCGGCAACGTTTACCCATTTAGCCGCGTTACGCAAGTTTGGCCAATCGGCCCGATATGTACCAGTCAACGGGATCAAAGACGTATTCGATGAAGTCGAACGCGGCAGGGCTACCTTCGGCGTGGTGCCTATCGAGAACTCTACCGAAGGGGTCGTCAACTATACGCTCGATATGTTTATCGATTCCACGCTCACCATTTACGGCGAAGTCTTACAGGAGGTGTCCCACCATCTCATGTCCAAAGCCACTCGACTGGACGAGATTCAAACCATCTATTCTCATCCGCATGCTATCGCGCAATGCCGGAATTGGCTGGAGACCAATTTGCCTGCCGTGGCCCTTGCAGAAACGCCAAGCACCTCGAAGGCCGCCGAGCGCTGTGCAGAGGAGCCCAGAGCGGCGGCTATTGCCTCAGACCTGGCAGCGGAAATGTATGGGTTGCATATTTTGAAGTCGCGTATTGAAGACAATATCAACAACTTCACGAGATTTTTGGTGCTGGCCAGGCATGCGGCAGAGAAGACGGGCAAAGACAAGACCTCAATCATGCTGTCCGTGAAAGACAGAGCCGGGGCCTTGTATGATCTATTACGACCTTTTGCCTCAAATGGGATCAATATGACCAAGATCGAGTCACGCCCTTCCCGAAGGAAGGCGTGGGAATACATCTTTTTTGTAGATTTTGAGGGACATCTCGAAGAAGATCGCATCCGGAAAACCCTTGAAGAAGTGAAAAGCCGATGTCTTTTCTTAAAGATCCTGGGATCATACCCTGCTGATACCCTGGGCTCCTCATGAACGCGAACTTACCCGTCGTAGCGAGGTTCCGCCAACGCGGAGGAGTAGGATGGCGTTAATCGTTCATCCAAATGTTGCCAAGTTGGTTCCTTATTCTCCGGGCAAGCCACTGGAGGAGTTGGAACGAGAATTGGGAATTCGGGATGCCGTGAAACTCGCATCCAACGAAAATCCTCTTGGTCCCTCTCCCAAGGCCCTGGCCGCTCTGCGTCATCCTCTGAAAACCGTGCATCGCTATCCTGATGGAGCGGCATACCAGTTGACCAGGGTGTTGGCCGACCGCTGGAAAGTTGAGCCGAGCCAAGTGATCGTGGGAAGCGGATCGGATGAGGTGATCAGCCTGCTCGTCAAAGCCTTTCTCGCCCCCGGTGATGAGGCGGTGATGGCTGACCACACTTTCGTGATGTACAAGCTGTACGTGACCGGAAGTCATGGCGTGCCCGTAGAAGTGCCGTTGTCGAACTGGCGACATGACTTGCCGGCTATGGCCAAGGCTGTGACCGACCGAACCCGCCTTCTGTTTGTCTGCAACCCGAACAATCCCACCGGCACCATGGTGACCGCGGAGGAGGTACAGGCATTGATGGCCAGCCTGCCCGATCAGGTGATCGTGGTCTTTGATGAAGCCTACTATGAATATGTCCGCGATCCTCGCTATCCAGACACCCTGGAATTTGTTCGGCAGCGCCGACCAGTGGTGGTCTTGCGCACGTTTTCGAAGATCTACGGGCTGGCAGGCCTACGTATTGGCTATGGCATTTCAACTCCAGAGATTGTGGACTATCTCCATCGCGTCCGCTCGCCCTTCAACACCAGCGTGGTGGCCCAACAGGCGGCTCTTGCTGCCTTGGAGGACGAAGAACATGTAGTGACCAGTCGGGGTATCAACGAGGCGGAAATGGAGCTTATGACCGAGGCTCTTCAGGAGATCGGAGTGAGTCCGCTGCCCAGTCAGGCGAACTTCTTGTATTTTGATACGCTTCGAGATGGTCGACAGGTCTTCGATGCCCTTCTTCGCGAAGGGGTTATTGTTCGACATATCATCGGATCGCGGATTCGGGTCACCATTGGCCAGCCCGAGGAAAATCAGCGATTTCTCCAGGCCTTGCGGCGGGTCTTCCATCGGCTGCCCGTTCAGACCTCAAGAGACGAACGTCTATGATTATCGTGTTTAAACCGAATGCCACAGAGCAGGATATCGATCACGTCACCGACCGACTCCGAGAATTGGGGCTTAAGACTCAAATTTCCCGAGGAGAAGAGCGTACGATCATCGGGGTAATTGGCGATGAACGTATCTTGGAAAATCAGCCCTTGAGCGTGTTCCCCGGTGTGGAGAGTGTCACGCCTATCCTAGCCCCGTGGAAGCTTGTCAGTCGAGAATTCCAAAAAGACAATACAGTCATCGATGTGGACGGCGTCTTAGTCGGAGGGCGTCGCCTAACCGTAATGGCCGGTCCCTGCGCTGTGGAAAAGTTGGAGATCACCTTAGGGATTGCCCAAGAAGTCAAGGCGGCAGGCGGGTCGATCTTGCGTGGCGGCGCCTATAAGCCACGCACGTCTCCCTACTCATTCCAGGGACTCGGGCGTGAGGGGCTCGATTACCTGCTGGAGGCCAAACGGCAGACGGGGCTTCCCATTGTGAGCGAGATCCTTGATCCTCGCGACACGGACCTGTTCCTGGAAAAGGCGGATATCATCCAGATTGGCGCGCGCAACATGCAAAACTTTGAACTCCTAAAGGAAGTCGGAGCGTATGACAAACCTGTCTTGCTCAAGCGGGGGCTCTCCGCCACGATCAAAGAATTTCTCCTCTCAGCGGAGTACATACTTTCCCGAGGCAATCGCAATATTATCCTATGCGAGCGAGGCATCCGGACCTTTGAGACGCAGTATCGCAATACCCTTGACCTTTCCGCTGTGCCGGTTTTGAAGGAATTGTCCCATTTGCCCGTGATCGTGGATCCCAGCCATGCCACTGGAAAATGGAATTTGGTCAGCCCTATGGCCAAAGCGGCTATTGCTGCTGGGGCTGATGGGTTGTTAATAGAGGTGCATTCCGATCCTGAATGCGCCTTGTGTGACGGGGAGGAATCCCTCAAACCACGTCGATTCAAGGACTTGATGGCTGAGCTGCAAAAGATTGCGCAGGCAGTGGGGCGGGAATTGTAGCTACCCTCTTATTTCTAAATCACGGTCAGGCATTGATCCTGCCTCGTTCACGCAACACGACCCGTCCACATATATGAGTTTGCCTATGAGGCCGCGCTTTGAAAAGGTGGCAATTGTCGGGGTCGGCCTGATCGGTGGTTCCCTGGGGATGATCCTGAAACGCGAAGGAGTGGCCCGCCATGTTGTGGGAATAGGGCGCAGTCTGGAGAACCTTCAGTTGGCACTCAGCCGCGGGGCGATAGATAGCTATGAAGGTGATCCGTCGCGGGTCATGCCTGATGCCGAGCTCGTGATCTTGGCGACACCAGTGGAAAGTTATGCCTCGCACGTGCGGAGCTGGGGAAAACTCTTGAAGCCTGAGACGATCGTCACGGACGTGGGGAGCGTCAAAGGCCAACTGGTGGAACACCTTGAATCCTTGTTACCCCCTTCAGTCCGGTTTGTCGGCGGGCACCCTATTGCCGGGAAAGAACAGACGGGTGTTGGGGCGGGCTCCCCTGAGTTATTTCGTGGCGCCCTCTGCATTCTCACCCCAACAGCCCGAACCGATCCTTCCGCTTTACAGACAGTCGAAACATTATGGCAAATTGCCGGCTCGACTATTGTGATCTTGGATCCTTTTCTCCATGACTGGGTTCTGGGAGCCGTCAGCCATCTTCCCCATATTGTGGCGTTTGCCTTGATGACGGCCCTGGAGGCGGTTCAACAGCGTAGACCCGATACGGGAGATCTCCTCCAATACGCTGGAGGTGGGCTCCGCGACACGACCAGGATCGCAGGAAGCTCTCCAGAAATGTGGCGAGATATCTTACTCTGGAATCGGGAAAATGTGCTCGCCTTGCTGGAAGCCTATGAGTGTGAGCTCCAGAAGTTCAAACGGCTCTTGGCCAATGGTGATGCAGCGGGTCTTGAGCGGGAAATCACTCGAGCGCGGGATCTGCGCCGGAGGTTGCCGTGACTGCCTTGACCATCACACCCAATGGACCTCTTCGCGGTATGGTGCAAGTACCCGGAGACAAATCCATTACGCATCGGGCAGTCATCGTGAGTGCACTTGCGGAGGGGAATACCACGATTCGGGGATATTCTCATGGGGAAGATTGCCTCAATACATTGCGGGCCTGTCGAGAGATGGGAGTTGTGATCGAGGAGCATCCGGATTGTGTGAGGATCCAGGGGAGAGGACTCCGTGGTTGGCAAGAACCCACCCGACCACTGGATTGTGGAAACTCGGGAACGGGTCTCCGTCTATTAGCTGGCGTGTTGGCCGGGCAACCCTTTTTCTCCGTGCTCACCGGTGATGACTCCTTACGGCGGCGGCCCATGGGCCGCATTGTCAGACCGCTGCGTGAGATGGGAGCAAAAATTGCGGGACGACAGCATGGAGAATTTGCCCCATTGGCGATCGAAGGTGGCTCTCTCCGCGGTATTACGCACACGTCACCCGTGGCCAGTGCCCAAGTCAAGTCCGCAATCCTGCTCGCCGGGTTGTTTGCCGAAGGGGAGACCACGGTCCACGAACCGTTGCCGTCGCGGGATCATACGGAACGCCTCCTGCGCTATCTCGGGGTGACCGTGGAGGCTGCTGGTGGCCATGTCCGTTTAACTCCTCCGTCAGCCATTTCTGCCAAAGATCTGACTGTCCCGCGCGACATTTCGGCCGCGGCGTTTTTTCTGGTTGGCGCCTCTATTGTGCCCGGTTCCGAAGTCTATCTGCCAGGGGTTGGCCTGAATCCCTTGCGCACGGGGATTCTCGACATCTTGCAAGACATGGGTGCCGACATTCAGGTCCGGAATCCACGGGAACACAGTGGCGAGCCTGTTGGAGATCTCTTAGCCCGATCGGCTCGCCTTCATGGCGTGACACTCTCCAAAGAGCACATTCCCCGGACGATCGACGAGTTACCCATTCTCTGCATTGCTGCGGCAGTGGCAGATGGAAAAACCGTGATCAGCGGGGCCCAGGAGCTGCGGGTAAAGGAAACCGATCGTATTCGTGCCATGGCCACCGAGTTGCGCAAGCTTGGCGTGGTTATTGAAGAGACGGCTGACGGGTTGATCATTGAAGGAGGGGCTCCTCTTCACGGAGGACGGTGCGTTAGCTATGGCGATCACCGGGTGGCGATGTCCTTGGCGATTGCTGGTCTGGTGGCTGAGAGTCCTGTTCATATTGATGACACTGCGTGTATTGACACCTCTTTCCCTGGGTTTTATGACAATCTCTTGGATTTATTGACATAAGTGCTGGTAAACTCTAATAATACTTCCTTTCTCTAAGCAGTGACCACATCAGAACACCGTCTTATCATTACCATAGATGGACCTGCCGGGTCCGGAAAGAGTACGACAGCCAAACTCCTAGCAGCTCGTCTGGGCTATCGGTATCTGGATACCGGAGCCTTGTATCGCGCAGTGGCCTGGAAGGTCCGGCAGAGCGGAATCGACCCTGCTGATCGAGAACGGATAGCCCAACTAGTGGCTGAGATAGATTTGCACGTCCGCCTGAAGAACAGTACGATGGAAGTTCTTGTGGACGGAGAAGAAATCACGGCTAGACTGCGTGAGCCAGAGATCAGCCGACTGGCCTCTCAAGTGGCCACAATCCCGGCAGTACGAGCAAAACTTCTCACGCTTCAGCGCGAATGCGGGAAGCAGGGTGGACTCATTGCAGAGGGCCGTGACATGGGAACAGTGGTCTTCCCCCATGCCGACGTGAAGTTTTTTCTTGATGCCGATGCGAGTATTCGAGCCATGCGCCGGTACCACGACCAGCGTGCACCTGAGGCCGGGAGCGGGGATATCCAAACCGTGCAGGAGCACCTTGTGGCGAGAGATACTCAGGACCAGTTACGGTCGATTGCTCCATTGCGACCAGCGCCCGATGCGGTGATCCTTGATTCTACACGCTTGACGGCAGAGCAAGTCGTCGACAGGATGTTGGAGTATATTCCAACTCACCGGTGAGTACGCTGGTCTATTGGACGCTCTGGATCATCGTCAATCTGGTGAGTCGACTGCTGTTCCACTATCGAACGCGGGGAGACGAGCATATTCCTAAAACAGGTGGAGTGGTTTTTGCTGCGAATCATGCAAGTTATGCGGATATCCCGCTGCTGGGCTGCGGGGTGCGGCGGCGATTGTGGTTTCTCGGACGATCCACGCTGTTCCCCAATCCGCTCGTCGGATGGATTCTCCGCTCGCTTGGATGGATCCCCTTGCGGACCGATCGGCTGGATCGGAAGGCCCTCGGGCAAGCCATCGCCCTTGTTAAGGCAGGGAAACCTGTGGTGATCTTTCCTGAGGGTACGCGAACTCCGGACGGTACATTGCAGCCCGGCAAGCCGGGCATTGGAGTGATTGTGGCAGAAACGGGCTGTCCCGTGATTCCCGTGTATATCCAGGGAACGTATCAGGTGCTCCCACTTGGTGCGTCGTGTCCCCGATTGCATCCAGTGGAAGTGCGATTCGGAAAACCCATCGATTTTGGAGAGATGCTCAAGCAGAATCATCAAGGAAAGACGTTATACATACAAATCAGTCAAACTGTGATGGCGCAGATTGCTGAACTGGGTCACGTGGGCCAGTCAGGGAAATCTGCATGATTAGTCACACTATGCTTCCCAGTCACCACGTGCTTGAGGGCTGAGCGAAGCGTAAACCTTCGGTGTCTCACGCACGGAGGAATGATGAATCGTTTAAATGGAGATTGTATCAATGCCAAGTGAAAAAATGGATCGAGCAACGCTTGCTGCACTGTATGAAGAAACATTTCGAAACTTCGAAGAAGGCACCATCACGGAGGGCCGAGTCGTGGCCATCCAGAAAGACCGGGTGGTGGTGGATATCGGGTACAAATCAGAGGGCATCATTCCAGCCAACCAGTTTCTTCCAGATGAGTTGGCTGCCCTCTCCGTGAACGATCGCCTTCAGGTCTATATTGAGCAATGCGAAGACGCCGAAGGCAATCTGGTTCTCTCAAAAGAAAAAGCGGACAAGATGAAGGTCTGGGAAGAGCTCGAAGTCGCCTATCGAGAGGAACGACAAATCGAGGGGCGGATCATCTCCCGGATCAAAGGTGGAATGATGGTGGATATCGGCGTCAAAGCCTTTCTCCCGGGCTCTCAGATTGATCTTACCCCCGTGAAAGATCTGGATGCGTTGGTAGGGAAGACCTTTTCCTTTAAGATTATCAAAATCAACCATCGGCGCGGAAACGTCGTCATCTCACGGCGGGCATTGCTTGAGGAGTCCCGCGACAGAAAGCGGCAAAGCACCCTGGCTAGCTTGACGGAGGGACAACTGATCGAGGGGACCGTGAAAAATATCACGGATTATGGAGCCTTCTTGGACTTGGGGGGCATCGATGGCCTGTTGCACATTACCGATATGTCGTGGGGTCGGGTCGGCCATCCTTCCGATTTGTTTTCGGTCGGCGACAAGCTGGAAGTGCTGGTACTGAAATACGATCGGGAGACAGGGCGGATCTCTCTAGGTCTGAAGCAAAAAACACCAGACCCCTGGACGGATATCGCTACGAAATATCCCGAAGGCTCGCGTGTCCGAGGTAAGGTGGTGAGTCTTACGGATTATGGAGCCTTCGTCGAGTTGGAACCCGGTGTTGAAGGGTTGGTACATGTTTCGGAAATGTCCTGGACCCATGAAGTCCGACACCCCTCTCGCATGGTATCTATTGGCGACATCATTGAGGCGCAGGTGCTTCACGTGGATCCTCAGGGGCGAAAGATCTCCTTGGGCATGAAACAGACGGCACCAAATCCCTGGGACATTATTCAAGAACGGTATCCAGTGGGCACCCGCATTGAGGGCAAGGTCAAAAGTGTCACGGACTTTGGAACGTTTGTAGGATTGGACGAGGGTATTGATGGGTTGATCCATATTTCAGACATGTCATGGACGAAACACATTAAACATCCGTCCGAACTCTTCAAAAAGGGCCAGCGCGTGGAAGCAGTGATCCTGCGTATCGACAAAGAAAAAGAGCGATTATCGCTAGGCTATAAGCAATTGACCCCGGATCCCTGGGAGACCGAGATCCCCATGCGGTATCATGTTGGTGATATCGTGACGGGCACGGTCTCCAAGGTGGCGGATTTTGGCGTGTTCATCGAGCTAGATAGCGAAGTTGAAGGGCTCATTCATATCAGCGAAATTGGACAGGAAGGACATGCTCGATTAGAGGATACCTTTAAGGTGGGAGATTCTATCACTGCGAAAATCGTGAAGGTGGATTGTGAGGAACGCAAAATTGCCTTAAGCCTTCGCGAATATCTTCAACAGGCCGCAAGTGAGGAATTAGAAGCGTTTCATGCGACGCAAGGAGATGTCGATCACAGTATCGGCCGTCTGGCGCAACACAAGGAGTCCCCGACGCCGCCTTCTTCTGAGCCAGAAGGCCAATAAGCTCATTCCAACTCCATCACACATCTTATGGCAGAGCCAACTTCTTCAACATCCCGATGGCGCCGAATTTTTTGGATCCTTATGAGTGCGCTTATCCTCACCATGATCGGGAAAGCCGTACTTCCTGAACTGGCCAAGGTGGGACGAGAACGGATCGCTTTGATTCGAGTGGAAGGCCCTATTTTCGATGCGCAGCAAACCGTTGGAGACCTGAAAAACTTTGGGGAAGATCCCTCAGTCAAAGCCATTGTGTTGCGGATTGACAGTCCTGGTGGAGGCGTGGCGCCATCTCAAGAGATTTACAATGCGGTCAAGCGTGTGAGAACGCGACATCACAAAACCGTCGTCGCTTCCCTTGGAACCATCGCGGCCTCGGGCGGCTACTACATTGCCGTGGCCGCGGACCGAATTGTGGCCAATCCTGGAACGCTGACAGGCAGCATCGGCGTGATCATGCAATTAGCGAATCTCGAGGAGTTGATGAAAAAAATCGGGATTAAAAACGTAGTGATCAAAAGCGGCCGCTACAAAGACGTAGGGTCACCATTTCGTCCCATGAGTGAAGACGATCGACGGCTCTTGCAATCCGTGATGGATGACGCTCACCGACAGTTCATTGAAGCTGTGGCAGAAGGGCGCTCGTTGGATGTCACCGATGTGGAACTTCTGGCTGATGGCCGGATCTTCACCGGCGAACAAGCCAAAGAATTGTTGTTAATCGATGAACTCGGCGATCTGGAAGATGCTATTGAATTAGCCGCTGAAATGAGTGGAATTCCCAAGCCACCCTACGTCGTTGAGCCGGAACGGCCTTTTTCTCTGCGCGAGCTGTTGGCGGGATACCTTGTAGGGCAGGGTTCTCCATTGCCTATTCATAGGGGAGTGAATCTCCTGTACTTTCTGGCGCTCTAGACATCTGGTATAGAAGGAGATCGAGTGTAGAACACTCGGAAGGGGTTCTTCAACCAAGGAGAGCAGCGATGACAAAAGCGCACTTGATTGAGAAAGTGGCGGAGAAAGCACAGAAGTTAAGCCGCCGAGATGCGGAAAAAGTCGTCAACTGCATATTCGACGCCATTCGAGATGCGCTCAAAAAGGGAGAGAAAACGGAGATTCGCGGGTTTGGCAGTTTTCGGTTACGGATCCGCCGCAACAAGGATGGTCGAAATCCTAAAACTGGAGAAACGGTTCCTGTTCCTCAGAAACGCATGCCGTTTTTCAAACCGGGCAAGGAAATCAAGGAACTCCTGAACCAAAATCAAGAGGTGAACCAGTAAGCCTCTCATCGGAGATTGT
>RFGT01000092.1 GCA_003696975.1 Nitrospirota bacterium | reverse complement strand
CTCCGGCACATCGATGAGTCCATTGGCTTTTACCAAGGAGGTCAAAATTCCTGAGCCTTGATTCCCCGTGGTGCGAACCGTTAGGGTCCCATTTTCCTGACGCAAAATCCCTCGCAGGAAATGCCGGCGATCAGGATGCTTGGAGAAAGTTTCCTGAAACACCGCCTGTACGGTCGGCCGTTCGACCTGTTGATATCCCGCCATCTTGAGCAAGGCCAGGCGGACCAACTGTTCGAAAGTTACCATCGACGAGACAGGATTCCCCGGAAGCCCAAACGCCAACTTGCCCTTGATCTTGCCGAACGCGAGAGGTTGTCCAGGACGAATCGCCAATTTCCAAAAGTGCATGTCTGCACCCAATTCGGCAAACACGGCTTTGGTGAAATCATACTCACCCATGGACACGCCACCGGACAACACCAGGATGTCACAGGCCAACCCTTGGGAAATTTTCTCTTTTAATGAGGCGGGGTCATCTCTCGCAATACCCAGCAAGACGGGAATTCCCCCGGCTTCTTGCACGGCTGCCGCAATACCATAGCTGTTGGAGTTCACGATCTTGTTCTCGTCAAACCGTTCATCCAGGTCCGCCAGCTCATCGCCCGTTGAGAGAATGGCCACCCGCGGGCGTTGATACACCGAGACAAATGATTTAGCCAAGATTGCCAGCATTCCAATTTCGGCTGGCCGCAACACCGTGCCTTTGGCGATAATACAATCACCAGCCTTCACATCTTCTCCGCGCGGCCGAATATTGGCACCCTTGGGTTCGGGCTGAAGAATCCGAACCTGATGGTCATCGGACTCGGTGAACTCCACGCGAACGACGGTATCAGCCCCGGCGGGAATGGGAGCACCCGTCATGATGCGAATGGCTTCACCTGGCCTGACCACTTTGGTCGCGGTCTTTCCCGCTGGCACATCTTCAACAATCTTCAGAACCGGCGGTTTGGTGATCTCGTGTTCCTTCCGGATATCCTCCCACCGGACGGCAAATCCATCCATAGCGGAATTGTCCCATGGAGGATTATCCCGTGGAGCAATGATGTCCTCGCCCAAAACACGGCCGTAGGCTTCAAGCAACCCTACCTTTTCACATCCCAGAGGTTCGGTTGCCTCCAATACGATAGCCTGAGCTTCTTTCAGTGGAGTGAGTCCCCTCATCGCTACCTCAACGGAGAGAAAGATTCGGACTCCTTATCGCGTCTTCTTCATGACGAAGCTTTGGGGAACCGCTTAAACGGACTTTTGGAAGACACCTGCACCAATGAGCCCCGCTGTTTGCAGAACTCCTCAACTTTATTGGCCAACTCGTGAAAGGCATCTGCCGTGGGTAAATCAGAATGAAACAGCGCGTAGGGTTCACCATAATCGCTTTGCATCACTAACTCGGGATCAAGGGGAATACGCCCTAAAAAGGGCACCCCCATGTCCGCCGCCGAGGCTTCTCCGCCTCCCTTGCGAAAGACCTCGATGGGCTTGTGACAATGTGGACATTCCATGCCACTCATGTTTTCTACGATGCCAATGATAGGAATTTCGCTGTCCTTGGCAAACGAGACAGATTTGCGTGAATCAAGGAGTGCAACTTCCTGGGGCGTCGTCACGATAACCGCTCCGGTCACATCACCCAGCAAATCGATAGTGGTCACCGATTCATTGCCCGTGCCAGGAGGCAGATCAATGAGCAGAAATTGCAAGTCTTGCCACTCCACTCCCCCCAACAACTGATTAATAAACTCGAATTTATACGCATCTCTCCAGATGATCGGATCGTCAGAATTCTGGAGGAGAAAAGACATGGAGGCGATTTTGAGATTGTACGCGAGATGGGGAATGATTCCCCCGGAGGTACTAATTTTTAATCGCTGCCCTTCGGCCCCAACCATCTTGGGAATATTCGGGCCATGAATATCCATGTCGCAAATGCCCACTTCATAGCCCTTCAGCGCCAGGCTGACCGCGAGGTTAGTGGTAACGGTACTCTTCCCCACTCCTCCCTTGTTGCTCATGATGAGCACCTTGTAGTCGATTCGCTCCATACGTTTGGCCACCAGCCACCGGCTATGTCCTTCTCGATCTTTTTGGCATGTTTCCGTTTCATCACAAATCGCACAAGCCCACATATACGTGCACACATCCCCTGAACCGGTGGGCTGAAACATTTTCAATTCACTAGGCATGAAAACCTCCCCTCTACCTCATTCTCCACCGACCATTTTTCATGACTCATGAAGGAGTCTCACCGCATGAAACAGTTCGCCCTGCTCTTCCGATCTTGTTGACGGTATGCTCAAGGATAGGAAGTACTACCATCAAATTCTCTCGAGCCGCTTTGGGATTACCCGGCAGGTTGACAATAAGCGTTGTGCCTTTGATTCCCGCAGTCGCACGGGACAACATCGCGGTTCGAACTTTCTTGAGACTTTCCCACCGCATGGCTTCTCCTATGCCGGGAATTTCTTTGTCAATGACATCTCGTGTCGCCTCTGGTGCCCAATCCGTCGGGCGGACACCTGTCCCTCCTACCGTGAGAATGACCGGGGGACTGACCGACTCACATAACGTCAACAGCTTGTGCCGAATAATTTGACGATCATCTGGGACGATATCACAGGCAACCACCCGCGCATTATAGGATTCCAGCAGCCGCTCAAGTTCGGCCTGCCCAGTCTCAGTAGTAGCTCCCGTATAGGCTTTTGAGCTCACGATGAGAATCGCCACGTCCATCGGTTCCATTCCCAACAACAATCAATCACCGAGGCCGGGTATCAGGCACATCGACATATTCTTCATCTGCCCCATGGACACCTCCGGCAACCACAGGCTTGGGACGGAGCATTCCCCCACTAGGCGCCATGGCAGAACTTCCCGCCGGAACTGTGGCAGAGTCGGGCTGTGGTTTCTTTTTGAAAAACCCCGCGCTGATGATCCCCACCTCGTAGAAGAAATACATGGGCAAGGCCATCAGACATTGATTGAAAGGGTCAGGGGTTGGGGTGAGAATCGCCGCGAACAGAAAGGCTCCTAGAAACGCCCACTTCCGATAGCGCTTTAAAAACGGCACATCCACCCAACCAAGCTTCGCCATCAACGTGAGCGCTAGGGGAACCTCAAAGATCAGCCCAAAAATGAGCAAGAACCACAGGGTAAATCCCACATAACTGGCAATGGACAGTTGCGGGATGAATCCAGCCTGCACACCGTAGGAAACCAGGAAATTCAACGCAAAGGGCAGCACAAAAAAGAAGCAGAATGCCAATCCGAGATAAAACGCCAGTGTGCTCGTGGCCACAAATGGTCCAACGAATCGACGCTCCTGTACATGCAGTCCGGGAACGACGAAGGCCCACAGTTCCCAAAGCGTATAGGGTGTGGACAGAACCACGGCGAACAGTGCAGCCACCTTCAGATTTTGCCACAGCGCCTCAGCAGGCGACAAAAAGACAAACGGGATCTTGGGTAAATCCGTGGGAACCCATTCCAATTGCCCGGGGACGAACATGTTTTGGAGAGGAACCCGAAGCCATTGCACCAGCGTATCCGCGTAGAAAAACGTCGCGACGAAAAAAATCCCCATCACTATAACAATTCTGGTGAGCCGGCGTTGGAGCTCATACAGGTGCTCCATCACCGGCATCTTTTTATCCTCGAGAGGCTTAAAGACTGAGTCTTGCAGCCATCTCATGAAGCGGGATTCTTTTGCCATGGATGGTCATCCTCACGTCTTGGCAAACGGATTGTTATGTTGGCTGTAATCGATCTCTCGCTCCACTTGCTCTCCGCCAACCAACCATCACCTTAGGACTTGGGCTCAACGGCGATCCAGATAGAGCTTCCACGTCGCTGAACGTACAAGACCGCTGGCTCTCCTTTCTTAATGGTCGAGGCAACCTTCTGATAATCACTGAGACTCTTAATAGGTTGTTTTTCCACCTCCTGGATCACGTCACCTTGCTGAAGCCCCGCAGCCTCTGCCGCACTCCCAGGCTCTACCTTGCTGATGATGACACCAGTGGTATCTTCCGGTAGGTTAAGCTGTTGTCGGCGCTCTTCAGTCAAGGGTTCCACCGTAAGACCAGCAAGGACATTGTCTAGCTTTTCCATTGCTGGAGGGCGTTGAGGCGCTATTCTACTGCGTTGCGCAAGCACCTCGTCGGGCGGACGTTCGCCCACCGTAATGGACAGTATCTTCTCTTTGCCGTCCCGCAAGATTTTGACCTGGACGGTTTTTCCAACTTGCGTTCGTGCAACCAAATGACGGAGATGATTCACGTCTTTTAACTTGATTCCATTGTATTCCACAATGACGTCACCACGTTTGAGTCCGCCCTTTGCCGACGGACCATCCTCATGAACCTCACTGATTAAAACGCCTCCGCGTTGGTGTTCCGGGAGATGAAATGACTGGGCGAGAGCCGGCGTCAGTTCTTGGATGGCGATACCCATCCAGCCGCGGACGACTTTTCCTGATTGAATAAGACTTTCCGTGATATATTTGGCTAACCACACAGGAATGGCGAACCCGATGCCCTCAGACCCTCCGGTGCGGGAG
>RFGT01000091.1 GCA_003696975.1 Nitrospirota bacterium | reverse complement strand
TAGTGATACTTTCTACGCAGTACGGTATACTGTGTTGCGCGCACTTGTTACTCCATCATCCATTTAGAGAATCTTCCACGGTTTCCATTTCCTCTTCCTTATTCCCAATAGTGTCAACTTATGGCTGAGAGGTTTCGTGTTATGAAACTGCGAGAATGGGCGTTCTTGGTACTGTTCGGTGTGGGAGTGATCGTAGCGTCACCAGCATGGGGTGAGCTGTTCCCTGATGCTGGACCACCTGGAACCACGGTTACCATTGGCGGAGCAGATTTTGGGGAGTTTCGTTCTTCATCGGCCAATCGAGTAGAGTTTCATGGAACTCCTGCGCTTATTCAATTATGGGAACCCGACATGATCATGGTAAAAGTTCCTCTCGCCGCGACAACTGGGCCTGTCACCGTAGTCAATGGGGAAAATCGAATCGAGGTGGGAACCTTTTCCGTGGCTCAAGTGCGCATAACCAGACTCCATCCTCGCGAAGCCGAACCAGGATCCATTCTCACCATTGAAGGAGAAAATTTTGGCAATACTGCGGGATCCCGCGACCCCAACACCATGTTTGGAGTCAATCAGGTGTTGATTAACGGGATTCGAGCACCAATCCGTAAATGGCGATCCACTAAAATTGAAGTAAAGATTCCTGCAAACGCGACGTCGGGTGACGTGGTAGTCAAGCTGGCGTCGTTTGATCCTCTGCCAGACGGGTCGTGCTGTGCTCCAGTCGACTATGTAGTCAGCAATCCTATGCCCTTGACCATTATTCCTCCTATCACCTTTGAACCAAAGCATGGTCCGGTCGGAAGCAAAGTGGTCTTAAGCGGGCAAGACCTTGGAGAAAAGCGTTTGGCCTCGGATGGGGTATTGTTTGGAGGTGTCCCTGCCACGATTGAACAATGGTCAACACGGACTATTGTGGTCCACGTACCGTTAAACGCGAAAAGTGGTCCTGTGGTCTTGCGGCATGGGGAACGGGAACGGACAGTCGGCTATTTTGAGGTACGACAGAGTCTCGTTGAAGATGTATCGCCTCGTGAAGGTCCCATTGGCACACTTGTTCAAATTAAGGGAAAAGATTTCGGGGTCTATTCAGAAGGAGGGGCGACAGCCTATGCCTTTGATTTCAATACGGGTCAAAATGCCGTAGAAATCGGCGGGATTCCAGCAATTGTCCATCGATGGCAAGATACCGAAATCGATGTCTGGGTGCCGTTTAGCGCAAAAAGCGGGGCCATTGTGATCAAGCGAGGTGCCACTATTCCCCATCCCGATGGCACCTGTTGTTTGAAACGAGGAGTGGTTACGGTACCCGCTGGATCGTTTACCGTGAAGACTCCGCGAGTGACCTCCTATTTTCCTACGGAAGCTGGTCTTGATGAAATTGTGACAATTAAGGGATCGGGGTTTGGTGAGTTTTTAAAACTGGCTGAACCCACGCGGCTCAGTTTAAATCGAGATGCCCATGACTGGAAAAATTATCGATTGGGAGAAAACGTGTCACGAAGCGAAGTGTTGATTAACGGTGTGGCGGCTCATGTAGTGTCGTGGACTGATACAGAAATTAAGGTAAAGGTCCCTCGCCGTCATGTCTTCGGCATCGGAGATCCCGAAGGGTTTCATCCTAATCCTACCACCGGCGAAATTGTGGTGAGACGGGGATCCTGGGATCTCCTGGAAAATGGTCAATGCTGTACAGCCAAACGTTGGATTCAGGTTGTCGCAGGACCGTTTACGATTCTCCGGCGAGGGTTGCCTGATCCCGATTATTTCAACGATCCCAATCCTAATCGCGATTGAAGAAAGGGCCTATGTCAGTGGTAAAGAAATGGCACCGTGAATGGGCCTCTGTTATTGGGTTTATCCTGCTTTTTCCTGCTGTTGGCGGGACAGGCGAAACCCCCGTTATATCCGTCCTCCAGCACAGTGGAACCCAAGTGACCTTATTAGATACATTTTTCGTGAATGACCACGAAGGGTGGGCTGTTGGCGCAGGCGGGACCATTCTTCATACACAAGATGGAGGAGAGACCTGGTCGCCTATCCCTCGACGGACAAACCTGCTCTTTACCCGGGTCTTCTTTGCCGATCCATTACACGGATGGGTGATTGGTCAACGGGGAACGGTTCTCCATACGGAGGATGGAGGGGAAACTTGGCGGCGACAGTATAGCGGGACTGGGGCTGATCTCTATGGCCTTTATTTTGTGGACACCTCGTTAGGGTGGATTGTTGGAGCAAGAGGGACTATCCTTGCAACCCGAAATGGCGGGAAAACTTGGGAGGATCAAGCCAGTGAGACTTCTGCCGATTTATTCGGGGTTTTCTTCCTGGATGCCAGGCGAGGATGGGCCGTAGGTGCGCTTGGCAGTATTCTGACAAGTCATGATGGAGGAGCCCACTGGAGTTCTCAGCGAGCCGACACGGCTGCAACTTTTTTTGATATTTATCTCACTGATGAACAGATTGGGTGGATCGTTGGAAGCCAAGGGGCCATGTTCCAAACTCTCACTGGAGGGGCTATATGGATTGATCGGACTCGCCCTTGTGGGACGCCCTGTATTCGCCCATCAGATTTGGTGCGAGTTCGCTTCACTGACCAACGGTCAGGATGGGTGGTAGGAGAACAAGGGGCCTTGCTGTACACGTCCGACGCCGGACTTACGTGGGTTGAACCCGAACTTCCTGCTCCTCGCTCACTGTACGGACTCTCTTTCCCCACACCTCATGTCGGTTGGGCCGTAGGAGCGCAGGGGACTATCCTAAAGATTGTGCCCTACCAATCAACCTCCAACACTTCTTAATCCCCAACAACCCCCGGAATGATAGAAGACCTAGCCTAGTCTACCCAGCCTCGATTGAAGGATGCTCAAGGCGGCCAGCGCCGCGGTTTCCGCTCGCAAAATGGAAGCCCCGAGGGTTACCCAGTGGACAAGCTGGTCCTCACTCTCTTGGCACTCTGTTTCTGTCCATCCTCCCTCTGGCCCAACTGCGAATACAATGCAAGCCTCTGCTTCATGGGGAAGGGGAAGGGTCGAGAGGGTATAAGGCGTGGTTGTCCGAGCCACCAACAGACATTTTGTCTGAGCAGGCGCATATGTCTGCCAAAATTGCTTCAGAGAGCATGGAGCAGCAACCTCAGGAATTTCCCACCGTTCGGCTTGTTGGGCAGCTTCCCGGGCAATGCGTTGCCACCGAGCCTGACAGGATTCCCAACGACTATGGGGAGGACGAACCACGGTACGATGGGATAGCAGAGGAACAATCCTGGAGACTCCAAGTTCCGTGGCTTTTTGGATGAGCCAGTTCATATGATCGCCTTTCAAGATAGCTTGGCCGAGAATAAGCCGGGGAAAAGATGGCTGCGGGGCAGTTAGGATCTCCAGGATTTCCCCCTCAAGATACTGAGGCCCGATGCGGAGAATGCGACACCGATACCGCCGCCGCTGTTCATCGTTAAACCATACCTGGTCACCTACACGAAACCGGAGACTCTTGAAAAGATGGTCCACAAGAGGATCATGCAGGGTACAGTGTTCGTCCTGTACGCTGTTGGCAGGGATAAAAAAAACAGGCATGCGCGTATTATCGGGACAACGGAGGGACAGAAAAATGACTCTGAGGCAAGATCACGCCTCAGTCGAACATGTTTTTGACCTTTTCAAATAATCCTTCTCCGCTTGGCTCGACCGGAATCCCGCTCTCTTTGGCAAACGCGGTGAGAAGTTCCCGTTGCCGAGCCGTCAGCTTGGTGGGAATTTGAATTTTGATTCGCACGAGTTGATCGCCAGTATGACCTCCTTTCAAGGCAGGAGCCCCCAAACCTTTCAAACGCAGTACCCGATCGGGTTGTGTGCCTTCTGGGATTTTGACTGTGGTAGTCCCTTTGAGTGTCGGGACCTCGACTTTTCCTCCCAGCGTTGCCGTCACAAAGTCAATAGGCAGATCCATGAGGATATCATTCCCTTTTCTGGTGAAAACAGGATGGGGTTTGACCGTGATGGCGACATAGAGGTCACCCGGAGGACCACCATTGATCCCATGCTCTCCCTCATGAGCCAGACGGAGTCGCATGCCTGACTCGATTCCTGCCGGAATCGTAACAGCGAGCATGCGCTCTCGGTACACACGTTTTTGACCACGGCACGTGGAACAGGGTTCCGCAACGATTTGCCCTGTTCCTTGGCATTGTCCGCACGTCCGATTGATTGTGAAAAACCCTTGCTGCAAGCGAATCTGGCCTGTTCCGCGACATCCCGGACATGGCTTAATAGCGTGAGCAGAGCGTGCGCCAGTTCCACGACAGGCATCACACGTCTCCCACCGGGGAATTTTGAGTTTCACCTCTTTCCCATAAATAGCTTCCTCAAAACTGATTTCGAGGTTGTACTGAAGGTCGGCACCTTGCTCGGGTCGATTCCGACTCCGCCCTCCACCGAAGAAATCTTCAAAGATATCCCCGAAAATATCTCCAAATCCTCGACCGAAATCAAAGCCTTCCGCGCCGCCAAAACCCTGTTGCATCCCAGCGTGGCCGAACATGTCGTATTTCCGACGTTGTTCGGGATCACTGAGGACTTCATAGGCTTCATTGGCTTCTTTAAATTTTTCTTCCGCTTTTTTCTTTTGTTGGGGGTCGCTGTGAAGATCAGGGTGGTACTGTCGGGCAAGTTTGCGAAATGCCCGCTTGATCTCCTCATCGGAGGCGTTTCGATCAACACCAAGTATTTCGTAGTAATCTCGCTTCGCCACGGATGCCATCTGCAACGTCAAAAGCGTGTATTCTGAAGGCGGGTTTTCGTAGGCGAGGGCAGCATGCACTGCTCCCTGCTACATCCTGCCCTCGAAAAGCTGAGCTTATTTTTTCTCCTTATCCACTTCTTCAAATTCTGCATCGACAACTTTGTCTTCTGCGGAGGACCCTCCATTGGTCGTACCAGATGCGGATGTAGAACCTGCAGTCGATGCCTCGGCAGAGGCTTTTTTGTACATCTCTTCTGCCAGCTTGTGCGAGGCTGTCGTGAGGGCCTGCATCGCGCTTCTGATCGCTTCTGCATCACTCCCTTCCATAGCTTTACGAGTTGCGGCAATTGCCTCCTCAATTTTCGTCTTTTCCGTATCGGGGATTTTATCTCCATGTTCGCGAATATTCTTCTCTGTAGTATAAATCAGGCTATCCGCTTGATTGCGAAGTTCCACAAGCTCACGCCGTTTTTTGTCCTCTTCGGAATGCGCCTCGGCTTCTTTAACCAGACGCTCAACTTCCTCTTTGCTGAGCCCGCTTGAGGCAGTGATCTTGATCGACTGCTCCTTCTGGGTAGCCATATCCTTCGCCGACACATGCACAATCCCGTTTGCATCGATGTCAAATGTTACCTCAATCTGAGGAACACCTCGAGGAGCAGGCGGGATCCCTACAAGGTCAAACTGGCCAAGGAGTTTATTGTCGTTGGCCATCTCGCGTTCGCCTTGGAAGACCCGAATGGTCACCGCCGTTTGATTATCTGACGCCGTGGAGAAAATTTGACTCTTTTTAGTAGGAATTGTGGTGTTACGATCAATTAATCGCGTAAACACTCCACCCAAAGTTTCAATCCCCAGGGACAATGGCGTGACATCAAGCAAGAGTACATCTTTCACATCTCCTTTCAGCACACCGGCTTGAATCGCTGCCCCAATTGCAACCACTTCATCGGGGTTCACACCCCGATGGGGATCTTTCCCGAAGAACTCTTTGACACGCTGGATCACCTTCGGCATACGGGTCATCCCGCCAACCAGCACCACTTCATTGACATCTCGAGCGGTAATGCCGGCGTCGGCCAGTGCTTTTCGACATGGCTCAATCGTCCGCTCAATGAGATCATCCACCAACTGCTCAAGCTTGGCTCGGGTGAGCTTGATCACAAGGTGTTTGGGACCGCTCGCATCTGCCGTGATGAAAGGGAGATTAATTTCCGTCTCCTGGGACGAGGACAGCTCGATCTTGGCACGTTCCGCTGCTTCCTTTAAGCGCTGAAGCGCCATCCGATCGTTTTTCAGATCAATCCCTTGGTCTTTTTTGAACTCCGCGACTAACCAATCAATGATGCGGAGATCAAAATCGTCTCCGCCAAGATACGTATCTCCGTTTGTCGCTTTGACCTCAAAGACTCCTTCTCCAATTTCGAGGATGGAAATATCAAATGTGCCACCCCCTAGATCATAGACGGCAATACGCTCTTCTTTTTTCTTGTCCAGTCCATAGGCCAAGGAAGCAGCCGTTGGCTCATTAATGATGCGCAAGACATTCAATCCTGCGATCTGCCCTGCATCTTTAGTGGCTTGACGTTGACTGTCATCAAAGTACGCGGGAACGGTGATGACTGCCTCGGTCACTTTCTCCCCGAGATAATCTTCCGCTGTTTGTTTGAGTTTTTGAAGGATCATGGCGGAGATTTCCGGAGGGCTATACCGTTTCCCACGAATTTCAACATGAGCATCTCCATTCGGCGCTTCGACAATTTTGTATGGCAGTCGCTTCATTGCGTCCTTAACTTCTTGAGACGCATAACGTCGCCCCATGAGCCGTTTTACCGAGAAAATGGTATTTTCCGGGTTGGTAATAGCTTGGCGTTTCGCAATTTGTCCGATTAAGCGTTCGCCTTTGTCAGTAATCGCAACCACAGAAGGTGTCGTTCGACCACCTTCCGCGTTGGGAATCACTTGTGGTTCCCCTCCGCTCATGACGGCCACACACGAATTCGTTGTCCCTAAATCAATGCCTATGATCTTGCTCATGTGTGTTCTCCTCCCTTGCCAGGGCTACCTTCTTCCTGATGAGGAGATGGCCCTGGGCCTTCACTTGGTTTGGCTACCGTTACCATTGCAGGACGTAAAATCCGTTCGTGGAGAAAATACCCTTTTTGAAATTCCTCCACAACGGAGTCAGCCGGCATTGATGATGATTCCACTTGGCCAATGGCTTGATGCTTTGCCGGATCAAATGGTTCGCCGACACTAACAATCTGCGTTACTCCGACCTTGCTTAAGGTGTCCAAGAACTGTTTATAAGTCAATTCCACGCCTTCTAGCAGACCATCTAACCCCATCTGCTCTCGCCCACATTTAATAGCCCGCTCAAGATTATCCAGTGTGGGCAAGAGATCTCGAAGCAGCTTTTCGGTTCCAAAACGGATGGCTTCTGCATGATCCCGTTGGACGCGACGCTTATAATTTTCGAATTCAGCGGCCAGCCGCAAGTACTTATCATTCAAGCTTCGAAGCTCTTGCGTCTTCTTCTCCAACTCCTCACGAAGTGTTTCCACTGTCTCTCCCTCTTCTTTCGAGGATTGGTCGCTCGGCTTCTCGCAAACCGGTGGAACAGGAGTTGGAGAGACCTCTTGAACGGTCTCTCTTCCATGTTGTTGCTGGGATTCAGTTTGTTGGTTGAGATGTTCGTTCATAATAACGTTGTGTCCAATGATGTTATATCCAACATTGTAAGATTGGATAAGCGAGTTCTTAGATAGCCACGCTTTCCCTTGAAGTCAAGCCAGCTTGAAAAAATTCTTGTAAAGGACAACCTCTTACTCATCATTGATGAGGATATGTCAGGGGTAGAGACGTCGATACAGCAATTCAAGACCTTCCAGGGTTAAAAAGGGCCTCACTTCTTGAATGGTTCGGGAGATAGGAGCAATGACTGAAGCTAATCCCCCGGTTGCGAGGACCATTCCCTTTCCAACCTCTCGCTGAATACGGGTGACAAGTTCATCGACCAAGCCGGTATAGCCAAAAATAAGGCCGGCTTGCATGCTGCTCGTGGTGTCCGTTCCTATAACCTGCTTGGGACAAACCAATTCAACAATGGGCAGTTTGGCTGTCTGGCTATGAAGCGCCTCAACCGAGCTCTTCAGACCCGGGGCAATGGCTCCTCCAAGATACTTTCCCTCATGGGTCACGGCGCAGAACGTGGTCGCCGTTCCGAAATCGACAATAGTGAGATTGGTACGATATCGATCATAGGCTGCAACTGCATTGACGAGCCGATCTGTTCCAATTTCTTGAGGATTGGCATAGCACACTTGGATCCCTAAAGGGAATTCATGCGTGACCACGAGAGGAGAATGATGAAAAAACGTGCGTACCATCTGTTCCAAGATGGGTGTCACAGGGGGGACCACACTGGAAAGAATAGTGCCATGTATACATGATGCATCAAGCCCTAACGTTGACAAGAGCGAAAGGAACAGAATGCCATATTCGTCGGATGTTTTTGTAGAGTCCGTCGAGAGGCGCCATGATCCTTTAAGGATTTGACGCTCAAAAACACCCCATACAATGTGGGAATTCCCAATATCGATCGTTAACAGCATAAAGAAGAAGCCTCTGATGACCCCTCATCATACAGGAGGCCACCCTAACCTTGTCGAGTGCAGATATCTATCGAATATGCACGACCTCACCAGCTCGAATCTCGAAGGTTGTCGCCTTGCCAGCCGTGGAAGCATTGGGTCCAAGAATAAGTTGCAGTGCACCATCCTGACTAAGGCCTGCAGCAACTCCCTCGACCGCTGAATGGGGCGGCATCAACTGAACCTGCACATGCTGCCCGATTGTAGAACAGCGCTGGAGATACTCCTGGCGTATGGTTTCGAAATCGCCAAGGAGACGATCGAATTGCCTTTCAAGAGTAGCCAAGGTACGAGCGATCAATACGTTCCGGTCGAAATACTGCCCCGTCTCGTGGAAGAGAGATGTGGCTGTCTGTTGAAGCTCTACAGGGAGCTCACTTGGAGCGATATTGACATTGACCCCATATCCTACGACGAGAAAAGAAGAAGACGAACAAACACTCCTTTCGCATAAGATTCCAGCCACCTTTTTCTGGCTTAGAAGTACGTCATTGGGCCATTTTACGGAAAGGCTTCGCTTGGTTTCAGATTCCAGCGCTTGGACAAGAGCTAGGCCGGTTGCCAGGGGGATCCACGGAAGCCGGTCAGGAGAGGGAAAATCGGTGATGAGAACGGAACAGTAAATGTTTCGTCCAGGCGGTGAGTGCCATGAACGTCCCATTCGCCCACGTCCAGCAGTTTGGCGGTCAGCAAGGACAACCGTACCATGAGGCGCACCGGATTCAGCAAGGGTTAACGCCACAGTATTCGTCGAAGTGAGCGATGAGAAGAGATGGAGTGTTCGGCCAAACGACCGAGTGGTCAACTGGTCCTGAATCTGATTGATAGAAAGAGTCGGGGAGGGGATCGCTTGATTCACAGTGTTTGGGTCTCACCCGCAAGTCTCTCATTCAAGGAGAGTGGAGTCCCTTCCATGGCAAAATCAATGAATGGGGCGGAATGGGTCAATGCTCCTACAGAAATGGCGTTCACACCCGCTTGTGCCATCTCGCGAATATTGGCCAACGTGATGCCTCCAGAAACTTCCACATAGGCTCGACCCTTGACAAGCTGGACAGCCTCACGCACCACTGCCGGAGACATGTTGTCCAAAAGAATGCTTTCTACACCGGCCTCAAGCGCCTGTTGAACCTGCTCCAGCGTTTCAACTTCGACCTCTACACGGAATCGATGGGGGGCTTTCTCTTTAGCAAGCTGGCAGATTTGACGAAGGGTTTGACCTCGCGCGGTTAGGAACGCCAAGTGCGTATCTTTGATCAAAATTCCATCGCTCAATGAGCAGCGATGATTGACGCCACCTCCTAGCGAGACAGCCCACTTCTCCAGAATTCTGAGCCCAGGGGTGGTTTTACGAGTATCCAGAATGGCAACGGGATACCCTCTGACCGCCTGGCGACATTGGGCGGTCAGCGTGGCAATGCCCGACAAACGCTGCAAGAAGTTGAGTGCTGTGCGCTCGGCCATCAACAAGGGTTTAACCCTTCCCGTCACGGTGGCCACTCTCGTTCCCTCCTTCACTGAGGCCCCGTCAGGATGATGTGCGAGAAAACTCACGGAATTGTCAAGCCGAGTAAAGACAGCGCGGGCCACTTGCAACCCTGCCACGACACAGGCCGTCTTGGCGACAATAGAAGCCTCTGCCGTCCAGTCGTTTGGAAAAAGGAGCTCCGTGGTGATATCTCCTGCGGGGAGGTCTTCCTGAAGCGCGTCTTGGACAGCCCGATCGATGTGAAAGCAGAGAAAAGAATCCATGCCCAGATTACTACATTTTCGCGAGTTGTGTTTCACTACTGGCCAACAGTGCCAATTCTTGCGAAAGGAGTGCAAGGCGGGTTTCCGACTCCTTCACGACCTCTGGAGAGGCCTTGGCGGTAAATTCAGGACTGGAGAGTCGCGAGCGCAGACGTGCCGCCTCCTTGTCTTTCGCCTGCATCTGCTTCCGGATCCGGTCCAACACTTTCCGGAGATCGACGGTCCCCTCCACAGCAAGTCCTACCGTCATGTCACGAGCGACTAGATGCAAGATCCGGCCATCTGGCCAGTCACCATGTTCAGCGAGGATCAGTGTGCTTCGACTCAGGTGTTCAATAAAGCCACGGATATCCTGCAATATTGCCCGAACGCGGTCAGTGGTGGCTGTACCGTATACCGTCATGGTCTGAGCCGGATTATAGCCCAACAGAGCGCGTCCCGTTCTAATGGTTGTGACGAAAAGTTCAAGAATCTCAAACGCTTGTTCTATCGCCGGAGCTTGCCAGGAAGAAGGTGCAATCGGGTAAGATGCCAACACAAGGGTCTCCCCGTGGTGGGGTAAAGCATGCCAAATTTCTTCGGTGATAAAGGGCATGAAGGGGTGAAGAAGGCGCTGCAAGACCTCAAAGCTCAAAAAGAGGGTGTGGCGGCTGATCGCTGCCTCTTCGCGTTCAGGATGCTGTAATGCCGGCTTGATGAGTTCGAGGTACCAGTCGCAGTACTCATGCCAGGTAAAGTGATAGAGAATATGAGCCGCGTGATCAAACCGATATTCTTCCAACGCCTGTGTTGAGGATCGAATTGTGCCATGCAGACGACTTAAAATCCACCGATCAGGAAATGGGCGTTCGAAGACGGGAATATCCACTGTCGGGCCATCGGCATGCATGAGAATAAAGCGCGCTGCGTTCCAGATCTTGTTGGTAAAGTTCCGGTAACCTTCGATCCGCTCTTCGGCCAGCTTGATATCACGGCCAGGTGATGCCATGGAGGCTAAGGTAAACCGAAGAGCATCCGTGCCGTATTGAGACATTTTCGTCAGCGGATCAATCACGTTCCCCTTGGATTTACTCATCTTCTGCCCTTCCGCGTCACGAACGAGTGCATGGATATACACCTCTCGGAATGGCACCTGGCCGGTAAACTTCAATCCCATCATGATCATTCGGGCCACCCAAAAAAACAAAATATCAAGACCCGTGACGAGCGTAGACGTGGGGTAATAGATCTTGAGCTCAGGTGTCTCTTCTGGCCATCCCAAGGTGGAAAAAGGCCACAGTGCTGAGGAAAACCAGGTATCGAGGACGTCGGGATCCTGGACAAACTCTTGGCCCTGACAAGCCGGGCACACAGTCGGAGCTGTCCTGGCAACAAGCGGTTGGATATGAGCGGGAATAGCATGAGGGAACGGTCCGTCGTCAAATCCTGGGCCTAAAAGCTCCGCATGACAAGACCGGCAGTACCACGCAGGAATTCGATGCCCCCACCAGATTTGCCGGGAAATACACCAATCTTTGATTTCTCGCATCCATCCTAGATAGTTGTTGACCCATCCTTCGGGTATGATCCGAATTCGCCTCTGTTCCACTGCCTCAATAGCAGGAACAGCGAGGGGCTGAATACGGACGAACCATTGAGGGGACAGGTAGGGCTCGACCACCGTCTTGCAGCGGTAACACTTGCCCACGGCCATAGCGTGGTCTTCGAATGTGACCAGCCAGCCCCGCGCTTGAAGTTCCTCGACTATGATGGTTCTAGCCTCATGCACGGGCCGCGAGGCAATCCGCTTAGCCACCGTCTCCTCTACTTGAGCCCTGACTAGGCAGGCGGGATCGAGTCGGGCCAGTGAATCGAAGAGAGGAAGTCGTGGAAGCCCATGGCGTTCACCCGCCTCGAAATCTTGAAAGTCATGCGCCGGCGTAATTTTGACGGTCCCCGTCCCAAAGGTCGGATCGACAAGAATGGCATCGCCTACCACGGGAATCGTTCGGTTCGTCAGCGGCAAGTGGACCATTCGGCCAATGAACGACTTGTATCGAGGGTCATCGGGATGGACAGCCACGGCCGTATCACCCAACAGCGTTTCCGGACGCGTGGTTGCTACGATCAGACTTTGTGCAGGGTCATGCACAAAGGGATAGCGAATGTGGTAGAGTGTCCCCTGAACTGATTCATGTTCGACTTCAATATCCGACAACGCCGTGAGACATCGGGGACACCAATTGATCAGTCGTTCCCCGCGATAAAGAAGTCCATCCTCGTAGAGTCTGACGAAAACCTCGCGGACGGCTTTTGACAGCCCTTCATCCATGGTGAAACGCAAACGCGACCAATCACAGGAAGCTCCCAATCGTTGAAGTTGATCGATAATGGTGTGGCCCGACTGCCGTTTCCATTGCCAGACTCGCTCAATGAAAGCGTCACGACCTAATTGTTCTCGCGAGAAGCCTTCCTCAAGCAATTGTCGCTCAACTACGTTCTGAGTAGCGATTCCGGCATGATCCGTCCCTGGAAGCCATAGTGTGTTATACCCCTGCATACGGCGCCATCGGATCAAGATATCCTGAAGCGTATTGTTCAGCGCATGGCCAATGTGAAGTGAACCCGTGACATTCGGGGGGGGAATCACCATGGAATACGGCGGGCCAGGATGATCCAGACGGGCGGCAAAGACTTGTCGATTGAGCCAATACGTCCGCCACCGCGTTTCAACTTCATGAGGATCGTAGTGCTTTGACAGAAGATAAGATGCCATCACAACATATGGTATATCAACACGATACGCGAGGTGATCTTATCATGCGGGGTTCCCTCCCGCAACAGGCACGCTTCTTGCGGGTCTCCTAGAACTATGATAGATACACACATACCACATGCCGACAAAGAAGCAAGAATGCTGTCCATGTTCCTAAAAGGGATTGTTACCATCTTAACTGTCACAGAAAGGTTTGTGTATGGCACGGGGGCGGGAAAAAGACCGGGAACTCCGGCGGAAGCATCGAAAAAATCAACGACGGCTCAAGGCGCTTGAGCGAGCCAGGCGTGAAGGCAAAGGGAAAAAATGAATGATCCCTCTTTCCTTGTCATCTTCTTTGATGCCGCAGGCACCTTGTTTCACGTCAAAGGGTCAGTTGGAGAAGTCTATCTGCGATATGCAGAGAAATATGGGGTTACTTTCACTCCTGAACGGGTTGCGCTCGTCAATCAGGCGTTCCAAACTGCATTTCGTGAGGCTCCTCCTCCGGTCTTTGCTGTTGAACATCCCGAGAAATTGAAACAATGCGAGCGGCTTTGGTGGTTTGACATCGTCCATGCCGTATTCTATCGAGTCGGCATGTTCGAAAGGTTCGATGACTATTTCGATGAAATTTTTGAAGCTTTTGGAGGTCCCGATCTTTGGGCCGTCTATCCTGAAGTTCCGGATGTGCTCGCCCATTTGAAGCAGGAAGGATACGAATTAGGGATCATTTCAAATTTTGATACTCGCCTGTTCGGTATTCTCCGAGGTTTGCATCTCGATCAGTATTTCGACTCAGTTACTATTTCAACTTTGGCTGGGTCTGCCAAACCAGCCCCCCCAATTTTTCACTATGCCCTTGCGCAGCATGCTGCCGATCCTCCGGAGGCGGTTCATGTTGGAGATAGCCTTCACGAGGACGTAGAAGGGGCCACCCGTGCCCGCCTCCATGCTATTCTTCTTGATCGGAATCGTGCTTTCGCTTCTTCCAGGGTCCCCCGAGTGACAACTCTGCGCGACCTTCCTGACGCGTTGAATCAGTTACAGCTCGCACCCTCGCTTACACGGTGAAAAAGGCCAGTCGAACGAGATCCCCCGAACAAACAGGAGATACGTGGCTAGATGAAACGGCCTATAACACAGATCCTTGCAGCAGCGAGAAAGCCGAAATAATGAAACTGCCTATTCCCACACGGTGGATCCGAAAAAGACTCAAACGGATGAACCGATCCTATGCGGGGTTAGGACTCACCGGTACAATTCCTAGAAGGCGACAAGCAATGGCTTT
>RFGT01000090.1 GCA_003696975.1 Nitrospirota bacterium | reverse complement strand
TGACGATCCCATAGTTGGAACGAGGGCGAAAGAATTGTTTCATGACGCCCAGCAGTTGCTTGACGAACTCATTCGCCACAAGTGGCTGGTGGCGAAAGGGGTCTATGGATTTTTCCCGGCTAATAGCGTCGAGGACGATATCGAAGTGTACACTGATGCCTCCCGGTCAACCCGGCTTGCCGTCTTTCATACCCTGCGGCAACAAATGGCCAAATCAACGGGTGATGGGAATTACGCCTTGGCGGATTTCATTGCACCTCGGTCAACGGGCTTGGCGGATTATCTGGGCGCGTTCGCTGTGACCGCGGGGTTTGGAATTGAACGAGTTTGCGAGCAATTCGCGCGAGATCACGATGATTATCATGCGATCATGGTGAAAGCTCTTGCCGACCGGCTGGCCGAAGCCTTTGCCGAGTGGCTGCATCGGGAAGCACGACGGGCTTGGGGGTATGGAAAAGATGAACAGTTGACCAACGAGGAACTGATTCACGAACGATATCGGGGGATTCGTCCTGCTCCCGGATATCCCGCCTGTCCCGATCATACGGAAAAGCGTACACTATTTGATCTCTTGAATGTCGAAGAGCGGACCGGCATTGTGCTCACTGAGACCTATGCCATGTCTCCCGCTGCTTCCGTATGCGGGCTCTATTTTGCCCATCCCCGGGCAAAGTATTTTGCAGTGGGCAAAATTGGGCGTGATCAACTCTTGGATTATGCCTGCCGCAAACAGGTGGATCTCTCTAGCCTCGAGCGATGGCTCTCCCCATATTTAGGGTACGATCCTGAGGAAGATCCTTGACGGAGTGTCCTTGCACTTGTGAGAAATTGTGTCTTCACGGGGAGGAGTATATGGGGTTACTTCGCCGGGATTTGGCAGTCAGGTATGGATGGTGGATACGGCGTGTGGTTTAGTAGGATGTAAGTGCGAGGGAAAACTCAACGGGTTCTTCATGCACGGAGTCAACGCTCACTGCCTGCAGCGCTTCGGTGATCCATCGATACCGTTCTTCAGCCCATTGATTAAATGCCTCAATCGACTCGAACATCAGGTCCCAGGCTCGAACTCCATCTAGGAAGAGCAATTGATGGGGTTTGTTATGCCCGGGGAAATACACTACCAAGATGGCGGAATTGCCCATGACACTAATATCGGTAAACATGTGAATCATGGACGTAGGAGGAAGCGTGACGGTTCGGGAAGCGGCTTCCACAATCGGACCGTATACCCGATGAAAGAATTGTTGAATGGTTTCGTATGGCGACTTAGTGTCGTGGAATGTGGTGTTGGGGGCTTCGCCAATCAGGTTGGCGGTGAGATACTCTACGGCTTCCCATGTGGGCATAACGCCTGAATGGACCAAGGAATCTGTCAGATACGATAACCAGTGGCGAGGTGGTTGGATTGATCTCATACTCATGTGATAACGCTCCCCAGCGCTTTTTTCTTTTCGGGTTGATCACGTGGGTTCTTGAGAATGGCCGACGTAAGGACGTAACCCGGAGGCTGGCCAAGTAACAGATAACCTGACCTCGGCAGCGGATAAAAAATATATGGAACCCCATTGAAAGTCAAGTGCTTTTCGTCGACACCCGGCCAAACTCTTACTCTTGACCAGGCTTTTTCTCGGGGCATAGAATGGCACACACTGAAAAATAGCTTGAATGGCAAAAGTTTCCGCGGTAATGAGCCGTTTGAACGGCGCAATGTTGAAGTAACAGAGGATGGGTCATGAAAATAGACTATAAGAAAGGCGAACGTGTTCGGCCACATTTAATTCAGTTGGGGCGAGAGTCCACCCGGTCCCCTGCCTCAAAACCTATGAAGGTGATGTTGATCTTCCCCCCCGATTGGTATCCCTCTGAACCGTATCTCAGCCTTCCTGCCTTAACCGCCTTTCTTCGGGGAGCGGGCCATCATGTCGTCCAGAAGGATATCAACCTCGAGATGTATGACTGGTTTTTCAGCGCGGATTTTCTGAAACGCGTGCTGAAGAAAGTTCCTCAACAGTTAGATCGCTTGAAAAAGCTCTCGCGGCTGCGCGAGTTGACCGAAGGCGAAGTCGAGTTGCAGTTGGCCTTGTGCGAATGCACGCGGATGCGCATCACGGAATTGATCGAACGGGCCGAGCGAGCCAAGCATATTGTCCGGTCTCCCGAGTTTTACGACGTGGACAAGCTGGAATGGGCGATGGCTGTTTTTCGCGAAGTCACCGCGACGATTTCTCTCGTGTATGCCCCGGCGCGAATCTGCATGCCGCCGATGGAGACAGACTTGTCGTACAAGCCCTTCATGTCATCGGAGGTGTTGGAGGCGGTCGAAGACACGCAGGTAAACGTCTATCGCGAGGTCTTTGAGCACTTGGTTAAGCCGGCAATTGTCGCGGAGCAGCCGGATGTGGTCGGTATCTCTATCGTGCTCCAGCAGCAGATCTTTTCCTCTATGACGTTTTGCGCCCTGATTAAACAGCAGTTTCCGCACATTCACGTGACGATCGGGGGCAATACGGTCACGCGACTGCGGGATGTGCTGCCTCAGACGCCGAAGCTGTTCGCGTTGTTTGACAGTGCGGTGATGTTCGAAGGCGAAACGGCGTTCCTGCGGCTTGTGGAGGCACTTGGATCCAATGGGGATCTCTCGTCCGTGCCCAATCTCATGTATCGCGACGAATCGGGAATCCATACTTCACCGCTTACCTGCGCGGAGGATCTCTCCGAACTCCCTCCGCCTGATTTTGATGGACTTCCTCTCGAAAAGTATTTCGTTCCGGATCGCATTCTTCCGTATTTGGCCACGCGCGGATGCTATTGGGGGCGTTGCGAATTTTGCGATCACGGTGAGGGATATACGGCGGGGTATCGGTCCAAGAAAATCCAGCAGATTATTGAAGAAATTCGTTATCTTCGCGACAAGTACCGGGCTTACCATTTTCACTTTACGGATGAATCCTACCCTCCGGCGCTATTTCGCAAATTGACAAAGAAGCTGAACGAGCATCAAATGGGCATTGCTTGGACCACTCATATGCGCTTCGAGAAAAGTCTGCTGGATGAGGAGGTGTGGAAAGAAGCCCAACAGTCGGGCTGTAAATTCTTGCATATGGGGTATGAGTCCGGCAGTGAGCGAGTGCTCCAGTTGATGGATAAGGCCACGACGACGGACGTCATTCGGCGCAGTCTCGAGCTCTCGGCAAAACATGGGGTATGGAACCACGTGATGGGATTTTTTGGTTTTCCAGGTGAAACATATGAAGAAGCCAAATTTTCCATGCAATTTCTGGAACAGAATAAGGAATACGTGCATTCCATTGGATTTGGAACCTTTGATCTCAGTAAACATACACCGGTGGCGAAGAACGCGGAAAAGTGGGGGGTAACCTATTATAGAAACCCCGAATGGGATTTGGCCTTGGACTATTATTTTACCGTGAAAGAAGGCTTGGGGGTTGAAGATGCGGAGCGGGTCTTCGAGGAGTTCGAGCAGCATCATTACCCGGGGTGGGATCTGAAAATCTTTATCCGGGAATACGTGTTTCTGTATGTAGCTCATTTTGGAACAAATAAGCTGCCCGCTCTACAGTTTCGGGCTCCCGACTCCCAAGAGGAGCTGGCCACAGTCTGATAGGTTGAAGAAGGAATGCGGCTCCAAGAAAGGCAGTTCAGAGTTCGCCACCACATAGGGTAGCGAGTGCGTGTCGGCCTGAGCAGATTTGAAAAACGCGAGAGGGAACCTCTGGTCAGACAAGGAAGAAGAAATGGCTTCGCTTATCCACATTGATGGCCGAGCCTCCAGGAAGCCATCGGAGCGCCGGACGTGTAAGGTGATGTTGCTCTTTCCTCCGGAATGGGTGCCGACGGCCCCTTATCTGGCCTTGCCCTGCCTTACCGCCGTACTGCGCGCCCATGGACACACCGTAATTCAGAAAGATGTCAATATCGAAATGTATGAACTGTTTTTTAGCGACATCTTTCTTATCTGGGTAAAAACCCGAATGGTGCAGCAACTGCGGCTGTTGGAGGCCCAGGAGCACGTTCAGGGGTTGACCGAGGCGGAACAGGCACACAAGGCCTGTTTAGAGGAAGCTTTAACTCTCGATGTGATGGAGTTGGCCGCTCAAGCGGAGGAGGCGAAACGCATCCATCGCAGCGAGGATTTTTACGACGCGGACAAACTGGAATGGGCTCTGAATGTGTTCCGGCGAGTCATGCGCTACATTTCCGCTGCGTATTATCCAGCCTCGCTCGTCTATTACCCCATGGAAAGTAACTTAGGATATCGGCCTGGGGTCTCCAGGGAAGTCTTGGCCTGCCTGGAGGATGAGCAAGTGAACGTCTATCGAGATGTGTGCCGCCAACTGGTGTTGCCGGCCGTGAGCAAAGAGCAGCCAGATGTCATTGGCGTATCGATCGGCACGAAAATGCAACTCCTGGCCGGTCTCACCTTCTGCAAGATGGTGAAAGAAGCCTATCCCCACATTCATGTCACGGTTGGGGGGAATGTGATCACGCGTCTGCAAGAGGATCTCCCCCAAAAGGAACCATTCTTTACCGAGATCTTCGATTCAGCCATTCTCTATGAAGGGGAACATGCCCTGTTGTGGCTGCTGGAGGCCTTGGCCGGTGAACGCCCGTGGACGCAGGTCCCCAATCTGATGTACCGGGAGGACAACGGCCGCGTGCGCGTCAACCCTGAAATCTACACCGAGAAGACCACGGCTCTTCCCCTTCCGGACTTCGATGGATTGCCCTTGGATGCCTATTTTGTTCCAACTCGCATTTTGCCGTATCTGGCTACACGAGGATGCTACTGGGGGCGCTGTACGTTCTGTGATCATGGGCAAGGGTACTTTGATCAGTATCGCGGCAAGCCCGCGCATCAAGTCGTGCAGGAGATCAAGGCGCTCAAAGACAAATACCAGGCGGAGCATTTCCTCTTTTCCGATGAATCCTATCCCCCGGCACTCTTTAAGAAAGTTTCCCAGTTGCTCGTTGAGGAGAATGTGGGGATCAAATGGACGACCTTGATCCGATTTGAGGAGACGCTTCAAGACCCAAAGATTTGGGAAATCGCCGCACAATCGGGCTGCAAGACCTTGTATTACGGCATGGAGTCTGCCAACGAGCGGGTCTTGGAATTGATGGATAAGCACGCCAAAAAGAGCGTGATCGCTCATAACTTGAAGGAAGCCGCTCGTGTCGGGATCTGGAACCACGTGATGGCATTTTACGGGTTTCCGGGGGAAACCCGGGAGGAAGCCGAAGAAACGAGACAATTTTTGCTCGAGCACAAGGCCTACATTCATTCCGTGGAGCTTTTCTATTTTGTTGCCTACCGCCATACCCCCATGGTGCGAAATCCGGAGAAATTTGGCATTACGATTCACAAGCAAGAGGAATATGACATGCCATTGGATTATTACTACACGCTTAATGAGGCCAAGGGGATCAGTTGTCTCGAAGCCATGCAGTTGTGCGAAGAATTTTATCAGCGCGACTTCGCACCGTGGGCTGTGCGGATTAACGCTCGGGAGCAGATCTTTCTCTACATCTCCAAATTTGGCACCAATTACCTCCCGCAGATTTATGCCTTGCATCATTGCCCGGCAGAGGCTGATCCTGACCGTGTAGCGGGGTTAATCACTTGGCCGGTAGCGAAACGGGAGCCGGAAGGCGGGAAAGAGGGTGAACCCGGCATGGCTCGCGTGGTTAGCCATGCTGCCTATTCATGAGCCTGTGCCGAGTCGGTACAGCCGGTATCCGTAAGCCTCCGGAGAAGCGCATATCCAGCATGAATGGCTTTGGTCATGGCCTCGCCTTTTTTATACATGTGCATATATTTCCGGGGATTGTTGGTAAGACCGGCATAACGAGGCGGGTACCATGTCGCGAGAAGATAGCGGTAGCGTTCATCGAGTGTTGCTTGGGTCAGGGGAAGGGTGAGACCAAATAATTCCAGCGCAGCTTTTTGCTCGTCCGTCAAGTGATCCAGATTGTGAGGAAGGGACTCAGAGTCCATATGCCATTCACCAACCAGATAACGCTATCTTCTGCAACGGGCAATATTCAGTGTGGCAAACGGCAGAAAGGGTGTCAATTGGGTATTTTGACAGTCAACTCTTGTGCTGAGCAGTCTGGGTCATGGCTCCGGTGACGCGGAATCTTCCAGTGTTGAATCCCACGTTGGTCTTGCAGGGGAAGGACTATCGTGAAGTGCTGAAACGAGAAATGGATGCAGGAAAAATCCCCTTGAGTTTGGGGAAAGCCTGCCCGGTTCGTTGCGAGTTTTGCTATGAGATCGATCATTCCTATCGAGAGACGCAAGATCCTCCTCGGACCACTCAAGAGGATTGGGAATTTATTCTGAACTACATCAACTCCAAGCCCACAGATCCTCTGCAATTCTGGTGCTTGGGGGGAAACGAATACATGGAGTGGACGGATTTGTTTTTACACCCCAAAGCAATGGAGTGGGTAGAGGATTTCCTTAAGTAC
>RFGT01000089.1 GCA_003696975.1 Nitrospirota bacterium | reverse complement strand
GTGCACATGATCGAGACGATCAACAAGATGATGCGTGTCTCCCGCCGCATTGCCCAGGAAATTGGCCGCGAGCCGACGCCCGAGGAGCTGGCCGAGCATCTGGACATGCCGGAGGACAAGGTTCGGCAGATTCTGGAGGTGGCCAAGGAGCCAGTGAGCCTCGAAACGCCGATCGGCGATGAGGAAGACTCGCAACTGAAGGATTTCGTCGAGGACGAAAACGCCGAGAACCCAGAACGAGCTGCGATTGCCCAACAAGATAAAGCAATGTCTAAAAAAGCGAACGCAACGATCGTGGCGCTACAGGAGCTCTCCAAGATAGTAGTGAAAGACGGCATAAAAAAAGACAATATCACCTTTAGGCGCAACGAATTATCAAATTCATATCAACTCCAGGTGGTGCCGCTACTGGCTCCATTCGTCGCGTCGGACCGGAAGGTCCCCGTGGATCAACCTCCGATCAAGAATCTTTTCGATGCGTTGAACAGGCTGAGTGATGACAAAGGGCATGGAACCGCGGCCGGACAGGCGGGCGGATCATCGTGAAGGATATCCGGCGGGCACCTTCTCCGGGCCGAGGTCGAGTGTCAGTGCCTCCCGTCGCCAGCGTCCTCTGTCGAGATGTCAATCTTCAGGCACGTGTTTCCATTTGAGGATACGCTGGATTTGATGGTTCGCTGGCTATCCCAGCTTAGTTCTTCCGCTTTTCCAGACTGGAAGTCAAAGCGACAACAGGATTCGCCGATGCTCTCGAGTACCACTTTTTCTTGCCACAAAAGTTTACCGTTTACCTTTATCTCAACGCGGCTGCTCCCGGGCCGGACATCATCAGGCATCCTCAGGCGCATCCCCTTGCAGCAACCTCGATCATCGAACTCGGGCCAGCAAAACGCCGGCTTTTCATTGCCACCCCTGTATGTTCCAGTTTTACGCGGAAGCTGCTGAAGCTGCTCATCTATCTTCGTCTCCCAATCCCGATCATTGTCTGCCTGAGTGTGCTTCCGCAAGCCCACAACGACACCGCACGATTCTCTCCGAGAAAGCTGGACTTGCGTGGCCTGAAACAGATATGTCACATTCCCCTGACCAATGACAATATCAATGCCAACATCCCGCATCAGCGCAAACAGCCCGCCGGGACTCCTTTGTCGGCCATCGAACCAGCCGCCCTCGAACGCTCGCCAGCGTAGTGGGTCGCCGTTCATCAGCGCTTCCTGCGCGATGACGGCTCTCTTCCCCTGCAACTCCTCAGCAAACACTTTGGCCAGTTGATCCTTCATCGGGCCTTGCCTCGCTGTTGACCAGCCGCCAAGAGCAGCACCCAGCGCCCGCTCGATCGCACGCATCGTTTCGCTTCGCTCTCCGATACGTTCTTGTTCTTCCGCCGCCAGACCTCTGGCCAGACGACGGAACAACTGCGTGCCGGGGCCTCGGATCATCTGTTCCACGTCTTCGCCATCCTGCAAAAAGAACCCGATGAGGAACGGGGGCAAGCCCCATTCCCTTTGCCACGCGCGCCAGTCGCGCTCTCGCATGTCTTCCACAATTAGCACGGGTAGCAGCCCAAGATCCGCCGTGCGCCGGATCTCCACCGCTTCCTCCCACTCGCCGGGCACAATGCAGAGACGCGAAAGTGTTTCCGGCTCGTTGATTCGCCAGTCCAGCGCCTCGGTGGCAAGAAGCCTGGGCGGAAGTCTGTCCACCACCCGCTGCTGAATGATGACGCGGTCGATTGCAGATGTGTCCATTATTTTTCCTCCTCCGCCAGGGTGGCGACCAGCTCCACGCAGAGGCTGCTTATTTGCTGTTTTTTCCCGTGGCACAGGACGCCGGGAAAAGCGTCAATCAACTCCTTCAGAATGGAGATGTCGTCCACGTCCACCTGAAGTCGGGACAGTGCTTGACGGACCTTGGCGATGGAAGGTTTTCCGGAACTTCCTTCGTTTCTGATGGCTGAAGATGTGAGGAAGTCGATGCCTTTCCTGTATTCATCGCCAAACTCTTTCAACAGGGCATCCGTGTAGCCTTTGCCCCAGTATTTTCCCTTTGCATTGGCGGTGTTGTCCTCGATGTAGCGGTCGGCGATATCCTCGGGAAATTCCCAAGGCTCTTCGGCGCCCCGGGCGAACTCGCGTAGGCCCTCGATTATGGTTTCCCTGCTTTGCCGTTTAGCATCATTGTTCTTGCCACTGGGCACGGGCTCTTTCTTGCCAGACTGGCAGCACCGCAACTTGCTCAGCAACACAAGTCGGGTGAACTGGTAGACGAGCTTCCTGTCCGGGTCTTGCTCTGTGGCGAACCCGGAAATTTTCCCGAGCATATTCCTCAGCTGCCCTTCCAGGCCGCCTTTGTCCTCGCGCTCGTTCAGCGCCGGGGGATTGCTCGGAAACAACCAGTTCAACTGTTTGTTCGTCGCATTGTCCGTCGCACCCAGCTCGGCGATCAAGCTCGCCTCATCTTTCAGGAAGTCATCAGACTCCTTCTGCTTCAGTCGGGTCCGATCGGCATTGTCATCAAAATCGATGCCCGCCACCCACCAGACATACTGATGATGCAGATACGGGAAATCGTGTTCGAACTGTCGGGAAACGTGTTCGAACTGTCGGGAAACTTTGTAGTACAGGTGCAGGGCGAAATAACCAAACAACTCGCAGATCGGGGAGTGATTTTTCTCCCCTCGCTTCTCTTCGATTTCGTTGAGAGCCGCGTTCTTGCCGGCCTGCTCGGCCAGCGCATGGATCAGATCGAAACCGAGATCGCCCAGCAGCTTGTTGGTTTGTCTGCTATCGCCGTCCAACTTGCTCCAGAACCAGGGCATCAACAGGCCCCAAGCCGTCAGGAGACGCGCTTCGGAAAGCTTCCCGGCACCAATGGATGGGCGGGGAAGGTGTCGTTCAATCAGGTTCGTGAAGTTACGGCGGCAACCGACAGACACCAGCGATTGCTCGACGCGTTCAAACAGCACCTTCAGATGACCAATGGTGAGAGAGGTGGAGAAAAGCCGATACCCCTCCTGCTCATCTTTCTGAAAAGGTGGTTTGGCACTCTTTCCCATATCTCGTCCGAGGACATTGAACCGGCTGGTGTCCTCCAAAGATCCGACCACAGCGTCCGCGATGTTGTCCATGCCCCTGATTCTCCCTGATCGGGAGGAAAAAGCCAGCCTCCGCGGCCAGACGGCCGCGCCGACAATCCCCGCAAGCATGGCTACAGCAGGTCCAGCAGCGTCAGTTGTTTTTTCTTCTTCTGCGTCGGGCGCCGACTGGACGGGCGCTCGGCAGGCTTGCGCGTGGCCCATTGCCGATGGTGGAGTTTCTCATGAGCGATCTTCCCGGCATGCCTTGCATCCGATGTCCGGTCTGGCGTCCGTTCTCGTGCCGGTGACGGCGGTCGCTTCGCCGCCACTGCCGTATCTTGCGGCGGCAGCTTCGCAGCCCATGGCGCATGGAAGTGCCTGCCCGCAAGAACCATCGCCCACAACAACACAGAAACAAGAATTACGAACATCGGCAATACCTGCGGCCTCACATCATTATTCATCTCGTCACCTCATTCTCATAGATTCTCAGGCCACGGGCTGCGGCAATCCGTTCGATCCTGACCACCCTGGCGTGAAGGGCATCCGGATCGGTCGTCAACACCAGCGCCGCGAACGACTGCTTCTTCAACTTTTGCCGGACCTGAGCCGGGGTGACGGGCTTCCCACCCACATAATACCCGTCACCACTCACCCGCACCTCCAGCGACTTGAACCGGACAGCAGCCGGCGACGAGGATTGGCCGGCGTGCGCCGGCATCATCCGCTTCTCGATCATGCCCTGCCCCTGCGCGCCACCCACAGGCCGGGTCAGCAAGGCCACCACGAGCAGCATGAACACATCGAGCATGGCAGTCTGGGTCGCCCGTTGTGCCCGACTCATGTGGTCGTCCTGAGCCGCAGCCTCGCGACCAACGCAATCGAAATGCCGACCGCAGTCGAATAGAGCGCGCTGCCCAGGCTGGCCCGGATGGAAAGGCCGGAGTCCAGCATGCCCACCAGCCCGCCCACCGTGCCGAGCAGCCCGAATCCCGTGGCCAGTTCCATGCCGAGAGCGTTGTTGGCCGGATCGCGCGAGAAGGCAAGGACGCCCATCCAGGCAAGGCCGCTCCAGGCAATGGCTTGCAACATCATCGCAAAGGCTGGGGAAATCTGTACACTGCTGGCGACCCAGCGCCCCAGTCGCGCGAGTTCCGGTGTGATCGCGATCAGGCTGGCCATACTTGCAAGCGCAAGGATGTGCCACAGGATGTGCTGACTATTGCGCTGCTTGCTTGGCATCCTCGGCCTCCATTTGCTTGAGCAGGGCGTCGATCCTGGCGGCAAGAGCTTCGGCATCGGTGGGCGGATGAGCCGCTTGGCGCCGGCTGGCGGCATCCTTGTTTTCGCCGCTTGTGTCGTGATGTGTCTCGGCCCTTGCAACGATCCGCCGTTCATGAGGGTGGTGTTGGGAAGCCCGCTGCCGGTGCCCGGCTTCCAGCAAGCGCTCCAGCGCGGAGGCCATTCGCGCGTGCAGTTCCAAGGCCTTTGGGGCCAAGGTATCCCATTCCGTGTGGAGCACCAGCAATCCCACGATTGAGGACACAACCCAAAAGAATTTCATCATCGCAACCTCCTCGCCTGAATCCGATTTTCTTCCACATAGAACTCAACTCGAACCAGCTTCTCGCCCGCCGCGATGGATCGGACCTTGGCTCTAATCCGATTCCAAACAAGCTTGGGCCAAACAAGAAACACCCTCGTGGTGCCGGCTGGCAAAGGCGGTAGTATCCGCAGCACCATGTCACCCGCCTCGCGGACGATACCTTGAGGTCGGTACCCAAGGCGGATATACGTTCCATCGCGGAAAGCGAATAGGCCGCCTCGGCCTGCCACCACCACACGCCCACCCTCACGGAGGAAGGCATGCAGGAAACTCCGTGCGTCTCGGGGATAGCCCACAATGAAAAGCTCATTTCCACTGTGCCCGGCGGGGGCGTCGGCAGCGGGCGCCCCCGCCAAGGAGGTGACAACCACTGGCCCGGCAGGCGGCCTCGGCGCTGGCTGCTCTTGTAGAAGCAGTACAAGAGCCAGGATCGCCGCAACCGCCAGGTAGCCGTAAATCGAGCTCATGGATTCGCCCCCTCTCCGATTGGACGGAGATTCAGTTCAACTTGCTGATAGCCTTTCTTCAATTGGGCCGGTCGAATTTGACGCAGGAGCTTGTCATCGAAATTCTTGGCATGCCGCGCTGAGAGATTATCGAAGGCTGGCATCCGTTCCATGTAGGCAAACGCGCGCAACCTGTTCTTGATATAGGCGAGCCGGGCACGGTGGAAGTTGCGCATGGCCTTGAGGATTTCAATCCTTGCACTGAGATTTTGGAATTTTACCAACAGCTTATCGATTCCAGCGTGGTTGGAGCGATCACTATAGACAGCCGTCGCGTCCAAGAATCCATGCAACAAGTTGTAATTTCTCACCTGCTCCGGTGTGAACAGTCGGCCGGATCCCTCCTCATTCAGCAGTTTTCGCATGGCTACGATGGCATCAGCACGCAGCGTCGCAGGTTCCTCATTAGCCGGAAGGCGCGATCCAGCCTCGCTCGCTCGATGCAGCAGGGGGATCAGCTGTTTCAGCGCCAAGCGCGAACGCTGAATCGCCGTCGTAATCGCATGTTTATTCTGTTCGGCAGCCTCGATGATTTTCTGTGCCACATACAAGGCTTCCTGTTTATCATTAGGCGCCTTGACCTCAGTAATTGGGTGGACCATCCTGGTAGCCTTGATTGCGGCGATGTCTGCACGCTCAAAGGAGGCCAATGCTTCGGCATCAACCGGCTCGTCCGCCGCCGCGGGGGGGGCTACAGTCATAATGGCTGCGATAAGAATGAGGATTTTTTTCATTTGTTACCTCCTTCTGGTGTCATAATTTTTCATTGGCAAGTGCAATCTGCACACCGAGCTCTTTTTGGATACGGTCAGCGAAAAAAATGGCAGGGGCATTAGGCGCTGCTAGATTCCTAGCCTGAAACCACGCAGGAGCAGCATGGGGGTCTCTCATAATCGTGAGGCCTGCCTGAGCAACGTATTTTCGTGCTCTTGTCCTATTGCCGTGGATCCAGGCCTGGCAGCTTTTCGCCAGCAAGAATTCGACAGCCTGCCGGTCCGCTTTTACTTCGACGCTATCTGAGCCAACTGACCCACTAGGCCAAACCGGCGAGAGGCATGCGCGCCGTACGGCGTGAGCTATGCGCTGAGAAACCAGACTTTCTTCACCGGCGAGCGCAGTAAGAATTTGCTGTCTGGTCGTACTATGCAGGATGTAAGCTCGGCGACGAAGCTCACCAGATTGACCGATCAGCCGTTCATCGTCGATCCACAGAATCAAGGGCCGGACCGACTCCATGAATTTTTCTGGGAGGTAGAGAAAAGCAAATCGTGCCACAAACTCTTGGTGGGGCCAATCCCCAAGGAATTCGATATTCGAAAGTTGAGCATAGGCCACCTCAGGGTCTGGCTCCAAGAGTGCCGCCTGTTCTGCGGCGCGGATTTTCTCCGTCCGTTTCCGGGTCTCTTCCGCGTCCGGCTTGGTTGTGGTTGCGCATCCGCTCACAAACGCCACAACCAGCGCCGAAACGATCAATCGTGTTGGTTTCATATTCACCTCCTTGCTTGGTATTGTTGGGCCGTGGGGTACGACCACACGACCATTATGCCTTCCGCGTGACCTGGCGCCGGGGTACATGGCCGATTTTCGCCAGCCTTCATCCGGCACCCGACCTCAATAGCAGTATGCGTCCTTCTTTGGGCCGTTCCGGGGTGATCAGAAAAAAATTCCGCCCATCACTCTCGGCGTGGAGCGGAGCAATCCCCCGACTGGCGCGACTGGGCCAAGCGAGCCGCCGACATCCCGCGCGGTCGTCACAACATCATCCGGATGCGCAGCTCGTGGAGCGCCTTGCCCACCGCTCGTTCGCTGGCACGGACACCACGTCGGGCGAGCGCGCGCGCAAGCCTCGGCGCGCCCCAGCCGGGGTTCGCTTGCGCCAGAGGCAGAATCGCGCGGGCGACTTCCGCGGTGCTGTCCCGGCAGAGCAGGTGACGAACAGCGAAGACGGCGCCGTGACATTTGAGTTTTGACGATTCGATGATCC
>RFGT01000088.1 GCA_003696975.1 Nitrospirota bacterium | reverse complement strand
GGGTACTAGCACAAACGAGAGAAAGCCCATGCCGCCCACCCAAAAGCTCGCTGCCAGAAGATGCAGCCAGAGAACAAACGCTTCCTTTCTCATGAGAACTCACGCTATCAGATCCTTATAAAACTAGGATTTCAGGTGACGGACCGTGTCCGAGTCAATCAGGAGCTGACCGTGCCAAGGCGGCACCCTGAGGTCAGAGCCATAGTCGTTAGCGGGATCCAGACCGTTTCGCATCGGCTGGATTCCCGCCTACGCGGGAATGACGCAATCTCAAGACTTCTTCCTGCTCTGGTTTCTCCTCGTCAAGACGCGTGCACACTTGTCTGAGAGGTGAAATCCCAATTTCTACACCTAGACTTCAAAAGGCAATGCCCACATAGCCACCTACCGTGCCAAAGTTATTCGTAGTATCCGTTTGCCCAGTAGCGAGGTGAAAGCGACCGTCAAGGCCAAGATGAAAGGCTTTCCACAGTCGGTATTCTCCTCCGAGACCAAATTGCGCTCCAATGTCGAGCACTGTCGTATCATTGGATGGTGGGCTGATGACATGAAAATCGAGCCCAATCGGAATGACCCAAGGGCGAAACCGAGAGCCCTCCAGAAACTTGATCTTAGGCGCGATATCCACGGTTAACATGGTGATTTGGACTTCACCAGTACTTGCTGTACAGGTTGCTACCCCTGCAGTGGCACAGGTCGCCGGAACAGCCACCGTGACATTTTTTGAATTAAACCGCTTGAATTCCACACCAATTTCTCCAACCGCCCAAGTTTTCGAGAGCATACCCCACAAGTTTTTTGAAAGAACCAGGTCCAGTCCTGCGCCGACATAGTACCCGCTATCTCCTCCGTTAAATGTTCCACCTGTACCAAACACATCGGTAAAGACTTCGTTAGATCGATCACTCGCCGCCCAGGCGCCACCACCTCGGAAGAAGACCATGTTCCCCGTCTCTTCCGTGCCAGAGGAACTCGGGTTGTGTCGTTCGGATCGAACCGGCCGTTCGCGCATCTCCGTAAGGTAGATCCGCGGCTCGCGGTTAAGCTCGGCCTGCAATTGCGTCAGGCGCTCCTCCAGCCGTTTGATCCGATCATCGAGGTCATCGGCCAGACTCACATGGGACAAGCCGAGAACTATCCCCATTACAATCCAGGTGACTGCGCACCATCCTCGATTCCTGTGTCTGCCATTGGTCATAACATCCCCCTTTCCTGTGTCGATATGTCAAGCACGCGCTTCTTTACCGCACCAACATGTGTTACGCGGATGCTCGGCGTTGCACATGAGTCAGGAAGTTTGGAGCAACACCGAAAGCGTTCGTTCGACATGGCCAAGATGTGCGCGAAGCAGTTAGTTCCGCGGTGATCCCCGTTAAGATCTGTCCCCGTTCCAAGCAATCGCCCAACACCACACACCAGTCCGGACTCTCGGTTGAAATACACGGTCCAATCCCTGAAACAATGCCCGCAGAATACAAGCCACGGCTCGTCCACACCGCTTGCGTTGTTCGAGAAATATCAGGTGGCCCAACAACGTCGTGTGGTGACTGGCCACAATCACAAAAGGGATATCCAATACTGTGAGGACACCAGCAGAACACACGCCGGACCTGCTCATGGCGGCAAACCCTATCGCCGTGTTCGACAGAAGTCATTGCGCGCCGGCAAGGGATTGCCTGACTGGAATCAATTGATTTGCTAGGTCTTTCGGGCAGGGAACACGAAGAGCGCGCAGAGAAGCACGCACCATCTCACCGCCATGTTAGCGGCACCTCTTTGGATGGTTCAGTGGGGCCGAGCTGTTTAGAGGGGCAGCACGCGTTATGCGACTGCGGATGGAAGTTGATGGACGCCTTGGGCTGTCAGTCGATCGGGCTTCAGAATCGTAATTTCACGTCCTCGTAAGCGGATCAGGCAATCGGCTTGGAGAGCCTGGAGTAGACGAACGGTCGTTTCCACAGTGAGCACCGCCATTTGGGCCAACTCTTCGCGTTTGAGTTGAAGAGCAATGCGTACCCCATCACACACGGGTTCTCCGTAGCGTTCAGCCAACTCCAACAACAGTGAGACCAACCGTTCGCGTGCAGAGGCAAAGGCCAATTGATCGGCTTCTTCAAAGGCAGCAACCATTTCACGACTCAGCAGTTGCAAGAGTTTCACGGCGACATGGCCATAGCGCTCCAGGAGGGAAAGATACCGAACGCGGTCGAGAATACACACCTCAGACATCTCCAAGGTTTCACAGGTGGCTTCATGTAAGGAGCCAGTGGCAAAGAGATGTTTCTCGATCAAGTGCCCAGGCTCAACAATGGCTAACAGGCGCTGCTGTCCCTTTGCCGTGGAGCGCGTGAGTTTGACCCGTCCTCTACACAAGATATAGAGTCCAAGGGCGGCATGTCCTTCGTAAAACAGGAACTGGCCAGGGCGATACACTACCGTATGCTTGATGGTCTTTAATTCAGAAGCTACGGCTCCGTGCCAATCGCACAGCTCCGACATTTGTCGATTGGGGCACTCAACGCAGTCTGTCATAGACTTGGCTATCGGTCTCGCTGACTGGCGGTGTTGCATCCACCGGCCAATATCTGACCCCTTTTCTAAAGAGGTTTCTCTAGGGACCAGATCGTCGAATTATCTGGTCATGGCTCTCTATTCCAGAGGAAAAGAGATAATGATGCCACCCATCACATCGTTCAGCTTGAAATCGCGGCGGGAGCTGAGAATATGGGTATTGTGACAGTTAACACAGGCCTTGGACACTGCTCGATCAGCATAGATCGCTTTGAAAAACTTTCTCCCTCCCCTAGTAATAATGCCTGAATACACCTCCGTGGGATCTTCCGCGACGACTTGCAAGCCAGTTCGCTCAAAATCGTCGGCTGGCCCATTGTCCTCATAAATAGGCCACAGACTGGCAAGGCGATAACGAAGCCCCAACCCTTCTCCCTCCACTTTTCGCCCCGCCATTAGCAGCATTTGTGCGGGAAGGGGAAGAGCATTGCGTTTTTTCCAGCCTTCTGAGGCTATGACAATGCCTGTATCCTGCATCCGCTCGACGACATGTGTTGTATATAAGGTGCGGTCAGCTTCGATGACGGCATGAATGTAATCTGCCACCACTTCGGGACGAACGCCTACCTCTTCCGACGCAGCCCAACTCATCCCGGCGCTTATTCCTAAACATAGACCCCCTGCCAGAAACAAGATCCTCAATCGGTATCGTAATTTCATAGCCCCTACTCCTTTCTCTTGGCGAGAAAAAAGCCAAGGATCAGCCCTTCACAGAAAAAACCCGGTTCATAGATCCCCTCAATCACCACATTTCCATCATGGCACCGAGAGCATACGGAACACAAGAGCTTCAGTTGAGAAACCAATTCCCTCTGGGGATAAGACTTCATGGGCGTTGCAGACGAACAGAAGGTACAATCGATTGGTTACGCCCCAGCAATTCCAGACCAAAGCGAGGATTCTCCTCTAATTCGTGGGCGCTCCGCCGGCCTTTGGGGGCTTCAAATGCAAAGCTTACTTCGACAAATCCATCTGCTGGGACTTGAACAGATTGCGTTAAGGTTTTGCCTACTGCGGGGTGCCAGGCTTCGAGTGTATAGGTGCCCGGAGGAATATCAGGAATGACAAAGGTGCCGTCTTCTCCGGTGATGGCATAATAGGGGTTGTCCACGGCCATGGCCCAAGACTCCATATAGGCGTG
>RFGT01000087.1 GCA_003696975.1 Nitrospirota bacterium | reverse complement strand
CCACGGCAAGCACGACCTCGCCGACCTGAAGGGCCGAGGAATCGCCCCACGGCAAGGTGGGCAGATTGGTCGCGTCAATTTTAATAACGGCGAGATCGGTTTTAGGATCCGTGCCAATGAGACGCGCGGAGAATTTACGCTTATCCCCAAGCAAAACGGTCAATTCCTCAGCCTGCTCCACGACGTGATTGTTCGTGACAATATACCCGTCAGGACGCACGATCACGCCGGAGCCCAGCCCATATTCGCGGCGGGATGGGGATCTTCGAAAGCGACGCTGAAATTCTTCTCCAAAGAACCGGCGAAAAAATGGAGCGTCAAAGAATGGAAAGGGCTCTTGTGACGCGGCCACTCGCGTTGTGGCAGCAATGTTGACGACCGAGGCCATCGCATCCTTGGCGACGCGAATAAACGTCTCATTCGCGGGTACAGCCACGGAAAGACGAGAAGGCGCCTGGTTTTCGGCCGAAGGAGCCGGAGGCTTGGATGGCGTCAGCAGTGCGCTGGCCACAGGAGCGGGGTCGTCAGCCGACTGCTCGGCAGCAGGCGAACAGTGCAACAGGCTCATGCCAAGACAGCCCGCAAGAACGAGATAGACCCATGACCAAACCGGTTGCCGCACAGCAGGCAACCTGTCATCCCCGTGACCCCAGTTCCGAGGAACACCACTGTGACTCACTGATCTGTGTAACTCAGGGGTCATGTCCGTCCTCTGGCTTCTTTTACCTCAACACCGTGAGATGATCCGACAATAACTCTGTTCGCACGTCCGGCGAACACGCCATTTTCCACAACTCCCGGGATATGATTGAGGGTCGATTCGATAGATATGGGATCCTCGATCCGGTCAACCACGAGATCCAAGATATAATTTCCGCTGTCCGTTCGAAACACTGCCCCATTTCGCGTCCGCAGCGTCCCTACCCAGCCATGCCGCCGGAGGAGCCTTGCGGTATTCGGCCATCCAAAGGGGATAACTTCCACGGGAACCGGCACTGGGCTCCCCAGGGTAGGCACACATTTACTGGCATCGACGATCACCACGAATTCGCGTGCTGCCGCCGCCACAATTTTTTCCCGCAGGAGTGCTCCTCCGCCTCCCTTGATCAAATGTAAGTTCTCATCCACCTGATCGGCACCGTCAATTGCCAGATCAAGCGACCATTCTTCCTCATCGGGAAGCAGCGGAATTTGTAACTGTTTGGCGAATTCCGCTGTTTCGCGGGAGGTCGCCACACCCTGGATACGTAGGCCTTGCTGGAGGCGGGTACGCAATTCGAGGAGGAAATACTTGACCGTGGAGCCTGTGCCCAGTCCTACCATTGCACCATCGACGACATACTCAAGAGCAGCGTGCGCGGCTCGCCGTTTCCCTATCTCTTGCTCTTGAGCGGCAGGAAAACCAGCAGACGACATGAAATGAATCACAAGGCAGCGTTCAATGTGTTATAGGCCAATGAGGCAGCACCGAGAAGGGCTGCTTTATCATTCAAGATCACATAGACTGGAATAGAGGTGAGCAGCCGTTTGTAGCGTCCCTTGCCGACAAACGCTTGGAGAAAGCGGTCATCTCGTAATTTGGAGATAATCCTGGGGGCAATGCCCCCCCCGAGATATACGCCCCCTCGAGCGAGAGCCTTGAGCGCCAAATTCCCCGCCTCATTTCCTAAAATGGAGACGAATAATTCCATGACCTGGACACAGATCTCCGGTTTTCCATTGAGGGCGGCTTCAGTGATCAGGGTCCCGGGATCACCCGTAGAGAGCTTCTCTGCGAACCACGTGGGTTCATTCTTCTTGGTATCTCGAAGGAATTGATAAATGGCATGCAACCCTTCTCCGGATAGGACGCGCTCGAAGCTCACATGCAAATACGTGGCGCGCAGGTAGCGCAACAACTCAATCTCGATGTCACTGGTTGGGGCAAAGCTGGCGTGGCCCCCTTCGGAAGGGAGCGAATGGTAACGATGGCCATCCCAAAACAGGATGGCTTCACCCAATCCGGTTCCAGGAGCCAGCAAGGCTTTGGTACCTTGCGGAGCACCGGGGGCATGAGGATTGAGATTCTCGATCTCCTCTGGCTGAAGCACCAAAACGCCCAACGCCATAGCCTCCACATCGTTTACGATGCGGACATGAGGCGTGTCGAGCATCGCTGCCAGCGTGGTCCCATCGATTGTCCATGGCAAGTTGGTCGCTCGGCACCGATTGTCCACCACCGGGCCGGCGACTCCAAAACATGCGGCGTCAATGATCCATTTCGTGGGTTTGGCCTCTTCCTCCCCTGGAGGGACATCCGTTTCATGCGGCTCGGAGGCACTCGGCTCCTCTTTCAGGATATCCTCGGCCAGCGTATCCTCAGCGGAAGGCGTCAAAAACTCCTGCAAGATCTCCTCGAACGATTCAAAGTCTGCGTTCCAGAATCGTTCCTCTTTAACGGGGTCGCTTCGTTCGGCCTTCCCCTCAAACAATCCAAGGTACGTTTTTGTTCCTCCGATATCTCCCGCTAAGAT
>RFGT01000086.1 GCA_003696975.1 Nitrospirota bacterium | reverse complement strand
GACGGCCTCGCCGGCGGCTCGGCGCAGCCCCAGATTGTTCCCCGCGGCGTAGCCTCGATTTTCCGGGCTTTCGATGACCGTGACGCGTGGAAAGCGTGCGCGCACCGCCTCCGCGACGCCGTCGGTGGAGGCATTGTCCACCAAGATCACCTCCCAGCCCTGGTCCAACACTGCCTCTGCGAAACGATCCAGGCAGTCCAAGGTCAGGTCTCGGGTGTTGTAGGAGAGGATGATCACGCTGGCGGGCATGGTCGCGCTTTCGGTTAGGCCGTTTTTTCGCGGCCAGGGTGGGCCAGTTCCGTCATGAAGTTGAGCATGCGTAGCACGCGATCGTTCCAAGTATGTTCTGCTAGGACCCGCCGCCGAGCGGCAGCAGCGATTCTATCGCGTTCGTTCTCATGGCGAAGGTAGTACTGGATTTTGTCGATCATTTCGTCCGCTGAGTCAAAGCAGACGATTTCTTTGTCTTCTTCGAAAAATTCTTCAATACCGGGAATTCGCTGGAGCAACTGAAATACGCCGCACGCAGCCAATTCGAATGTTCTGACATTTGCGCCTCTGTCAAGCTCGCCGGGTTCATGGTCCACATGAAAATTCAGACCAATCTTCGCCGCGCACAGGGCTTTCACCTGTTCCTCGCCCCAGATCTGTCCCTGCCAACACTTCAGAATCGGGCTGCCCACAAATTGATGGCGATAGCCCCCCCAAACCTTCATGTCGATCCCTCGCTCGATGGCGTACTCGATCATTTTGCGCCGGCTTCGATGAAAACGGTTATCGAGGCCGCCAATGAAGCAGACGTCGGCTCCGTAACGAGCTCGTTCTTCCGCTCGGAGGGGGACCGGCCGATGGATCTCGGGATCGATTCCGATGGGGACATAGACAATGCGGCCAAAGGCTCCCGCAGCACGGAGGCCGGGGGCCAAGTTGGCCGGCTGAAAAATCAGATCGAAGTAGGGCAAATTCACACGGTCTCGCTCCATCATCGTGGTGGCCGGCAAGCCGCACCATTGCACCAGCTTCACCCCTTGCTCCTTCAACCTGCGCAGGGTGGATTCCCAGACGCTGCTGCCTAAGGGAAAGAAAGCCACATCAGGTCGATATCTCTGGACCTGCCGGATGATGTCCTGCTGGAGCAACCATGGGTCCAACTTTGTTACCCACAGAGCGCCGCGCAAAAGGCTGGCGATAGGCATGGGAAGACGATATCGCTTGGTCTGTGGGAGCAAGAAGCTGCTGCGTAGGTCCAGCCTGAGTTCACACCCATGATGCCTAAAGGCGCGATCCCACGCGTACAAAGTCGGTTGCATGCGCAGCAGATGGTCGGCGAACCGACCACCTTCTTTGCGCCATGCCGCATGGGCGGATTCGTAGTAGCCGCGGTCAATTTTGTGGTAGAGGTAGATTCTCATCGCGCTCGGTTTTGGCCAGCGCTGGATCTAGCCCTGCAGATGGCCGGGCAGCTTGCCCACGATTATGATTCCTTCGCCGAAAAAAGGTGTAATCTTGTACAACAAGGGCACTACCAGCCGTCGAGGCAGGGCCCGAAGATAGGAACGGATGTAGCCGGGCCATGAACGGGCCGCCTCTCTTGCCGGCGGATCGAGTTGCTGGAGCGAGTAGACGTATAATTCGTGAATGTCAAAGCCGTTGCTGCGCAATAGGTTCTGAATCGTGTAGTAGGAAAACCAGTAGTAGTGCTCTGGGTGGACAAATTCCACGCCGCGGAACATCCACAGAAGCGTCCCCACGCGGAACGCATTCGGAACAGTGATGATGAGCTCTGTGTGACCTGGTTTCATGACTACTTTGACGGTCTCGAGAAACGCGCCAGGGTTCTGGAGGTGTTCAACCACCTCACTTGCAACGACCACATCGAAAGTCTGGTCCTGTAGTTCAGGGTAACGGTCGAGTTGGCAAACATCTGCGGCTAACAGATTGTCGAATCCAACACTGCGCAAGAAGGCAATGCCCTCTTCGTCAATGTCGACGCCCCACAGACTCTGGGCCACCCCATGAATCTTCTGGTGCATGAGTTGTCCGCTTCGGTAGCGTTCGGTCAATAGCCCGGCATCCACACAGCCCAGATGCAACACCCGTTTTCCTTCGCACCGTTCTATGATTAGATCGCTTCGTCCGTGCACAATAGGGACTCTGGGCAGTTTCATGAACGGATTCATGATCGAAGACACTCCTCGTAAATGGCATGCAGGCTGCGCCCGACGGCTTCGTAGCTGTATCGTTGGGCTTTTCTGGATATAGCGCGCCGATCATAGCGGTCAAGGGAGTCCAACATATGGGTGAGGCCCTGCAGCAAGGCTGCCTCGTTGCCGGGCGTTACGAGGACACCGGTTTCATCATCCACCATCTCGGGAATTCCGCCCACACGCGTGGAGAGAATGGGCAAGCCGCACGCCATGGCCTCGATGAGCACGCAAGGGAGGTTCTCCCAAAGGCTGGGCAGGACAAACAGGTCGGCCCGTTGCATGAACGCAGCGACCTCGTGCCTCGCCTTCATGCCGTGAAACGTGACGTGAGGCGCTAGCCCGAAATCTTTCGCCATCTGTTCATACTCGCACCGCACTGGTCCATCTCCGACAATATGGAGGCGCCAATCCTGTCTGGCTTGTTTGAGCTGGGCCAGGGCTCCAAGCAGATAAGGGATGCCCTTGAGATGCTCGCTATCAAGTCTCCCAACAAAGAGGATTTCCGTTCCTTGCTTCGGGCCAGAGGCGTCTACCCGCGGCGCAAACAGACTCGTGTCGACGACGTTCGGCACCACCTGAAATCGAGCCTTGACCCCGTACTCTTCCATAGCCTGCTGTAGGCGATGGCTGACAGGCATCACGAGCTGCGCCTGCCGGAAAGCAAAACGTGCACCCCAAATGCGAAGCCGAGGAATGATCTTGCGGGGGAACTCACTGGTGTGTTCGGTGATTACCAGCGGTATGCGGCGCACTTTGCTCGTCACGGCTGCAGCGACACCCACGGAGTAAACATGGGCGTGGATGATATCCGGACGGAAGCCCTGTTCTGCAATACAATGAACGGCGCGTAGGACGCTCCAAAGCCGGACAACGTATGAGGCTTGCAACATGGGAAAAGCTCGTTCCCATAACCGGTATGTGGGAATTCCCTCTGTCAAGGTGGGAGCAGCCTCCTGTTCCATGCGCCAAAGACCGGGCAAATGCTGGTCTCGACCAACACAATGCAACACCACAACGTCATCAAAACGTTGCACTGCCTTGGCGTGCTCCTTGACGAAGGTGCCAAAGACGGGGTTGTTCGGCAGCGGATACCAGGCGGTGATAAAGAGAACCTTCCGACGTTTCATGATGGTGGTCTCGTAGTCATGCAGGCAGTCTGTTGAGTGCCATGGCTTCCAGCGTAGCGTAGATGTCATCCTGGGGACGCCACAGACGCTGCCACGCCCAGCCATAAAGACGCACGGCCCGCCAGGCAAGCAGAGCGG
>RFGT01000085.1 GCA_003696975.1 Nitrospirota bacterium | reverse complement strand
CTTTACCAAGGCTTTGGCTCTTGAAGTGGTCGAACGAGGCATTACCGTTAACGCCGTCTGTCCTACATGGGTGGATACGGATATGGCGCGACTTGGAATTCAAGAGACTGCTGCTGCCTTGGGAATGTCTGCCGAGGAATTTCGTCGGCAAGCTATCGCCGCCGTGCCAATGAAAAGAATGGCGGAACCCTCAGAGGTGGCTTCACTCGTGCTCTACCTGTGTTCACCTGCCGCAGCAGCTATTACAGGGCAGGCCATTAATGTCTGTGGCGGGGCGACAGCCGGAGCAGCCGGGTAGCTTCGCTTGTTTATGCCTCTCAATGGCTTCAATGGGCCTCTAAACCAAACCTTCTTGCTTTTGACATGGCGCATCTGATGAGGAGACTGACGGGTTGGAGGTGAAGCATCGGTTGTTCTAGACAAGTCTTCCTTGACCTCCCCTAGAGGCCCGACTATACTTTTGAAGCAGCGTCTTCTCAACTTCAGACAAGAGGACGCAATGTGTATGCCTCATGGTAACTGTAGCGTTTGCAAGTGCCTTGGTATGCTATTTTAGTAGTACCCTTCTGTTTCTGATTTATCTGCTGAGGCGGTCAGAAACATTGGCTCGGATTGCGCTTGCCCTAACGAGTGTGGCATTCGCCGTACACACTGTGGGGCTCGTGCTGCATCTCGTAGCCGGAGAAGGGATACGGTTGATTAGCTTCCATAAGGCCATGGCCTTTTTCTCGTGGACCTTGGTGCTGGTGTTTCTCGGTGTCGTCCTGCGTTACCGGCTCCATGTCCTTGGAGCGTTTCTCTTGCCCCTGGCATTTCTCGCCTTATTGTCCACGGCGGTGGTTCCCACGAGCAGCGTTCCGGTTCTCCAACCCGTGTTTCAAACCGTCTGGATCCATGTAACATTGAGTGTGCTCGGTACTGTGGGTTTTGCTGTCGCGTTTGTTGCTGGCTTGATGTATATCATGCAGGATCGGTTGCTGAAGTCCAAGCAGTTCAATGTCTTGTCGTTTAAACTCCCCCCGTTAGACTTTTTGGACGCGCTCAATCAGCGATCAATCTTATTGGGGTTTCCCCTTTTAACATTAGGTATTTTGACAGGCGCCGTGTCCGCTCAGATTACATGGGGATCCTACCTTAGTTGGAACCCTGAACAGGTCTGGGCCTTGATCACCTGGGCCTTCTACTTGATTGTGCTCATGGGACGAATAACCGTGGGCTGGAGAGCGAAAAAGGCTGCATATTTAACCATCGTAGGGTTTGCTGGCGTTGTCTTGACGTTTTTAGGAATTCTGCTGAAAGGTCATGGTCCGCCTGCGAGTTTGTGACAGATGCATGCCATTGCCATTGGCCTCAGTCATAAGACTGCTCCTGTAGAGCTCCGGGAAATGCTCGCCGTTCCGGAAAGTCGGATAGGCGAGGCATTGGGCCGACTTGTGGCATATCCCGGGGTGAGGGAGGGTATGTTGCTGCAAACCTGCAATCGAGTTGAGGTCTATGCCATTGTGGAACATGTGGAGTCAGGCTTTTCGGCCGTGCAAGATTTTTTGGTGGAAACCCACTTTTCGCTTTCTGCCGAGCAGCTCCTGCCGCATCTCTATTGGTACGCCGGTGAGCGGGCGATCTCTCATTTGTTCCGCGTGGCCTCCAGTCTTGACTCGATGGTCGTGGGTGAGCCCCAAATCCTTGGCCAGGTGAAGGATGCCTTTCGCTTGGCCCTGACCCACAACACGAGCGGGGTTATCTTGAACAAGTTGGCCAAAAAGGCCATTTCCGTGGCCAAACGGGTGCGCACGGAGACAAGGATTGCGGAGAATGCCGTCTCGGTCAGTTATGCTGCCGTGGAATTGGCCAAAAAGGTCTTTTCCAATTTAGCGCAGAAGACCGTCTTTCTGATTGGAGCCGGAGAGATGGCTAAGCTGGCCGCGCAGCATTTCATCACCCATGGGGTGCGTCAAATCTTGGTCACCACGCGTGATGGGGCGCGAGTGCGCAAAATGGCGGATCGCTTTAAAGGAATACCTGTGCCGTTTGATGAGTTTCGCGGGGAATTGTACCAGGCAGATATTGTGTTGTGCTCCACAGGTGCCTCGCACTTTCTCATCCATCGTGAGGATGTGGTCCGAGCTGTGCGAGAGCGGATGAATCGTCCCATCTTTCTCATTGATGTATCGGTACCGAGAAATATCGATCCAGCCGTTCGTGAGGTGGATAACGCCTTCTTGTTTGATATCGACGACCTCGAAATGCATATCGAGCAGAATCGCGAGGAACGTCGGCAAGAGGCGCTCAAGGCCGAACAAATTGTCAAAGAAGAAGTCGAGGTTATGATCAAATGGCTGCAGTCGCTGGAGGCGACTCCAACTATTGTCGCCTTGCGAGAGCGGGCTCAGCGGATCAAGGAAGGCGAATTGCAAAAGGCATGGAGCCGGTTAGGCCATTTGTCCTCGCAGGAGTGGGCGGCCATCGAAAATCTGGCCTCGGCCATTGTGAACAAGTTGCTCCATGGATCGCTGGTGGCACTGAAATCCGCAGCACAGGCAGAAGAGAGGGCTTTTTATATCGAAGCGGCTCGCCGGTTTTATCATTTGGATGAATGGGAAAAGGAGTGTCGCCTCAATCACAGCAGGATGGCCGCCGGGAACCAATCTGACCAGCACGCCTCCCGGCCGGCCGCATCACCGGCACACTCTCGTCAGTCAATCGAGGTGCCCGTGAACGTGCCTCCATCCCATCACCGAATCGCTCGTCCGGACGACGAACAAACTGCTGATCCTGCATGAACGCGCGGCTCTTCATCTTGACTTGTCCGCAATGTCGTCGGACCTATTGGGACGATGACGCCCTTTGCGAATGTCCGCAATGCGGGTATGACTACCGTGATCGACGAGGGAGCCGTTGGGGCGGGATTGTCTATCTCCTTGTGATTCTCGGCTGTTTGTCGTTCTTTCTTATGGCCTCCTATTACCGCGGCTTATTGGGAAATGGATACGTCCCGTCCGTTGTGCTCTACTCGGATTCCGGTCAACCAATGGAAAAGCTGCCCGGGACTCGCTCGTACTGAGGCCCCTTCCCCGTTGCTCTTTGCTTCAGGGTAAGTTGAGAGTGATATCTAGGTTCTTATGCCTCAATATTCGCGTTCATCGTTGGTGATTGGTACACGTGGGAGCCGGTTGGCACTGTGGCAGGCGGAATGGGTCCAACGCCAGTTGCAGGCGGCTGCTCCTCATCTGTCCATTCGGTTGCAACGGATTCGCACCAGCGGGGACAAGATTCTCGATGTCCCGTTGGCCAAAATCGGAGGAAAGGGATTGTTCGTCAAAGAAATCGAAGAAGCCCTTCTCCAAGGCGAGATTGACCTGGCCGTACATAGTATGAAAGATGTGCCTGTGGAGTTGCCCAAGGGCCTAACGCTTGTCTGTATTCCCAAACGTGAAGCCCCGTTCGATGCCTTTCTGAGCCTCACGGCCAGCTCTCTGTCCGGATTGCCGCAAGGGGCCACGGTTGGAACGAGTAGCCTCCGCCGACAAGCCCAACTCTTGGCCTACCGTGCAGATCTGTCCATTCGGATGCTTCGCGGGAATGTGGAGACCAGGTTGAGGAAATTACGCGAAGGGCAGTATGACGCAATTGTTCTCGCTGCTGCGGGCCTTCGGCGACTGGGGTTGGACCAGCAGGTCAGGGAATACTTATCTCCTGCGGTGAGTCTGCCAGCTATTGGGCAGGGGGCCCTGGGTATTGAGGCGCGGGAGGATCACGAGACGGTGCGGGCCCTCGTCATGCACCTGGACGATTGGCCAACGCGGATCGCGGTGACAGCCGAGCGAGCGTTTTTGCGCCGTCTGGGCGGTGGATGCCAGGTACCGATTGCGGGATATGCTGTTGTGGAAGGGCAGACGGTGACACTGGAAGGTCTGGTGGCCAGTATTGATGGCCGGCAGATGGTGCGCGAGCGGCTGGTCGGTCATGTAGACGAAGCTCAGCGATTGGGCACCCGGTTGGCTGATCGCGTGCTGGAGGCAGGCGGACGGGCCATCCTCGAGGCTATTTACCGGCAAACATGACACAAAATTCACTCATTCAACCAGGTACAGTCTATTTAGTCGGGGCTGGTCCTGGTGATCCCGGGCTGCTTACACTTCGAGGAAAAACCTGTCTCGAGCAGGCGGATGTGGTCTGTCATGACAACTTAGCAAACCCCCTTCTCCTGACGTATGCTCCGCCCGAGGCAGAACGGATCTATGTAGGACGGCGTGGACGAGGTGCCTACATGCCTCAGGAGGCCATCAATCAATTGCTGGTGGACAAGGCGCGTGAAGGAAAGCGTGTGGTCCGGTTAAAAGGAGGTGATCCCCTGGTCTTTGGGCGGGGTGGAGAAGAAGCCGAATGGCTCGCCGCCTCAGGTGTGCCATTCGAAATTGTCCCTGGGGTCACCTCGGCGATTGCCGTGCCGGCTTACGCGGGGATTCCTGTGACCCATCGGACTCTGGCCTCTGTGGTGACGATTGTCACCGGTCATGAAGATCCCCACAAGGAGCAATCGGCCTTGGAGTGGCCTCGCCTGGCTTCAGCGGACGGCACACTCGTGTTTGTCATGGGCATGAAGAATTTGCCGACCATTGTGCAGCGGCTCTTGGATGAAGGAAAGGCTCCCGATACCCCTGTTGCCCTTATTCGATGGGGCACGTATGCTCATCAACGAACGGTGATCGGCACCCTGGCCGATATCGTCTCCCATGCTCAGGCTGAGCAAATGACGCCTCCAACAGTGATTGTGATTGGCCAAGTTGTTCGACTTCGAGAACAGCTCAACTGGTTCGAAACGCGTCCATTATTTGGAAAGCGGATTCTTGTAACCCGGGCCCAAGATCAGGCTGAGGCGCTGACCGACTTGATCGCCGCCTATGGGGGCGAAGCCGTGGAATGTCCCATGATTGAGATCCGACTGCCCGACGATTGGCACGAAATCGATCAAGCGATCGATGAGCTGTCTTCGTATCACTGGCTCATCTTCACTAGCGCAAATGGCGTGAAATCTTTTTTGGGACGGATGTGGGCTAGGGGATTCGACACGCGGCATTTGCATGGCATCCGAGTGGGCTGTATTGGACCGCGCACGGCCGAGGAAGTGGAGAAGTATGGAGTCAAAGCTGATTTGATTCCTCAGGACTATGTAGCTGAGGGGCTTATCGAAGCGATGCGGGCCGCAGGAGTTGCGGGGCGACGTGTCCTGATTGCTCGTGCTGCACAGGCGCGAGAAATCTTGCCGGAACAACTGAAGGCGATGGGGGCATTTGTTCGCGTGCTTCCAGCCTATGTCACGGTCGCGCCTCCCCACATGCGCGAACGGGTGCGGGCTCTTCTCCGGGAACGGAACATCGCAGCGGTAACCTTTACCAGTTCTTCCACGGTTCGAAACTTTTGTGCCGTATTTCCTGATTCGCGGGAATTACAGCAACTTCTCCAGGGTGTCGTGATCGCCTGCATTGGCCCAATTACTGCGCAGACCGCTCGCGAAGCCGGTCTCCCTGTCCATGTCGTGGCGCCACAGCATACGGTTCCCGACTTAGTCAGGGCTCTTGCTCTCCATATGCGAGAACGAGTATAGGTGACGAGCAGGGTGGGAGGCGTAGGCCCGGGAATGTCTGTACAGCCTTCTCAGGGGAGGTGGGTTTGCGAATCTTTCTGTTGATGGAGGGTCCACGATGGTTCCAGTCAAATCCTTTATGGTTCCCGCTGAACAGTTCGTCAAGGTCGATCGCGATGTCGATGTTCGGACAGCCGCACGAATCATGCGTGATCATGATATTGGCAGCGTATTTGTGACACGCCAGGATACCGTGATCGGGATTCTCACCGATACCGACGTCGTTCGCCGATTGGTTGCCGATGGCGCAGATCCCACTCACACTACCGTGGAACAAATTATGTCGGCTCCCATCGTGATGATCGACGAAAACAAAACGCTGCTTGATGCGAATGACTTGATGGCCAAAGAGCATATCCGTCACCTTGGAGTATCACGGGATGGAAAGCTCTGCGGTTTGATTTCCGTTCGGGATCTTGTCGTGTTTTTGACGAACCTGCCGAGGAAATAGCCGGGAAAGAGCGGGATTATAAGAGGGTCGACCCCCATGGGACCAAATTTGCTGAGCCGTCACCGGCGTAGATGAGTGTCTCACAGGGACTGACCGAGGGACAAAGGGCTAGATCCGAAGAAGATCCAAAGGGTACACGCTATGGCATTTCCGCGTCACCGGATGCGGCGGCTTCGCCAACATGAATCGCTTCGTCGAATGGTTCGGGAAACCCGCCTGGTCCCGCAGCAGTTAATCTATCCCCTATTTGTCATGGAAGGGAAAGATCGGCAAGAGCCAATTCCCTCCATGCCGGGACAATTCCGATGGTCGGTGGATCTCTTAGTCAAAGAAGCTGCGGCGGCCTACCACCGGGGCATTCCGGCGGTGATTCTTTTTGGGATCCCCGATGTGAAAGATGAACGAGGGACCGCGGCGTACGATCCCAATGGAATCGTGCAGCGGGCGGTCTCTGCTCTGAAAGAACATCTTCCGGATTTACTCGTGATTACGGACGTGTGCATCGACGAATATACGTCTCACGGGCATTGCGGTATCGTCCGAGATGGCAGAATTCTCAATGACGAAACCCTGGAATGCCTGAGATTGATGGCCAGAACCCATGCTCAGGCCGGAGCGGATATGGTCGCTCCGTCGGACATGATGGATGGCCGAGTGGGTGCAATTCGCGAGGAGCTTGATCAGGCCGGGTTTTCCCATCTTCCCATTATGGCGTATGCGGCAAAGTATGCCTCATGCTTATATGCGCCGTTTCGCGAGGCGGCTGGGTCGAGCCCTGCCTTTGGTGATCGGCGGTCGTATCAGATGGATCCAGCCAATGCTCGGGAAGCCCTGCGCGAGGTCGAGCTGGATATCGAGGAGGGAGCGGACGTGGTCATGGTGAAGCCCGCTTTGCCCTATCTGGACGTGCTTGCTCGCATTCGGGCGCAGGTTTCGCTTCCAATCGCGGCCTATCAGGTCAGCGGTGAATACAGCATGATTAAGGCGGCAAGCCAAGCAGGATGGTTGGATGAAGCCCAGACCTTCTTGGAATCTCTGCTCGCGATTAAACGGGCTGGAGCCGACCTTATTCTTACCTACTACGCGAAGGAAGCAGCGGAGCTGCTGAACATGTGAGATCCATGCAGATTTCACGAGGAATCCCGCTCCCCACTACTCCCCCTTTTCCTGTCGCCACGATCGGCAATTTCGATGGGCAGCATATCGGCCATGCCGCTCTTCTCAAGGCGGTGGTGGATAAGGCACGGGCGTGTTCAGGGACGCCCATGGTGTTGACCTTCGATCCCCATCCCGTCAAGGTGTTACGCCCCGATCTTCCGCTTCAATTGCTGACCACTCTCGATCGGAAGTTAGCTTGGTTCGAATCCATGGGGATTGCGCATGTGGTATTACTCGACTTTACGCCGACTTTTGCGGCTCTCACACCGCAAGAGTTTATCCATGCGGTCTTGCAGAAAGGGTTGGGGGTTGCTGCGGTTGTCGTGGGAGAACATTTCGTGTTTGGGCGGGGCCGGAGTGGTCGGATCGACGATCTGATTCGGCTTGGGGCGCAACAGGGATTTTCTGTCCATCCGCTGCCGCCGGTGATCCTCGATGGGGAAGTTGTAAGCTCGACTCGCATTCGGCGGTTGATTCGGGCTGGAGCGATGCGTGAGGCGAGCCGGTGCCTAGGACGGCCCTATTCACTGGAAGGAATCGTGATGCATGGGGACCGACGCGGCGACATGTTGGGATGTCACACGGCAAATCTTCGCCTGGCCCCGGATCGCGTCATTCCACCGGATGGCGTCTATGCGGCCAAGGCATCCTGGAAGGGTAAGCTGTACGACGCTGTGGCGTATATTGGGACCCGACCCACTTTCCAAGAACAGGAACGCCTGCTGGAAGTTCACTGTCTCGACCAAGTCGGGGAAATGTATGGAGACTGTCTTGAAGTCTATTTTCTCGAACGGCTGCGAGGAGACCAATGTTTCCCCTCGGCGCAGGAGCTGGCGAGGCAGATTGCTGTGGATATCGAACAGGCCCGTCAAATTCTCGCTCGGGAACATCAGCAGGTTTCCGAGGATACCCTCCATGCACATCGGTCACGGTGAGAGTTGCCCATAGCCCATGAAAGCGCTCCGGCCGTTTGAACAGCGCTGGTTGACCTGGATGAGACGCCATCACTTGGTCGGTCCGGGAGATCGCGTACTGCTGGCGGTGTCCGGAGGACCGGACTCCATGGCCCTGTTTTCCTTGTTTTGGGCATGCCATACCCAATTGGGTGTCACGTTGGGGGTTGCCCATGTCAATCACGGGTTGCGAGGAGCGGAAGCGGAACAGGATGCCCTGTTTGTACGTCGGCAATGTGAAGCCTTGAAGGTTCCCTATTGGGAAGCCACTTTGCAACCGGCTCGGCTGAAGTCCATGTCCGGCCAGTCGCGTCAAGCTGTGGCTAGAGAAGCTCGGTATCGGGTCTTGAAAGCCCTTGCCGACCAGGGGGAAATGACGAAAATTGCCGTTGGGCACACTTGCAACGATCAAGCGGAAACGATCCTCATGTGGATGCTTCGAGGGGCCGGCACCGCCGGCCTTGCCGGCATTCCCGTCACGCGGGAACAAATGATCATTCGTCCGCTCCTTCATCTGACTCGGGCGGAGTTGCTGGCTTATCTCACAGAGAAAGGCTGGTCATATCGTCGGGATGCCAGTAACGATCAACCAGTTTACCTGCGCAACCGCATTCGGCTCCAACTGCTCCCCCTGCTCAAGGATGTGAATCCTCGCATCGTTCAAACACTGGCTCGGCAAGCCGACATTCTCCGAGAAGACCATGAGTATCTTGACCGGATGGCTCGGGACGCGTTTGCATCCATGGTCGACTCGCATACCTCTGGCATCCGATTGGATCGTGCTGCCTTACTCGCCTTGCCCAGGGCTCTGCAGCGCCGCGTGGTCCTCCTCGCCCTCCAACATGTGACCCGGCAGAATGCCCGGCCTCGGTTTGATCTGATCATCAGCATCTTGGAACATGTGGTGGAGGGACAATCAGGGGCCAAAGTGGAATGGAAAGGGGTCCATGTGGTGAGAGAATATGAAGGAGTGCTGTTTCTTTCTTCTGAGGCGGCCACAAGGGATGCTACTCATGATAAGGAGGTCCACCTCTCCCTTACGCTTCCGGGCTCTCTGCAATGGCCCTTAACCGGTCAGATGCTCGAATGCCGTGTGCAACCCGCTTCGACCCCGCGAAATTTGTCTGGTCCGGATCGGGCATACTTCGACATGGGGTCCTTCAGTCAACCGTTGATCGTGCGATCCTGGCGTCCAGGGGATTATTTTTTTCCTGTGGGGCTCCATGGAAGGCGAAAGAAGCTCCAAGATTTTTTCTCGGACCTCAAGCTCGGCCACGTGCAACGCAAGAGAGTGCCGTTACTCGTGGCTCCCGAGGGAATTCTCTGGGTCGGAGGGTATCGAGCCGATCACCGGTTTCAGGTCTCGAGTCAGACTAAGGAGATCATGGTTGCCCATCTCACTCCTGCTGCGGCACATCCCGTGAAGCCTTCCGTTCCTCTTGGGTAGCGAAGGCTGTCAGCCGAAGAAAGAGAAGGAAGAGTGTACAACCTTTTGGAAAGCATGCGATTTTTTCTATATACTGTGTACGGGCCAATGAAAGCGTCGCCGGTCACAGTTGGGTTTGGTTGTCAGTATGAAACGTCTCGTGGTAAGATTTTTTCCGCTTCTTGTGTGTGGTCGCACACCTAATAAGGAGATGCAGAGAAGGATCTGAGGAGGCTACATAATATGAATTCGCGGGTGAAAAATTTACTGTTCTGGGTGGTGGTGGGGTTGTTCATGATCCTCCTGTTCAACCTCTTTACAGTACCTGCACACCCCCCGGAAGAGGAAATTATTTTCAGTGATTTTATGACCCATCTGGAGCGTGGGGAGATTGCCAAAGTCACGATCAAAGACTCCCAAATCAGTGCCATATTAAAGGATGGAACACGCATTCGGACTTACATCGTGGAATATCCGGATTTAGTGAAGGTCCTACGAGAGCATGATGTCCAGATTGAGGCCAAACCTCCGGATGAAAGCCCTTGGTATATTACGTTCTTGGTGACCTGGGGTCCCTTTATTCTCTTCTTGGGGCTTTGGTTCTTTCTCATGCGGCAGATGCAGATTGGAGGAAATCGTGCGCTGTCGTTTGGGAAAAGTCGTGCCCGTCTCCTGACGGAGGATAAAAAGAAAGTCACATTTGCCGACGTGGCTGGGGCCGATGAAGCCAAAGAAGAAGTGGTGGAAATTATTGAATTTTTGAAAGATCCGCAAAAGTTTCAGAAACTAGG
>RFGT01000084.1 GCA_003696975.1 Nitrospirota bacterium | reverse complement strand
TTCCACCATCGCTGGGTGAAGACAGAAGGGGTACTGGCTCGGCAATGCGCAGCTAATGTTTGTCCAATTCGCTGAATCGCTGGTTCTAAGAGTTCTGGCTGTGTCATCATGGTTCCCATTATATCGCGAAGACGGGTCGACCGAAATATTTGGAACAGAGAGGCTCACGCAGAGCATTCACGCAGAACTTAGGGAACCTTAGATTTAATCCGCGCTGCGGGGAGGACAGGGAGCGAGGCGCCGAGCAGTAATGTTGCCGTAAGGACCGACAGAATTGACAAAGCTTCCTTCCAATCTCTTGTCGTCGTGACTCAGCAGCAGGCTTTCTTCTTGAATGATTCCATTGGGGAATTCCCATCGGATATAAACTGTATTCCCGTTGACGAGAAGCCGAGCTGGCTGGGGGTCCATGCGTGCGAATTCATCAGGAGGCGGAAACATCATCACGATCTTGTGGTCCTGGTGATCTTGATGGTTATGGATTAACCATTGCCATGTCCCACACAGACGGGAAAGGCTATGCCGGTATCGCTGGTGCTCCTTCCAGTGAAGTAAAGCCTGCCAGTATGCCAACCCCTGTTGTTCGCTCCATGCCTGAACTTGAAGGACATCAGCTCGAAAGTAAGCGGTCACCATGGGGATGAAGTAGTCCAGAAGAAATCGGGCCTCATATGCCTGCTGTTCATCCTTTCCCGGGCGCTTTGCAGTCAAAAGATGTGAGGTCCAATATTCGGAGAGGCGAGCCAGGATTACTTGGGCTCCATCGTCACGTGCCGCTATTGTAATCCAAGCAGCTTCTGAATCGATCCAATCTGGATAGCGCGTAAGAAGATATTGAACATAGTCAGCGTACAACGGTAGCGCCACTTGTGGAGGAGGTTCTGAAGGATGGACCTGTGCGAGGACCTGTGCGAGCGCGAGTAATTGATCAATCTTGGTATCTGGGAGCGTGTGCAACACCCATTTAATTTGTTTCTCTCGGCCGGTTAAGAAGGAATTCAGGCGAACCGTTGCGAAGTGTTCATCCAACTCCTTGGCAAACTGCCAAAGAACCAGGGCGGCTGTGAACCGGGAAATCAGTCGGGCCATCTGCGGATGTGGAAAGGCTTTCTTTTCAAGCCGTGCGCGCAACCGGGCTTGGGGAGTCAGATCGACTTGAGGTCCCAGGCTATTGAGGAAAAACGTCTTGGCCGCTTTATCAGAGGCAATAACCGACAGTTCTCGAGAGTATTCTCGCGAGAGCTGAGAGAATTGAATTGTTGATTGAGCATATGCAAGCGAAAACGGCTGGAGGAGCAACACGCCTAGGAGCAGCCCCAGGCCTAAAGGAAACCGCGTGGAGCCTTGACTGAGCATGGTGGTAGAATATGGCCAAAACCCAGAGCAGAGACACCTAGACGAGTTGTTTGCGCAGGAATGCAAGGGTTTCCTCCCATGCGAGGTGGGTCTGGCTCTCATCGTAGACGTCTGACCGCATGGGATCGCTAAACCCGGAGCACGTACCAGGATAGCGGCGAATTTCAACTGACTTGCCTGCTTCATTCGCATATCGACACAGTTGCTCGAGGGCTTGGTCGTCAGCAGCTTCATTCTTTTCCGCAGCATGGTACAGCAGCGGACAAGAGAGCTGTTGAATGGATTCAAGTGGTTCAGGCAATCGCCCATAAAAGGAGACCACGGCGCGCAGCCGTTTGCGTTTCAACGCGAAGCGGATGGCCAGGGTTCCTCCCATTCCCCATCCCACAATGCCGTGGATGTTGCGCTTGGTAAATTCCAGATTCGGGTCTTCCGGAAGATTGGCATTCAGGAATTCGCACGAAGCGTGAATATCTTGAAGAACCAACTCTTCATTCATACGCTCCATGAGCGCCTGAGCGACCTCGGCATTGGCCGTGATCATGCCTCCTTGGCGTCCATACAAGTTGGGGGCGAGAACCACATATCCCTCACAGGCAAATCGTCTCGCCAACTCATTGATATGAAAAGTCAACCCCCATTGGTCATGAAGAAGGACAAGACAAGGGTATTTCCCCTTGGCCTGCGGCCAAAACTGTATACCTTCGACTTGGGCCTCCTTGGGGATAAGGGTCTCGGCATAGGGATTCACCATCCGGTCCTTATGGGTTTCAAACACGCCTTTGCTTGAGAAGCGAACAGGACTTGAACCGATTTGATCTGGCGAAAATACCGGCATTGCGCTGCTCTTCCTTACAGTCGGTTACAGAGTGTTAAGAGAGCTTTCCAAAGGACCGAGGAGTACTATATCGAGCAGGGAAAAGGCTTGTCAACGAAGATGGGAGGCGAAGGTATTCGTCTGCTCAAGAAACTGCAAAATGTCCCCGATGGATCTTTCCTGAGCTCCAAAGCAAGATGATGAACGAGATGACCCACAATTGTCACCAAAGGATAGGCATATGAAAATGCAAGCTGATCCTTGGAAATGTCTCCTCATTGTTGTGTGCACCTGGATGTGGATGATTGCTCCTGCCTGTACTCAACTGTCCGCTGAAGCGAAGAAGGCCGAGCATGTCAAGAGAGGGCAAGCGTATTTGGCAGAAGGCAAGTATCGAGAAGCGCTGATCGAGTATAAAAACGTGGTCCAACTTGACCCCAAAGATGCCCAAGCTCATTACCAATTAGCGTTGATTCATATGAAGTTGGGAGGAGTGTCTGACCTTCAGGCGGCATTTGGCGAGCTGGCCAAAACAGTCGAACTTGATCCATCGCTCCATGAGGCACAATTGAAATTAAGCGAATTTTATCTCTTGGCTCGGAATCCGGAGAAAGCCAGGAAACATGCCGAAATTGTTTTGGCTTCAACCCCCCATGATCCGCAGGGGCACCTTCTTCGCGGCCGCAGTTTGGTGATTGAGAAAGAGTTCGAGAAAGGCATCCAGGAATTGAAAACCGCTATTGAATTGGATCCTGATAATCTGCAGGTCTATATCGATCTCGCCAGAGCTTATTTGGGATTGAAGAAACCCGATCAAGCGGAAGCGGCCTTACAAAAAGCCCTTTCTCGTAATCCCCGTGCCGTTGAGGTGTTGATAGCCTTAGGCGATTTGAAAGTTTTAACCCGCCAGTATGAACAGGCGGAAGCCACGTACAAAAAGGCCGTGACGATCGATCCTGCGAATGAAGCACTCTACATGAAATTAGCAGGCTTTTATCAAGCGTTGCGCCAGTGGAAAAAGGCAGAGGATACATACCGCCAACTTGTCCAACAGAAACCCCACGACGCAATGGCCCATGTGTGGCTTGGAGACTTCTACAAGTTGACCGGCCAGCGGGACAAAGCCCTCGCGAGTTACCAGAAGGCGGTTCAACTGGATCCTCATTCGTCAACTGCCCAGGAGAAGCTTATTATCTTTTATTTGGATGCCGGCAATCTCGCGGAAGCTGAATCTCGTATTCAGGCAATTCTTGATAAGGACAAGAACGACCTTATGGGACAAACCTTGCAAGCCCGTGTCCATGTGATGAAGGGGGACATTGATACAGGGATCCTGCTTCTGCAACGTGTTCTCAAGGAAGAACCCCGTTTGGCTCTGGCCCACCACTACCTTGGGGTTGCCTTTGCCGCCCGACAAGATCTGAAGCAGGCAGCCCAAGAGTTAACTCAGGCCATTCAACTAGCACCAAATCTGATCGAAGCGAGAAACGTTCTCGCCATGGTCCGATTGGCAGAAGGTTCACCAGATCTGGCCATTGAGCAAGCGCAAATAGCCTTTCAGCTCAACCCTCGGAATCTTCAAGCTGTCCGGATCTTGGCAGAAGCCTATGCCCAGAAGGGCGAAATCGGAAAAGCTAAACAAATCTACGAGGCAATCGTGAAACAACTGCCTAACGATGCGCCAAGCCACTACCGGCTAGGGTTGATCGCACAGCGGGACAAGCGGTACGACACGGCGATCAAACATTTCGAACAAGCCCTTTCAAGCAATCCGAACTTTGTTCAAGCTCTCTCGCAGCTAGCCAGCATCTATTTGGCCCAAGGAAAAGCCACCGAGGCTCGTGAACGGGTGCTCCAACAAATCAATCGCGTTCCCGCCAATCCATATCTCTACAATCTCCTAGGGGGATTGTGGATGCAAGCTCAGCAAGCCGACAAGGCTGAACAAGCCTTCAAGAAGGCTATCGCCTTGAATGAAGCGGTGCAGGTCTCGTACATGAATTTGGCGGAATTATATCGGCGAACTAATCGAATTGACGAGGCCATAGCTGAATATCAAAAAGCTCTTGAGAAAAATCCTAAACTTATTTCTGCCCATATGATGTTGGGAATGATTGCCGAACAACGAAAAGAGTATGAGATCGCAAAACACCATTACAAAGCCACTCTTGAGATTAATCCCACATTCGCGCCAGCCGCCAATAATTTGGCATGGATTCTTTTAGAAGAGGGCGGAAATCTTGATGTGGCACTTTCCTATGCCCAGCAGGCGCGGGAACAGCAGCCACAGGATCCGCATATTGCGGACACGTTGGGGTGGATTTATTACAAAAAGGGCGCTTACCTCAAGGCGGCAGCGCTGTTGCGAGAAGCGGCTGATAAACTCAAGAACAATCCCATGGTTCTCTATCATTTAGGTATGGCTCAGTTGAAGAAAGGTGAGACTGAGCAAGCCAAACAGACGTTGAAGGCCGCGTTACAACTTAGTGATTCATTTCCAGAGGCGGACGAAACGAGACAAATTTTGAAAGAGCTCTGACGTGATCTCCTGGAATCCTGCTCTTTGGACAAGCTAGAGAAGATGGGGTAGAGCGCTTCCCGTCAGGGACATTTCTTCTGCTGATAGGTTCAGAGCGAATACTCAACAACTTCCGCCTTCTCCACACATTCCTGAAGTAAGAGGGAGATATTTAAGCGCTGCTCGACCGCTTGGATCTCATTCCGTTGGCATTTTGTGTTGGGATGAGGTGGGACGAAAAGTGTACAGCAGTCTTGATCAGGTTCAATAGAGATTTCGAAGCTCCCGATCCGCTGGGCTTCACTCACGATTTCCTGCTTATCCATCCCGATTAAAGGGCGAAGGACGGGAATGTGCGGAACTTCATCGATGACTCGAAGATTTTCCGGGGTTTGTGAGGCCACCTGCCCCAGGCTCTCGCCTGTCACCAATGCCCAACACCTTTCACGTGTAGCTAAGGTTTCTGCAATACGCATCATCATGCGTCGATAGAGGACGATTCGAAGCGAGGCAGGGCTTCCCAAAACAATCTGCCGCTGTGTCTCTCCGAACGGGATCAGATACAATCGAGATGTCAGTTGGTAACGGGTCAAATGCTCAACGAGATCGCGGACTTTCTCTTCTGAGGCTCGCGTCAGGTACGGGCGCCCATGAAAATGGACGAATACAACTCTACAGCCCCGCTTCATCATTCGGTATGCAGCGACCGGCGAATCAATACCACCTGAGAGAAGGCACGCCACACGACCACTCGTACCTGTGGGGAGTCCTCCAGGGCCCGGCAGACGATTCAATGAGAAATACGCATGACGGTTTACAATCTCGATCACGATATTCATGTCCGGGTCGGTCAAGCTGACACGCTTGCCTGTTTGTTGGCAAATATAGGCGCCGACCACGCGATTGACCTCGATGGAAGGAAGCGGAAACCGTTTATCTGCTCGTTTTGTAGTAATACGAAAGGTTTCAAAGGAAAGCGAGCGGACTTCATGCTCAATAGCCTTGCAGAGCGGAGTCAAATCAGGAGAGGTGTAATCCACAGGAATATCTTGAACAAACGCGAAATTTGCAACCCCGAAGGTGTGTTGGATCCGTTCCTGTATGAGTTCCCGTTGAGGGTGACCGGCAAAGACAATGAGAATGCGGCCGGGAAGTGCCTCAGCCTGGGCAATGTTGAGATGTCTCAACGCTGTTTGGAGATGATGCAGCAGTCGACGTTCGAAGTAGCCGCGGTTGCGACCTTTCAAAGCTAGCTCATGGTAATGCACGAACACAGCAATCACGAAATGTTAGCCTCCAAAAATCGCTCCGCATCGATGGCCGCCATGCAACCTGAGCCAGCCGCTGTCACGGCTTGACGATAATAGGGATCTTGGACATCTCCAGCCGCGAACACACCGGGAACGCTCGTGGCTGTGCCGCGTTGTGTGAGAATATAGCCCTTTTCGTCCATGGCAAGTTGCCCTTTGAACAGGTGGGTGTTGGGACTGTGGCCAATGGCGATGAACACACCAGCACAGGGGATGACGGTCCGTTCATCGGTGAGAACATTGCGGACGCGCACGCCAGTGACCACATCTTCGCCGAGAATGTCATCCACCACTGTGTTCCACCGAATCGTGATCTTTTCATTGTTTCGTTCGCGGTCTTGCAGAATTTTTGAAGCGCGGAGCTTGTCGCGCCGATGGAGAATGGTAACCTGTGTGGCGAACTTGGTTAAAAATATGGCTTCTTCGAGCGCACTGTCGCCACCTCCCACGACAACGAGCGGTTTGCCCCGGAAAAAATAGCCATCGCAGGTAGCACACGTGGAGACTCCATGTCCCATTAGGCGACTCTCAGCAGGTAATCCGAGGAGATTGGCCGAGGCACCTGTCGCGATGATGAGGGTCCGAGTTTCGACGACCTGATCGTCATTGACGACAAGACGAAACGGCCGCGTGCCGAGATCAACCTGCGTGACATCTGCCTGCCAAAACGTTGTGCCGAACCTCGCGGCTTGTGCATGCATGTCCTGAATCAACTGAGGTCCTAAAATTCCTTTGGGAAATCCAGGGTAGTTCTCTACCTCCGTAGTGAGTGTTAATTGCCCGCCTGCTTGCGAACCCTCAATAAGTAACGGTGAGAGGTTGGCTCGAGCCGTATAGATGGCAGCCGTTAGTCCCGCAGGTCCTGATCCAATAATGACAACCTTATGCATAGAGGATACTCCTTCTGGTCAGCAAGAATGAACGGGAGAGAAGCGATGTATGAGACGTAGTTTGACATAGAGGTTGGCGTCGAGGGAAACGTCGCTTGCCCAATTGGTGTCGATGATCCATAGCGAGCGCGCGCTGTTTCAACTGCTGATATAAGCGCCGGACCAACGAACGTAGCTTGGCCGGCGGCAATGTGCCATCCAGGAGATAATCGGCATACTGCCGTTTGACTCGTAACGGAAGTTGTCCGCGAATTCGTCGCCTGGCTTCAGCCCGGGAAATGCCATCTCGCTGTTGAGCACGGCGGAGTTGGACCTCCTGGTTGGCAGTTACGACAATGATCACATCCATCCGGGTATGAGCTCCGGCCTCGATCAAAAGAGCAGCGTCGTAGATAACCACTGCATGAGGGTCCCGTTTGGCCAGGGTGTTGACGAGGCGCACCTGTTCTCTCGCCACCCGAGGATGGACAATACGATTGAGGGCTGCAAGTTTTTGGGGATCTCGAAACACCAAATCGGCTAAAGCCTTTCGGTTGATAGTTCGATCCGCTTGAAGGATCGACGGTCCAAACTCTCGGATAATGTCTTTCCAGGCCGCGCGGCCTGGCTGTACAACCTGCCGTGCTAATTGGTCCGCATCAATGACAATAGCCCCGCATTCCTCAAAGAGTTTGGCGACAGTGCTTTTCCCTGAGGCAAGACCTCCTGTTAGGCCAACGACCAGCATGCAGGGAACGTAGTATACGCGGTTTTTCTCATGCAGAAAAGGTTCAGGGGCCTCATTGGGGGTGAATGGCTTGACCTGGCAGAAAGCTTCCTGTATGACCAGGTGAAATGATGAAACGCTCATGTCTTTCTCTTCTTCGGTTATCCTGGAGCCCCAACCTGGCACATTGGGCGGGGAACACCTGGTATGGCTGGCTGATCATTCTGTCTCTTGGCCTGTGGTTCGGCAATATCCCTTTGGGAATAGGGGCCGAACCGCAGGAATCTCCATCTTCGGTGTCCTCAGGTATGACATGGACCGTAGCCTCAGATGGAAGTGGTCAGTTTCAGTCTATCCAAGAAGCGGTCAACTATGCGCAAGCCGGGGATACGATAGTCGTGAAGGCTGGTCGGTACCCCGAAGACATCACTATCCATGGGAAAGAACGCTTGAAGATCATCGGCGAAGGCATGGATCGGGTCATTGTCGTTGGACAGCGTCGAGTTGGAACCCTGCATATTGGAAAGTGGCCATATGGGGTTACGCGGATCGAAATCCATGGTATGACAATCCAGCAACATGGAGGTTTAGGGCTGGGAATTTTCAATGGGGGCAACATTGTGTTGAAACAGGTGCGCGTTCAGGGCATGTTGTTCGCACAGCAGGTCCAGCATGTTCGCCTTGAATCCTGTGTTATTGGGGAGAGTGAAACCACGGGCGTTGCCTTCGCCGATTCGACGGCTACAGTGATCGGATCATTTGTTCATGACAATGATCACGGCGTCTCCATTGCCGGACGTTCGCGTGTGGTGCTGGAGCGTAATGTAGTAACCCGAAATTTGTTCGAAGCCGTGCTCGTCAGCGATCGGGCACATGCCGTGCTGCGGCAGAATACTCTGGTAAACAATGGCGGTGGGGTCTCCTTTCAAGAGGGGACGACAGGAGAATTGTATGGCAATATTATTGGTAATACGCAGGTGGGAATTAAGATTGCCTCAAACGTCAAGGTGATTGGGGCCTATAATGCGGTGTTTGACAATGTCCGAGATTACCATATCGCGTCCTCCGCTCCAGAATCGGGGATGCTCCACACTATGGTCCATCGATTCCCGCGATTTGTTGATCCCCAACATGGCGATTACCGTCTGAAGCCTGATTCTCCGTTGATCGGGGTCGGGGACTACGCGTATCTAGGGGCATTGCCCCCTATCGAAGAATAACCTCCTCCCGACCTCTCGGTTTTCCAAAGATAGACAAGGAATCAGCGTATTGGTTCCGGCCTTGGGTAGGAATTCCACGTTTCTTAAGGGATCACTTTGTCTCGCGATGTGGCTGGAGATGCAAAACTCCTCGATTGGAATCGACCGTTACCAAAAAATGTCGAAGGAACGACATGCCCAAAAGTCCGGATACCCCGCGTGGCCCCTGGGGAAGATCATGGATGGCGACATCGACATTATGTGCCACTGCCGATCCGATACGTACTTCTGCCACGGTTGTCATAGGGACCTGGATGGATCCCCCTGCTGTCTGAACGGTCTTCACGCTGGTATTGGCATGCGCCAACAATCCTAGTTTCATTGCCACCTCATGTGAGAGGACCGTCATCGTCGCGCCGGTATCGACGACTAACTGTACATCTAGCGTCTCATTCAACCGAGCGGAGACGATTAACGAATCTCCAATTTTGGTCAGTGGAATTGAAAAAGCCGATGTTGGGTTACGAGAAGCTGCGTCCTGAGAACCGGGGCCACGAGGTGTATTCTTCCCTTGTGGGAATGGAACCTGTGAAGGGGAGGAAGGACTGTAAGAACTTGCGGGAAAAGAGCCTTGTTGAGGGGACCCTGGACTTGGCGAGTCATTCAACTGACTGGGGGTCAGCCTCGTACATTGGTGAAGCTGAGCAGGACTATCGGTGAATACGACAGCTCCTGATGTCTCATGACAGCGATATAGTGCTGCCCGGGCAAACGAGTTCCATCCCCAATCAATAAAGCTATTGCTCAAGAGCACATACGCCACGCAAGCGATTGGCATCCTTTTGACCAAACTGGAAACTTGGAAATGAACCAAGGTGATAAAAGTGGACATAACTGGGATTGACGTATCAGACGTATCAAATGATACGGATCAGGATGCCTCTTTGGTTAAGGAAAGCGTGGCCTGAACCCGCTTCCCCGTTTCTGGAACAAAGGTCGAGAGCACGACGGTTTTAGGGTGGATGGCGTCAACTTGGATAGTGCCTTCGACGAGCTCTCCTTGTCTAACGATATAAATAGCCTGCCCGTTACTAAGAAAGACCTGTTGACTACCATGCTGAGTTAGGTATCCCAAAAAGCGAAATTGTTTCAATTGGCGGCGGGCCCGTTCGATGGCAATCTGAGCCGGTGAGGAGCCAGAGGAGTTCGAAGCGCTGGAAGAGAGGCCTCCGGGAGAGGACTTCTGAGTTCGAATTACTGAGGATTTCCGAGATGTACGATTACGTGGTTGTGGAGGACCTGAAGGGCGTCCAAACAACGGAGCAAAGATGTTACGCGGTTTCTGGAATCGCACAGGGGTGGATTGAGGGTGGTGAAGGATAGTAGGCGCCTGCGGCAAGTCCTGCGGCTGGACCGCCTGACTTGCAGTTTGTCCGGTCTTATACCGTAAGGGTCTTCGGATGGGGGTATAGGGATCGAGAAAATGCTCCATCAACAACGTCCCCCAGAGAACAAACAATCCCCCGCAGATGAGCCATTTTATCCGCGTTGTCATGTGGAATTTGCTCGATTGGGTGATGATCCCGGTTGAAAGAATGTGCTGACTTGCATGGTAAACGAAACATAACCCGGGCGCTTGGTCCGTTCTACTGAAAGTTTTTCAATAAAGAGGAACGGGTTTTTTGTTTCCAGTTCAAAAATGAACCGCCGAATGGCTTCATAGTCGCCAGAAGCTTGGAACGCGATTGTTCCCCTTGTGGTAAACCCATCGGCCGTTGGCTCGAGACGATAACGCATGCCCGGAATCTGAACATGATTGCGCTGGGCTAACTGCACGATGGTCACCCCTAAAGCTGTGAACTGGGTTGAGCGGGGAAGTTGAGCCCAAACAGCCTGCAACGTTTCTTGGGTCTGTCGAGCGACTTGCTGGTTGACATACTGCTGTCGAACGGTCTTGTAAGTGATTGTAAGGCGTGAAAAGCGTTCCTGGACCGGATTGAGTAAGACCACATAGGAGGTGCAGAACAGCCCAATCGCTCCTATTGCCATAAAGATGAAGGGTTTTAGAAATCGAACGGCAGCGAGTGCGGTGGGTGAAAGTGTCAGGGAAACCGACTGTTCCATCGTGATCCTCGTTGACACGCTGCTTCAGTCAATTTGGAGTGTAGGTCACTTTCATACTGAACGTGACGACTGGGTTCTTTGCCTGACGTTTTTCTTTCGGCTGTTTGAGCTTATGACTCGATACCACCACGTGGTTGAAAGCTGGATGGCGTTCGAGCCGTTCCACAAAGGATGAAAGATCAGATAACTCTCGAGCCATTCCATTTAAAACAAGCGAGGTCTTCGGAAAATTCAAGACAATAGATTCCATTGCAACGTGAGGAGGTACTGCGGCTTCCAAGTCGCTGAGAAACCGAGTCCAAGAAAATCTCCGGCGCATTGAAAGTTGTTGGGCAAAGCTTACTTCTTGAGCGAGTTGTTGAATACGGGTATCGGACAGATCAAATCCCTGTTTTCTTGCCTGTTCCAGAAATTGCTGCTGCAAGTGCTCGGCGCGCGTCACAGCCTCTTGCTGGATCTGGACTGCTTCAGTAAGTTGCCGAGTTTCTTGCCAGATCCAAAACGAAGCACCAAGAAAACCCGCACTCAAGCCGATCAGCCCCCATTGGGCAATTCGCAAGAGTAGAAGACCTGGCGCAGCAAGAGAATGCGGATGCAAGGAAAGAAGGGTCATGGGGTGATCCTTGTACTAGCCAATGCCGCCAAGGTGGTGCCAGTCCAACATGTGGGATCGGCTCCAATCTTACCAGAAAGATAGGGAAGACCAGCCTGCAAGGGGATAGCCTGGATCCTCGGAGCATTGCGTGATTCATCCGTAAAGGCAGTTTCGACTCGCTGCTTAACCTGAGGAAAAATTGTGGCGGGATCCAAACTCCCCGCCAGAAACAGTGGAAGAGGATGGATGAACTGGTCGAGGGATTGATGGAGCTCAAAATAATACTGCAACGTAGCGATCAATTCGTTGGTTAGCCTCGCAATGTACTTGTTGGACTCTTCAGGATCCAGGGAGTTTGCCGAGATCGCTGGAGACGGAGAACCAGTGGAAGAGCTACACGATAGGGGAACGGGTCGGAGGGGTTTGATTCGAACAAAGACAGGAACATTGTCGTGAATGATCACCGTCGTGCATCCCCAGTCGGCGACATAGAAAAACACCAGATGGTAACCGCGAGTGTGATCCTGTTTGAGAGTGGCCATGGCTTGGATCATGACTGGCCGGCAGAAATCGAACACTAAGAAACTGGCGATCCCTACAGTCATGGGAATCAGTCCTGCCGCTAAACAGGCTTGCTCATACGGTTCAACCACGGCATGTGAAAGGGCTGTAGCCAGGAGATGAACGGGTTGGTGAGCCTGGTGAGTGTGAGGTGCAGGAACTCGACTCGGCGTGTACCGCTGACTTGTTACCCGAATCTGATCGGCATGGAGATGGCAGTCTTGTTTGAATTTCCATCGCAGCAGGGCATCTCGTTCCCGAGAGGAAGCAGGTAATTGGGCCAGTTCGAACACTAGGGTCCGAGCACACAGATCCGGAAGGCTTACTGCAATGGAGCACGGGTGCTTTCGCTGTGGCAAGGAAGTCTTGAAAATTTTCGCCAATTCATCGACTTTTGCGACATTTGGTGCAAGCGGAGAAGGGTGGATAAGGCCAGATGGGAGGGGATGCTCTTCGATCCGGTGAATTCCGCTTTTTCGTATTCCAGAGCTCACTTCCACCCAGCAAAGGGTATTCGCCGTGATGGAAAGGCCGTAACGTGGGCGACTGAAGGGCAACATGGTGTTAAAGGACCTGTTCCTCTACAGGAGTGACCCGATTGATTTCGCGTAACGTGGTTTCTCCGCGTAAGACCTTTTGAAGTGCATTCTGTCGCAGAGTTGTCATGCCTTGAGAGAATGCCGCATTTCGGATTTCCGAAGAAGGTCGTCCAGCCAGAATCATTTCTTTGATCGAGTCCGTCATGTCGAGAAACTCGGTGATTGCTCGCCTTCCTCGATATCCTAATCCATGACATTCAGGGCACCCTTTGCCCTCGTAAAACGTGAGATGTTTGGCTCGTTCATAGTCCAATCCTGAATCTCGACAGAGTTCCGGAGTAACAGAAACAGGGACTTTACAAGATGGGCAAATCGCACGGACGAGTCGCTGTGCAAGAATACAGCTTAACGAGGTGACGAAATTGTATCGTTCGATTCCCATATTGACGAACCGTGTAATGACATCAAAGGCATTATTGGCGTGGACAGTGGTAAACACTAGGTGACCGGTCAAGGCGGATTGAATGGCGATTTGTGCGGTTTCCGCATCCCGGATTTCCCCTACCATGATCTTGTCAGGATCATGCCGCAGAATAGAGCGAAGCCCGCGTGCAAAGGTGAGCCCTTTTTTTTCGTTCACGGGAATTTGCACGATTCCATCAAGTTGGTATTCGACGGGATCTTCGATAGTAATAATCTTGTCCTCAGGAGTATGGACTTCATTCAACGCTCCGTACAGCGTCGTGGTCTTTCCGCTTCCCGTTGGCCCAGTGACCAAGATCATCCCATAGGGACGTGTAATTGCTCTCCGGAAGCGCTGAAGATCTTCCGGGTTGTATCCAAGGACATCAAGGCGCAGTCCTCCGATGCCCGAGGCGATGGCGTGTTTGTCCAGGACACGAATAACAACTGATTCTCCATAGACACTTGGCAAGATGGAGACTCGAAAATCCACAGTCCGTTTTTCGACATGCAATTTGAAACGCCCGTCCTGTGGGATGCGCCGTTCAGAAATATCCAGCTCTGACATGATCTTTAATCGGGAAATCAGAGAAGCATGTACGGAGCGAGACAAGGGTTCCATGGCTCGGTACAGCACTCCATCGATGCGAAATTTCACCTCCACGTCCCGATCTGTGACTTCGATATGGATGTCACTAGCATGCCTCTGCAATGCGGTCAAAATGATAGTATCTACCAATTTGACCACAGGGCTCTGATCGCGGGTAATGCTCTCAACCGAGAGCACTTCCTCGCCCTTCTCGTCCTCTTTCACGAGCACGGGATGCAATTCTTCTTGAATACGGGTCAACACCTGCTGGTTACCTTCGCTGGCCATGAGACTGTTGTGAATGGCCGTTCGCGTGGAGACTACGAGTTGCACTTCACGGCCGAGAAGGACTTCCAACTCATCGATAGCCCTCAGATCCTGCGGATCAGCGACGGCGATCGTGAGTACTCCACTGTGATCGGCAAGGGGGATAAATGGGTGGCGGTGCATCCACTCCAGGGGAATCGTGGCAAAAAACTCCGGATTGATGCGGAAATCATGAAGCGGATCATAAGGAAGGGCGAACTGCTCTGCGAGCGCGCGGGCGATCGTCTCTTCTGGAAGAAGACCTTCCTCTAGCAGGAGTGTCTTGAGCGAGCGTTGGGTGGCCACAGCGCGTTGAGTGTAGTCCCGCAGTTGTTCCGGCGAAAGATCGCCTCTTTGGAGCAGAATATCTTCAAGTGAAGCCTGTTTGACGGGTGACGCCATAGGTGTGACTCCTTTCTGTCAGGATGTTCACACGGTCCCTGCCAGTTGAAAAATGGGGAGATACATTATAATAACAATCCCACCAATAATGACTCCCATGATCAAAAGAAGTACCGGTTCGATCCATGTGGTCAGTTGTCCAAGCAACAGATCCAATTCACCCTCATGGAATTCGGCAACCTCAAGGAGCATGGTTTCCAATGAGCCTGTCGTTTCGCCCACTTCAATCATTTCGACAGCCAGCCGTGGGAGGAAGGCAGCTTCTTTCAACGACGTAGCTAAACTCGCGCCGTCTCGCACTCGATCGGTTACCTGGAGAAGTGCCTGCGCGATCACTTTGTTGGTCGTAGCGTGAGCGGTGATCGTTAACGCGGAAAGCAGTGGAATCCCTCCGGCAAGGATAGTCGAAAGCGTTCTCGTCAATCTGATGATCTGACTTTTTTGGATGACTGTACCAACCACCGGCGCCTTGAGCAGCAGGGCATGGAGAGAGAATTGTCCTGCGGGAGTTTTAGCCCACCAATAGACTCCGGCCCCGGTAACAAGCAGACCCCCTCCAACCAACGGTCCCCACATATTCGCCGAGTTAAGGAGGTCGAGAAGTATTTGTGTCGGCAGGGGAAGAGCGGTTTGGTTCTGTTCGTACACTTCGGCAAATGTTGGGATGACGTACATTACGAGAAATGACACAACTGCTGCCCCCACTACTATGAGAAAGGCCGGATAGGCCAGAGCTTTGACAATCTTTTCTCGAACACTGATGACCAATTTCAAATAGGCGATGTAGCGCTGGAGAACCTCGATCAAATTGCCGGTTTGTTCGCCGGCCTGAATCGACGCCTGGTAAAGCTCGGGAAAGAAGCGTGGTTCGGCGGCCATGGCTTGGGAAATAGCGGCGCCTCCGCGGATCTTTTCGCGAACATGGTATAAGGCCTGTTGAAAGGGACCATAGGTAGCACGCTCGGTTAGAATGTCGAAGGTTTTCAGAATGGGCAACCCTGATTTCACCAACGCCAAGAATTGCTGGTTGAAAACAAGAAAATCTCGAAGTGAGAGCCGCTTTCGTTGTGGTATGAAATGCCAGTTTACATTCCAGGATGATTCTCCTTTCAACTCGAGAATCAGCAATCCATCTGTTTCTAGTTGCGACCGGACGGCCATTTCACTAGGTCCTGTGGCGGAGGCTTCGATGATGGTACCATCCTGGCGTGCTGCACGATAGCGAAAGCGGGCCATATCACACTCAAGGAGTTGCGGACAACGAAGTCTTGGATGGTCCCAAGACACTCTTGGAGCGCCCAGGGAGTTTCAATATCTGCCCGACGATAATTTGATCACCTGACAACCCATTCAATTGTTTGAGTATGGCAACCGTGGTTCCATGTGCCCTAGCAAGGCGCCAAAGGGAATCCCCGGGACGAACGGTGATTGTCTGGCCAGAGGCGGGAGGTAGGGGGGGAGATTTCAAATCAGCGGAAGAGGATCCAGTCAACCGGAGGAGAGCGGTCTGGTTCGTGCGAATCGTCTGCTTGATGTCAGCCAAATCGGTCGTCACTGTTTTGAGAGATGTCATCAGGTCCTGGACGGTGGCCTGGATCGTCCTGAGCTCTTGGATCACTTGCAAAAGGGCTGGGAGGTTTTTCACCTTCAGCTCGAGCTCTTTCGCGGTTTGGTGTAATTGCTCGCGCTCGGCTTTGAGCGAGGCCAGGTCAGCTTCCAAACTTGCGATGCGTTGGAGATATTCCGCTTCTCGCTCACGGAGGGCCGCGGCTTGTTGCCGCGCCGCATGAAGTTCAGCGGCTTGTTTGGCCGCTTGGATTCGTTGAGCGGCCAAGGCAGATCGCAGCTCTTGCGCTTCGGCTTTAGCCTCCCGAACCAAAGTCATATGTGCCTGAGGCGGTGGAGAAGGCGGCACGACAGAAGGGGGCGGAACGGATTGAGCACACCCGCCAAGCAGGAGACAGAAAGCCCATCCCCATCTCTTTCCCCGTGTCCTTCCAAGGAACTGTGTGAAGCAGGAAGGAGAACGTTGACTTATCCGATCACCACTCATTATATGGTGTTCCGTTCAAGGCAATGAGATCGCTTCCGCTATGGACATCGAAAATGCCGGGAATTTCCCCCTCTTCAGGTTCTGCTTCGAAAATAAGTTGCCACGTGTCGGCGGATTTGGTAAACGGATCAAGCGGAATGGCCCGTAGATATCCAGCTTTTACAAGGGATTCTAAGCTTTTGGGATATTCGCCAGTGTCTGCATAATACTGATCAATGACCGACCGTAACGTAAACAAATTTTGTTTGAGAGCAGCCTCTCTAGCTTTCACGGCAGCGCGCTGAAATGATGGCACGGCAAGTGTGATGAGAATCCCCGCGATGGCCACCACGATCATGAGTTCGAGTAACGTGTATCCTTGCCGTTGATCGATTTGTTGATGCCAGCTACACATTACCACTCGCGATATTTCGTCCCATCAATTGCTGTCTTAGGGCTTTTGGTATACACATCGAACACATCCTCCCCGCACCACGTATCGACATCAGCTTCATCCTGATAGCACCGTAGTCCCCACTCAGTCGAGTTGGTCATAGGATCCACCGGAATTCGCCTCAGGTATCGCCGCACGGGATGCTTTTCGTGAAGTGCGGCCTCTGCTCCCGTCAATTCAATGCCTAGGAGAGTCTCTAGCGATTTGGGATAGCCTGTCACTCCTGTATGTTCCTTGCATGCGGTCTGATTCTTGACACAGAGTGGACCCAACAGTGTATTCCCATCACGAGCCCAATCTCGCCGAAAATTGTCGATTGCTGTTCGTATCATGCGCAGAGTCTGCCGAAGCTCCAATTCCTTTGCCCGCTTTCCGCTCAACTTTGAAAGCGGAAGGGCAACAGAGGCCAGAATGAGCAACAGAGCAAGCGTGATCAATATTTCGAGAAGCGTGATGCCCTGCTTGTCGAATAGCTGTCGTTTAGAGAACTCGAATTTTCCCATGTTGGACCGTCACAGCAAAGGAGTTCGCTCCTGCATCGGGTTTGGCCACCTGCAAGGTGGGGGTATGTAGGCGCATGACCGATGTCCCTCGATCCTTGGCGGTAAATTCTAAGGTGGCAAGTGTACCGTCGCCTTGGGCAATTTCTCCGGTTCCTCCAATTTCTAACACAATTGTGCCTGATTCTGGAGCAGCCGAAACCCTTAAGCTTTTATCCGGGTCACTCTGAGGGAAGAACGTGCCCGGGAAGGCTTCATGAAATTCCACAATCTGCGGGTCATAAGTGATCCGGAGACGAAGAGTTTGAACCCCAGGAAGCGCGTGGGCGTGGAGGCGAATCTGCACGCGTTCCCCTGTTCGTGTGCTGACTTCAGAGGGGATAAGACTAATCCGTGCGTGTTTTGCCGAAGCCGGTGCTGGTTTATGGGCAGTCGCTGTTTGATCGTGTACGCCTTCTTTTGCTTCCGCTACAGGTTCTTCCGCCAAAGGCGCATTCTGTGGCAGCAGTAGGGTCTCAGGTTGTGCAGGGAGCGGCGTCGGTGCAGGAGAAGCAAACAAAGGACGCGTCGCATACTGGTTTGCGGTCCCAGACCACAGCGTTTGCTTCACAAGACTGGGAGGGATGACGTTCCGAATCAATCGTGGAGTGATCGCCAAAATGACCTCGGTGGTAACCTTCTCTTTTTTTGTGAAGAAAAGATCTTTCAAAACAGGAACATCATCCAACCCCGGCACCGAATCTCGGGTTTTTCGATCTTCCTCTTGGAGTAACCCTGCTAAGATCACGGTTTCTCCATCTCGAAGATTCAACGTGGTCTCTGCCATTCTGGTGCCAAACCGAAATTGCGTGATTTTCGGTTGGTCTTGAAGTGTCACCAAGTCGCCTAGACGTGTCACTTCAATTTTGAGCTTGATCGTAATTTCTCCTGTTAAATGAATAATGGGTTCGACACTCAGCTTGATTCCAGTATCCTTGAACTCAATGGACGTGACTGTCGAGGTTGTCGGTACCGCGCCCGTAGCGGCCTGGCCCGGCAAGACATTCGTCGTGGAGAGAAGAATCGGCTGTTTATCTCCGATATTGATGGAAGCCTTTTGGTTGTTGAGAACCCGAAGTTTGGGAGAAGCCAGGGTTTTGGCATCAGATTCCGTCTTGAAAAACTCGAGGAGCACGCTAGAGGGAAAGGTAAACAAATAAGAATTCGGGCCAAGATCCGTCAACTGGCGATAGGTAAACACCTGGCCCGTTGTGCTGAATGTAGTGGTATTGGGAGGAAAGATGCCGGCCCCAAGTTGCTTGGCAAAGGTGGCGCCTAGCCGCTGAGTTTTGTTGCGGTTGACTTCCAGCACTTCAACTTTGAACTCCACTTCGGCATCACGGCGGTCATTTGCGAGCAGAATGTGCTCAGCCAATTGCAGCTTAGCCGGAAAATCACGAACCACGACGGCGTTCAAGGGCTCGTTCACATACACACGCTTAGTCTCCAGCACGGTTCGGAGTAAGTTCGCCATATCTTTGGCTTTGGCATTCGAAAGATAAAATGTTCGAATCATAAGATCTTCATACTGTTGTCGTTTCTGTTTGGTGTCGGGAATAATCAATAAAGTATCGGGCCTGACCCGTTTGGCAAACAAATGATTGGTGGCTAAAATCAGATTGAGAGCTTCCTCAAAAGGCGTATCCTTGGTGAAAATCGTAATAAGATCATCCCGTACGTCTTTTTCGAAAATGATGTTGATGTGAGCGGTGCGCGCCAGAATTTCAAAGACCTGTTTCAGACGTGCATTTTGAAATCGCAAGGTAACTGGTTCAGAAGTCCCGCCTAATGCGCTTTGCTCCTGCTGAGCTTGGGCAATGGCCGTAATACCCTCTAAAGCTTGAGTGAGATGGGGATCGAGCTCCAGGGCTCGTTCATAGGCGGCCATGGCTTCGTCTAGACGCCCAAGCGCCTGAAGTTTCTGGGCATCATGAAGGGCACGACGGGCCTTCTTCAAACGGATGGCTTCCCCTAATGCCGCATGATGTTCTGGGGCCGCCGGGTCAAGCCCAAGAGCAAGTTGGAACTCATTGACCGCTTCAGTCAGCCGCTTTTTTTTGAGCAATTGGCGCCCTTGCTGGTAATGTTCGCGAGCCGCCTGGCGCTTGGCATGGGACAGAGCCTTTTGAAGAGTTCGGTTGAAGGGGTCTCGGCGGAGTGCGTCTCGATAGGCTGTAACGGCCGCGTCCCAATTTTTCTGCTGTGCGAGTTCTTCTGCAAGGCGCAGGTCCGGATTCGCCGCGGTACATGAGATAACCGCAAGCATTCCTATAAGAAGGTGAATTCTGAGGGTTCTCATTGTTTCTTCAATGAACTTCCTGGCATGGAATTTGTGGTAGCGTCAGGAAAGGGAAAAAGATTGGCTTTGTGACACCATGTTATCCCCTCGCGAGCGAGGGGTTACCGTGTTTATCGGTTAGGAAGCCCTGGTGGTTAAGGCCTTTGTTGGGGGTTCTTTAAGCAGGTCCCTCTTTGTTGGAGGCTTTGGAATTTTTGGTACTCTGTGGGCTACGCTGAATGGAAGTGGGAGGACAGGGAGTAAACATGGGAGAATTGAGGGCACTCATCCTGCACGGCGTACGATCAGAAGCCTCAAATTTGAAGGCATGATAGGTTGGCGCTCCCTTGAAAGTCACCCGGTCTAGCGGTTTTTCCAAACTCCGACTCCGTACACCGCGGATTTCCTTGCCAACGGTGATGAGTTCAAAGTCTTCTCCAGTGATAGGATCCTTATAGACTACGGGTAAATACCGCCTCGGTTTTTTCGTCAACGCTTCGAGTGTCAGTGGATAGCGAGTCGCTCGTGAGGCCTTGAAGACTTCATAATCCGCCGCATAACGTGCAATGGCTTCTTGGATCCGAAAACCCCGAAACGCCAACTCGGCCTCGCGATCTCGCTTGGTGATCACGGACCACTGTTGCCCAATGGCCATGAGCGAGATACCGAGAATCGTGAAAAAAAACATCACAGCGAGGTACATGCTTCCCTGCCAGATTCTACTGAGGAAAGTAAGCCTTTAGAACACACACTCGGGTTGTTGTCACATTGATGTCACTCATTCTCCTGTAGGGAATGTGAGGATCAGATTGGCCAGTGTTCCTCACGCCAAGCCATGTCCCAGAACATCCACTCATAGCGGGAGCTTGTCAAGAATGCGTCTGCCATTCGGGTTTTCTCCCTTTGACTTGCGGTCTTGGCTTCTCGATCGACAAGTGTTCGCATCCAGTGAGTCACACGGGCAAACTCCGGGGCGCCATAGAGTTGTAACCACTCCCTATACGGATGCTTCGGATCGGGCGGCCCATTTCTCAAGAGATGCTGGCCAATCAGGCAGTAAATCCAGGCACAGGGAAGTGTAACTGCTGTCAATTCCCCTAATGTACCTTGTTGAGCAACGGTCAACATATGTCGAGTGTAGGCATAGGTAGTGGGGGCCATAGGTGTTCGTTGCATGGCCGTACGGGAAAGCTTCCATCGCTTTCCATACTGTTCGTGAAGCCCGCGCTCTACACGGATTGTCTCATCGACAAGTTTTGCAAAGGACAAGGCGGTGTCTGGATCAGGAGCCCGGTGCACGCCTAACGCAAAGACTTTGGCAAGTTCCTCGAGAAATCGGGCATCCTGCAGGATATAAAACCGAAATTTTCGTTGAGGGAGCGTCCCCTTTCCGAGGGAGATAACGAAGGGATGTTCAATTTGTGCTTCCCAAATCTGACGAGCTTGCCTCCGTAACTTTTCTGTAAAACTCATCAAAGGCCTCAAGGGGTGAATAACCGTTCGGCTGGATTCCGAGATGGTGCATCACCCGGTGGGAAGTTGGAGGCAATCCGACTTGTGGCTGACTCTTGTGAGATAAGGGCCCGAGCTGCCTTAAACGCAGCCTCCATATCCGGCATAGAAGCAAGATCTGGTGTTACCTGAAGATAGCGGACGACATTATACTGATCGACAACCATGATGGCCCGAGCCAAAATATGGAGATCCTCGATAAACAATCCATGAGCTCGTCCAAATCTCGCTCCTCGATAATCTGAGAAAAAGGAGACATTGCGGATACCAGCCTCTCTGGCGAAACGAGCCTGAGCGAAAGGAGTGTCCACGCTGACAGTGTACAGGGAGACCAGGTTGTCGAGCCCCTGGTTTTTTTCACTGAGGTAATGCGTTTGTTGTTCACACACTCTGGTATCCAAGGAAGGCACCACACTGATAATCCGGATCGTACCACTCGTTTCTGTCAAATCCATGAGAGACAGATCTGGTCTGGTGACAATAGCGGGACGCAGTCGTTCTCCCGCTTGGATGCCAGTGCCGCTTAAGGCGATGGCTTTCCCTCGAAATGTCACAGAAGAGCCATCTCCAGTAGGGACCGTCCCTGTGGCTACAGGAATGGCTTGATAGGTAAAACCGGAACCGTCTGGTGGGGACACCATCGTACACCCAGTCCATCCCCCAAGGATAATGAGACAGCAGGAAATCCACAGCCGCCATGTTGTCATGAGACCATCCATGGTGATGTTGTTCATCATATGCCGCTCTTTCAAGCAGTATCCAGCAAGACCAGCAGATTCTTCAAGGGGGTATTTCAGGCGGCTGCCGCCAAGATTTCTCTGCTTTTACCCCTCGCGGATTTGGAGAAATTCCAAAATGGCCGCGTTAACCTGATCGGGCGACTCCCATTGCGGCATATGGCCGGTCTCTGGGATAACAAGGAAGGAGGAACGGGAAAGTAAGGCATGAAGGTCTTTCCCCACCTCGAGTGGAAAGATACGGTCGTGTGTTCCCCAGATGATGAGCGTAGGGATCTGAATCTCGGCTAAACGTAATCCATAGGTTGTGTCCCATTCCTCGAGATGTCGCATCAGAGAATACAGAGGAGGAAGAAACCCTGGATCAACACGGGCCCGATACGAACGCTCGACAACTAGGGGGGTAATGAGACGATCTTGGTGAATGATTTCCTGCAAGACGCGTCGGGCCAACCAGCGCCCGGCGATCCGATTTCCCAATCGAGCCAACCAAAGCGGGGGAGAAGTCCGGAGAAAGGCGGCATATAGGGGAGAGGCGATACTGTTCAACAGTCGAGGGGGAAAGCCGGCAATGAGCACGAGTCTGGCGATCCGGCCGGGTTCAGTCAATGCCAAGGCAAGTGCCAAACCCGCACCCATGGAATGGCCAATAAGGGTCACCGGATGGAGATTAAGGTAATGTATGAATGTTTGCATGGCACGGACCAGATACTCTGGAGAATAAGCAATCCTTGGTTTCTCAGACAGACCTGAGCCAGGGAGATCTGGGGTAAGGATGCGGCAATGCCTGGATAAGGAGTGTTGTTGATGCTCCCATTGCCACATGCTTCCCCCGAATCCGTGTAAGAGTACGAGGGGTGTTCCCACGCCGTGATCGAGGTAGGCTAACCGACAGTGTTCGACCTGGGTATAGGATACAGGCCATCGCTGAAACAAGGTGATGTCAGAGGGAAACAACGATGTGATAGCATCGCGAAAAAGCATAGGCGAGGGAGCACATAGGAATAGATCCTGCTTGTTGCCACCTTGCCAAGGTAGCTATTCAAGGTGAATCAGTGTTTCCTCAGGGGTGACCTGATCTCCCTCTTGCACATAAATTGCTTTGACTTCTCCTTCGATGGGAGCAGTGACACGGTTTTCCATTTTCATGGCTTCAACGACGAGAAGAGGATCACCTGTCGCTACATGGTCTCCCTTGGCCACAAGAATTTTGACGAGTCGACCCGGCATGGGAGTGGTGACGTCCCCAGGAGTTGCCGGCTTAGGACGTTTGCCGGGTTTGACATTGCTGGAGGCGAGATGCGTGTCAGGTTCCCCAGCAAGTACTTCCTGAATGGGTTCAAGATACACTTCCTCGAGTCGGTCGTCGATTTTGATGTAATAGGGTTTCCGGCCATCCACAGTTTGGCCCGATCCAGAAATACGAACATGATACGATTCCCCATGAAGCATAACCTTGAACTCGATGGGGGCGAGATGGAGCTCGTGCGCAACGGCTGGTCCGCTCTTAGGAGCGGGCTCGAGGGTTTCTGGCTTGAGTTCCCCTCGTTCACGCTCATCAAAATATTGCAACGCGATGGAGGGAAACAGCGCATAAGAGAGAAGATCTTCTTCTGAAAGATTTTTGTCCGCCACTTCAGCCTTGGCCTGCTCTAATTCGGGCTCCAAACTATCAGCCGGCCTGCCACTAATAGGGGACTCCCCCTCTAAGGCTTGCGCGCGAATTTTGGAGTTCACGGACCCTGGAGGTTTGCCATAGAGCCCCCGGAAGTAGTTCTTGGTCTCATTAGTCATGACTTTGTAGCGTTCTCCGGTCAGGACGTTCAATGTGGCTTGGGTCCCCACAATTTGACTCGTCGGAGTCACCAGCGGAGGATACCCCATATCCTTTCGAACTCGAGGAATTTCTTCCAGTACGGCTTTCATTTTGTCGATAGCTTGTTGTTCCGCGAGTTGAGCGGCTAAGTTGGACAACATGCCACCTGGCACTTGAGAGAGGAGAATATCCGTATCAACACCGGTAAAATCGCTTTCGAATTGGTGATACTTTTTCCGGGCAGCCCGGAGATGTTCCGCCACCGGTGTCAACTGGTTGAGATCCAATTTGGTGTCGTAGGGTGTGTGTCGCAAGGCGGCAATCAACGATTCCGTTGGAGGATGAGACGTTCCCCCAGACAATGGCGACATAGCGGTGTCCAAGATATCCAACCCACCCAATACGGCCATCAAAGCAGACATCGAAGCCATGCCAGAAGTATAATGCGTATGCAAATGCAAGGGCACATGGACTGCTGCCTTGAGGCGCCGTACTAACTCATAGGCTTCGAACGGGGGGAGCAAGCCTGCCATGTCCTTGATACAAATAGTGTCGGTGCCCAGATCCTCGAGCTGTTTAGCGAGCTCGACAAAGTGATGCAGGCTATGGACCGGACTCACCGTATAACAAATCGCAGCCTCCACATGCTTGCCACATTGCTTAACGATGTGCATGGCATGTTTGAGGTTTCGAATATCATTGAGGGCATCAAAGATGCGGAAGACATCGATTCCGTTTTCCGCGGAACGCTCAATAAACCGTTCCAAGACATCATCGGCATAATGGCGGTATCCCACGAGATTCTGTCCGCGCAGAAGCATTTGCAGGCGAGTATTTGGGGCCGCAGCCCGAAAAGCACGGAGCCGTTCCCAGGGATCTTCCTTAAGAAATCGAAGACACGTATCGTATGTCGCCCCTCCCCAAACTTCCAGCGACCAGAATCCAACTCGATCCAATTGCTCGGCTGCCGGCAGAAGGTCCTCTGTGCGCATACGTGTTGCCAATAGTGATTGATGTCCGTCCCGCAACGCCACATCCGTCAGGTAAAGCTGCCGAGCGGGAGATGGTTCCAGCTCAAACGCTGGCGCTGATTTTTGTGCCCGTTTCGTGTAAGACGGTCGAGCTTGCCGGCGCGATCGTTTTATAGCCATAGACAGGTTCCTTAAAGGGGCGTCTTCTTCAAAAGAACAGGAAATCCTCCGTCTCCGTGAAGCGCTTTCCCCTGAGAGCGAAGAGAGTCACAACAGCGACGACGCTCTACAATCCTTCATATGCGGCAATAGCTGCAGACAGCGCTGCCACCAGATCCTCGGGTTCACGAACATGTTCATAGTTGTATAACTCTGGATGGGTATCGAGATAGGAGGTATCGAATCGTCCTGCGCGAAAATCCGGTTCCTCCATGATTTTCATCATAAACGGAATGGTGGTTTTTACTCCACGGAGGACGAATTCTTCAAGAGACCGGTGAGTCCGCCGAACGGTTTCGTTCCATGTTCGGCCTCGAACCGTCAGTTTGGCAAGCAGGGCATCATAATAGGGAGGCACCGTATAATCCTTATATACAGCCCCGTCGATACGGACCCCAATGCCTCCCGGTGAAAGATAAGCGGTAATTTTCCCCGAGGACGGACGAAATCCATTTTGTGGATCTTCTGCATTGATCCGGCATTGAATTGCGTACCCTTGGAGACTGACTTCATGCTGCCCAAACATCAAGGGCCGGCCGGCTGCAATCCAGATCTGTGACTGAACAATGTCGACTGCCGTGATCTGTTCCGTCACGGTGTGCTCTACCTGAATGCGAGGATTCATTTCAATGAAATAGTACCGCCCGTCTTGGTCTAGTAAAAACTCCACTGTGCCTGCGTTGTGAAAATGAGCGGCTCTAGCTAGGGCAATGGCGGCTTCTCCCATTTCCGCGCGAAGTCGTGGGGTGAGAACGAGAGAGGGTGCGATTTCAATCAGTTTTTGGTGCCGCCGCTGAATCGAGCAATCTCGCTCCCCCAAATGCACCACATACCCATCGAGATCAGCCAAGAGTTGAAACTCAATATGATGAGGCCGTTCAATGAATTTCTCGATAAAGAGCTCTGCATTGCCAAACGCAGCTTGCGCTTCTCGCGCGCCCGATTCCATAGCGGCGACAAGCTCTTCATCGGATCGGGCAACCCGTAGCCCGCGTCCACCGCCACCAGCACTTGCTTTGACCATTACGGGATATCCCACAGACCGGCAAAAGGCAAGGGCCTCTTCAACGCTCCGGACTGGGCCATCAGTACCCGGCACAACGGGAACTCCAATCTTTTTGGCCAGCTCACGAGCCTTCACTTTATCTCCCAATAAGGCGAGAGTATGAGGAAATGGACCAATGAAGGTGATACCAGCTTGTTGGCAGAGTTCAGCAAATGGAGCTTGCTCCGATAAAAATCCATATCCGGGGTGAATGGCATCGGCTCCAATGCGTTTGGCAAGTCCGACAATCTGCTCGGCATCTAAAAATCCTTGTAGAGGACCAGGGCCGACCAAATACGCTTCATTGGCTTTTTTGACGTAAATCGCCGTAGCGTCACATTCGGCATAGATTGCAGCGGTCGCGATATTAAGTTCCCGGCAGGCGCGAATGACACGCATGGCGATTTCTCCCCGATTTGCGACGAGAATCTTTCTAAACATGCTGCTGCCTGCTGATGAGTGTATGGTCCTCTACAGTCGTCCTTCAGAATATCAGGTGTCTCGCACAACACCTCATCTTTTTTCGCTAATCAAGGATTTGTGGTTCGTGGTCACCGGAGTCGTTCCCGCTTCTTAGTTGTGGGGAATCAGTCAGGACGGAGAGGGTAGTATTTGATGACGGAACGAGTTTTGTCTTGGTACAAGCCGCTTGCTCCAATTTTGATCAGTCGCTGTCCAGCAGGAGAGAGCACAAAATCACGAAAGGCGAGGGCGATTGGAGAAGCGTTCTCGTTCATTACAAAGACCACAGGTCGACGCAGCGGGTACGATCCGTCCAAGACGGTTTGGTATTCAGGCTCAATTCCGTCAATAAACAACAGGGTTATGCCATATCCATCTTTATGCGCTTGCAATGCCGGTCCCATTGAAACGTAGGAGATGGCATAAATATCTCCAGTTACGGCGTGAAATGCCTCCAATTCACTCCCCACAACACGTGTCCGTCTAGGGGTTTTTCCTGTAATACCCAGGAGCTTTTCAAATCCCTGACGGATGTTTTGGTTCCATGCTCGGTTGATCAGTTTGATGCGAGCTTCGGGGCCTTCTTCATAGACTTGCGACCACAACCTCACTTTTCCTGAAAAAATCGCCGCCAGTTGCTCGGTCGTGACCGCTTCAATTGGATTTGCGAAATTTGTGATGACGGCGATCCCATCCCAGGCAATAATCGTGGAAGGAAGATCATCTTCGACGATGCCCGTCACGGCAATATCTGCCTGGTGAGAACGCACAGCCTTCACTGGCTTCGCATTAGGATGCCAAAAGAAATCGATCGAGACCTTAGGATTTATGGCTTCAAACTCCCGAGCTAATGACTCAATCGCGTATCGTTCGGGACCATTGCCAATGACAAGGCAGGAGCCAGCTAGTTCAGGAGGATTTTTCGAATCCGTGGTCGCATCAGCGGGGAAAAACCATCCTATTACCAAAACGAATCCAATGGCAAAGAAAATTGTCTTGAGCGCCTGCATTATCTTCCAAACGGGCTTTCTGGCGGTATGCTTAGGCAAAGAAACTCGCTTGTGTGCCTCCACTTGCATAAAAAAGCGAGAGAAAAAGCCGATCCCCCTCAAAGGGAGGTGCATCATTTCTTGTTAGAAAATGAAAAGTCAAGTCTATATCTCGAGATATCGCGCCCGTCTATAACAAAAACAGCCAATCCTGTTCGTCTCCACAGTTGGGGTTTCGGAGGTTATGAGTCCGGACTCGTCCCAGAATCAGTGGGTTGAGTCATATTCGGCGGTCCTGGCATGGCTCTGGCTCCAACAATCGGGGGAAGCTTGGAAAATTTGTCCATTCGTTCATGATACATTTGGTACGCTTTCATTTCTGAAAAACCTGGCTTACGAGTTCCTTTAACATGTGAGGCAAATGAAGACATAAGCCGTTTAGTCTTCTCTCCATGGCAACGTGGGCATGGTGTTGCTTCATCTAGGGCGCTCAGCGATTGCATACGCTCGAATTTGTGGTCACATGTTTGGCATTGGTATTCATACAATGGCATTGAAATCCCCCTTTTTCTCCGTCAGAACCGGAGTTACCCACTGGTGGCAAAACATAAGTTTTTATTATATCAAATTCTTGAAATTCCTTGAAATTCTCAATTATACTGATCCTCCACTTTTCAGAAGTCGCCGGCCTCTGTTGTGAAAGAGGCTTCTTTCTCTTGACGGTCTATTCCCCACTTCTGTATTTTAGTCTTCTTTAGAAATAGACTCAAAGCCAAACTAGGAAGGGAGGGGATATGTCTATCCTAATTCGTAAGTATAAATTACCAAGTGGGTTGGTGCAAGAAGAGCGGATCGATGATCCTGAACGAATTGAACGTTATATGAAAATTTTTGATCGAGAAGATCTCAAAAAAATCCAAGCGGGGCAACGAGTGGTTATTGAGAAAGATGAGTGGCAACTTATTGACGCGAACTAGGAGATCGTACAAGCTTTATACGTCAGAGAAGGTGGGATAGAGGCTGTACGATGGTCCACTGGGTTCATATTGCACGAGCGTTGGATCAAGCCGTGCTCCATCGCGATCGATGTTTGCAGGTGCCTTCTGGTCCTACATCTTCAGACTTTTGGGAGGGCGGGTGGTTCCAGTATCCCGATAAGGAAACGGCTCTGGACGCTCTCGAACAAGCTGGAACCAGCAAACAGTTGAAATGCCCACTGTGTAAGCCTTAATCCCTGCAATTTTTTATTCTTCGGCGGGGAGCGAGTTTTCTTTTTTTGGGAACTCCCGGCAACCACTTAGCGTATACGATGGCAGAGAAATTCGGGAACTTTCGGTGGGTAAAGGAAGGGTACCTTGATAATCGAACAGAAGGGATCGTTGTCGGACATATTGTCTTTGCTGCTATTGGGTCTGTGGAGTTTTACCTGAAGGGTAATTTTGGCCTGGATCTCTACGGGCGCGCTTTCTCATTTCGCAATTCACGGTTTCTAGATGATGAGCGGGCTTTGGAACGTCTCGCGGATTTTCCGGTTCCCCATTTTGGTACAGTCAGTCTTATCTCCTTCGACCCTCATCCCTTGGTACCCCCGCATCCCTATATTGAATGGTTTTCTTTGGAGGAACACCACTACCGTATTGAGCTCGCCCCTTGTGATGCCTGGATTTTGACCCCCGAGGAGCTCCAGCATTTCGAGGAAGAAAGTATGCGGTTACGAGCCATGTTACCCCCAACTCATAATCGAGACTCGACTCCACAGGGAACCCACCATTCGGACTTCATTGACACCCCTTAAGGGCCACCCATAGAATGCTTTCTCCCAAAGATATACGAGATATACGATACGAATAACCTTACGAATAACCTGGGGAAAGCTAGTCACTACTCCTCAATAATGAATGATCGTTTTCTGCGAGCCTGTCGTCGTGAACCCGTGGATCGGACTCCTGTGTGGTTTATGCGGCAAGCTGGTCGATATATGAAGGAATATCAACTCATTCGCGCCCGACATGGGATTCTTGATGTTTGTAAGACCCCTGATTTGGCTGCACAAGTGACCCTACAACCTATTGAGCGATTTGCCGTAGACGCGGCTATCATTTTTGCCGATATTCTCTTGCCCTTAGAGCCGATGGGCTTGGACGTGGCTTTCTTGGAAGGGGAAGGGCCTGTTATTCGCAATCCCCTTCGTCAGGCTCAAGCGGTGAATTCCCTTCGTCCTGTGAACCATGAGGCATTCAGGTTTTCAGGTGAGGCAATCAGACGAACCCGAGCGATGTTAGCCGATCGTGTCCCGCTTATAGGATTCGCTGGGGCGCCTTTCACCCTGGCAAGTTATGCGATTGAAGGAGGAAGCTCTCGATCGTATGTCACAACAAAAACCTTCATGTATGCACAGCCGCGCGCATGGCATCAACTCATGCAAAAATTGGTGCACACGATTATCACCTACCTGCAGGTCCAGATTTGTGCTGGAGCCCAAGCTATTCAGATCTTTGACAGTTGGGTGGGCTGTTTGGCACCGGGAGATTACGAAGAGTATGTGTTTCCTCATGTCCAAGCTATGATTGAGGCGATTCGTGCGGAGGGAGTTCCCGTGATTTACTTTGGTACTGGAACTGCGACCTTGTTGCCGTTGATGCGTCGAGTCGGCAGTGATGTTATCGGATTGGACTGGCGTGTCCCACTCGACGAGGCATGGGCAGTATTGGGTCATGAGGTGGCAGTGCAAGGCAATCTCGACCCCGTCGTCTTATTTGCCCCTCTGGTAGAGATTGAACGTCGCGTGCATGATATCTTGGTTCGGGCCGGGCAGCGACCTGGACATATTTTTAATCTAGGACACGGGATTTTGCCAGGTACCCCTGTTGACCATGTAGCTGCTACAATTGAATACGTTCATAAGCATAGCCAGCATAGCCATATCAGGCGCTAGAACGAGTGCTGGATATCGGTGACAAACAACTTCTGTGAACGGAGCGTGCCTTCATAGATATGGATAGTGCGGTATGGCAAAAAACCTGTGGCCGACGGCCGCATATAGTTGTTGTGGGGGGTGGGATTGCTGGACTCACCACGGCATTTGCTCTTACCGAGCAAGCTAATGCTTCTTCCAACATGGCGATAACCTGTACCGTGCTTGAGGCCCAACCTCGCTGGGGAGGAAAAATTCTCACCAAATCGGTAGCTGACCGGATTCTTGAACTCGGCCCCGATTCATTTCTAACGACGAAACCTTGGGCTCTCGACTTGTGTAAGAAGTTAGGATTAGAGTCTGCACTCCGGTATCCCAATCCGCTCCACAATCGAACGTTTGTGTACTCTCGCGGGCGCTTGCGTGAATTTCCCCCGGGTCTTATCGCCTTTGTTCCTACGAGACTCACACCGTTGCTACTCAACGGACTGATCTCTTGGAAAGGGGTTCTTCGCATGCTTGGCGATTGGGTGCTTCCACCCAGCAGCTCGAATGAGGATGAATCACTTGCCACTTTTTTTAGCCGTCGACTAGGAAACGAAGCCTTTGACCGCTTAATTGAACCGTTGGTTGCAGGTATTTATGCTGGCGATGCAAACGAACTGAGCGCTCGGGCGATCTGTCCTCGTTTTGTACAATTGGAGCAGCAGTACGGGGGCTTGATTAAGGGGATACTCTCGGAACGCAGGGCAACACCTTCACGCCGGAATATGCCCCCCTCCACGATGTTCGTCACGCTGCGTGAGGGGTTATCCAGCCTTGTTACCCAATTAACCGACATCCTTCGCCGGCGAGGGATCCGATTGCTAGCAGGACAGTCTGTTGAATGCATTGAACAGGTTCGGTCTCCCTTACGGTCATCGCTGTATCGGGTCGTCTGTGATCACCACCTCATTCTCCATGCCGATGCCGTGGTTCTGGCGACCCCAGCATTTATCTCTGCTAAGCTCCTTCGAGATAATTATGGCTCTCTTGCCGCATGTCTTGATGAAATTCCTTATACTTCAACCATTACGCTCTCTTTTGTTATCTCCGAAGGAGAAGTTCGTAACCGGCTTCAAGGATATGGATTTGTGGTCCCAAGAGTCGAACATAAATCTCTTCTGGCTGCCACTTGGACCTCGCTGAAATGGCCGGACCGTGCCAAACAAGGAGAACTCTTGGTCCGATGTTATCTAGGAGGGAGGGGAAAGGAAGCGCTTCTCCATGAAGACGATCAGGCTCTCATGCGCCTTGCATCTGAGGAACTGTCCGAAATAGTCGGAGTTCCCTTTCGCCCACAGGCCCAGGAAATTTTCCGCTGGCATGCGGCAATGCCCCAATATACGATTGGGCACAACGACCGGCTTGCTCGTATCCAGAAATATCTTGGTGAATATCCAGGCGTGTTTCTTACAGGTGCGGCATATGAGGGGGTTGGCATTCCAGACTGTATTCGTCATGCCTATGAAACAGCTCAATGTGTGTTTCGCTATGTGTGGCAGGCACAAGGAGGCCTAGAGAAGTTTCCAAAGGGTTGATAATGGAGACTCAACGAGTTCGGGCTCATGCGATGATCACTGGGGTGGTACAGGGGGTCGGATATCGGGCGTTTGTCCGCCGAGAAGCAGCACGCCATCATCTTGTTGGGTGGGTCCGAAATCTGCCCGATGGACGGGTAGAATGTGAGGTTGAGGGAACACCCCAGAAGGTGGAAGCCTTTCTCAAACTTTTATCTGAAGGGCCGCCGCTGGCCTGCGTTGAAATGGTTGATGTTCGATGGCTAAGCCCTACAGGACAAGACAAGTTCTTCGAGATTCTTCGATAACATACTATAGGAGGATTAAGAGGTACGCTCTCTTTAACTCACGTTAGCCACTAACCGGGGTTGTAAAAGCTATGGATTACAAATCATTAATTCGAGAAATTCCCGATTTTCCCAAACCCGGCATTTTATTCTACGATATTACCCCCTTACTCAAAGATCCTGATGGCTTTCGGTCCATCATTCAGGAATTCACTGAGCGATTCCGACATAAACGCATCACGAAAGTTGTTGGAATCGAATCTCGCGGGTTTATCTTAGGGTGTCCCTTAGCATTTCAGTTACATGCGGGATTTGTTCCCGTCCGGCGACCGGGAAAGTTGCCTGCCGATGTGTTTGAGGTCAAATATTCATTAGAATATGGAGCAAATTGTTTGACTATTCATCGAGATGCGATTGAACGAGGAGAGCGCGTCCTGATTATCGACGATCTCTTGGCTACGGGCGGCACTGCATCGGCAACGATTCATTTAATTCGTCAATTGGGGGGAGAGATTGTGGGATGCGCGTTTTTGGTGGAGTTGCTCTCTCTTGGGGGGCGACAAAAATTAGATGGATGTCCAGTTTATTCCTTGATGGAATATCCCTGAGGTATGATATAACTTTCTCCCTTTTAAGTCAGACATCCGCTTGATCTGAACGTCTAGCGGTTAGTAGCATTCGGAGAGTGCCTCTGTCACAAAGGAGTGTGCACATGAGCGGCAAAACAAGCCACAAGAAATCTCTTGGCCCATCTGCAAAGTCAGACAAAATCAAAGATGCCAAGGGGCCAGCAGCCCGAACGTCTCACCCGACGGACGAGACCATCAAAGAATCAAAAGAAGAGCTCAGCCAAGAGGCACGGCGTGCAAGGTTACGTCAAATCTTGCTAGCCAAGCGGGATGCTTTAATGCAAACCATGCAAACACAACTAGGCCAATCCTTGACCGCCGAACAACAACGTCGGTTGGAATCCGCCATGGACAGTGGAGATCAAGCCTTAGTTGATCTTGAACAAGAGATGGGCATTTCTCTTCAAGAAATGCGCAACAAGGAGCGACTCCTCATCGAAGAGGCCCTGGCTAGCCTCGAAGAAGGAACCTACGGGCGCTGCGCAGAATGCGATGCAGAGATCAGTGAAAAACGGTTGGAAGCGCTTCCGTTCGCCAAGTATTGTATCGAGTGTCAAACTCGGCTGGAGTTATTGGAGAAAATCGAAAAGAGCGAACAACGGGCCTAATCCCTAAAAAAAGAGCTCCTTAGTGGGGTGTCCTTGGTATTTTAATTGTTGAACCGCTAGGCTATGAAAGCTGTTGTTCTGGCTAGTGGGGGACTTGATTCCACAGTTACAGCTGCACTCGCCCGAGCAGAAGGATTTGCGTTATACCTCTTGACTCTTCACTATGGGCAACGGCATGCGCTGGAAGTAGAGCGCGCCAGACAGATCGGCCGCTGGCTGAATGCCCATGAACATCTTGTACTCCCTCTTGATTTGCAGGCGATCGGCGGGTCAGCTTTGACAGGGAATATACCTGTCCCCAAAGATCGTTCAGTAACTGAACGCGAAAAGGAGATTCCTGTAACCTATGTCCCAGCGAGAAATATCATTTTTCTCTCATTAGCCTTAGCGTATGCAGAGGTCCGTGAGGCATCAGCGATTTTTTTCGGTGCTAACATTCGAGACTATTCTGGGTACCCTGACTGTCGTCCCGAGTTTCTTCAAGCCTTCACGGCAATGGCTCAATTGGGCACGAAGATGGGTGTTGAGGGAGAGAATGTGACAATTCGAGCCCCACTTCTCTTTATGACAAAGGGAGAAATCATTCAAAAAGGTCAGAGTCTTAATGTGCCCTTCGAATTGACCCATAGTTGTTATGATCCCACATCCACAGGTGTGGCATGTGGACGATGCGATAGTTGCCTCATTCGTAAAGCTGGGTTTAAGGAAGCTGGACTAACGGATCCCATTCCTTACGCCATCTAGCAGACAGCATAAGCGGGAGCAGAGATACTATCAAGCAAACTGTGATGGGGGCCTAGTTAGGTGTTCCCACGCTGAAGAGGGGCACAGCCAGACAGCCGCTAAGCCTTCCCCCGCTACTGCGATTTACGAATCTGCTCACCATATAGACGAAATTTTTTTCGAGCCGATCACCAAGGGTACGAGCCCATCCTTGGAATTTTGGAAACATGTCTACGATCAAAGGCATCCCCCGCGACGAGATCCAGGCTATCGTTCGTTCTAGTCGCGAGCTTCAATGCCAGCCCGGGATTATTTTAATAGCCCCCTTACATATGGTTGCACCAAGCGAACAAACGGCTAGTCCTGCAAGTTATAGACAAGATGTGTGTCAGTTTGGGCAACCCCCTCAATGGCATGGATTCTCGTCAAGACGAGTTTTGTGAGGGCTTCCTGATTGGGGACTTCTACCCGTGCAAAGATGTCCGGTTTTCCCCAACAGGCATCGATTGTTTTGATTTCTTCAATTTCCTCAAGCAATTTTTTGACATTTGCGGTTTGTCCAGGAAGGACATTAATCAGAACATACGCATATTCCGGCATCGATAAACCTCTCTGCAATAGATCGTGTGGTTCTGAACATTGTCAACAGTAGAAACCGCTGCCCTGGTCTTCAGTTCTGGATGACCTCTGTCTCTTAGGCGACGTCTAGAGGTTGAAGCATTATGCCTTCTCATCTTATCCGCTAACCTACCTTTGGTAGATGAAATTGCAAGCGTGTAAGGCTAACGCACCCTCCCTCTGTAAATCAAGCAGCCGGAAGGGATATTTAACCCCTTGTTTTTCGAGAAACAGCAAGCAGCTACCTAAAATAACTACCATTATGTCAGTGTGGCTTCAAGGGCCCTACCCAGTGTCTCGATTTGCTCGAACCTCAGTAAACTGCCTCTCCGCAAATATCCATCCTAAGGAACAGAGTAGCTCCCACAGGGCTTTTATATCCTCTTGAGCAAGTCAAGTTAAATGCTTCAGCACGAAAGCCAATGCCTCTTGTGGATATCGCTAATACAGCGTCAGCACCAAAAGCGTTCCCAAACGGTAGGTGTAACAGTAGAATGAATTGTGAAAAAGATAGAGAACTTCAACCGTCTTGTTGAAAGCTTGGAGAAAGACGGACTATCCCTGTTAGTGAAGTGAGAGGTTGCCTCTCTGTGGTGGCGATATAACGAGTTTTTCTTTTTCGGAAAGAATTGATTTCCAAATCATAAAAATTTTTCTTTACTTTCACAGATATTTTTATTACAAATTTGCAAAAAGAAGTTTGCAAGAAGAGATGAAGTCGAACTCACGAGGAATGAGGAATATGTTCTTTCATTATGTTGGAAGGAGGGAATAGAATCAATGGCACGTTTAAACTCAGACAATGTATTAGCAGCCGTTTCTAATGTATTAAAGGAAAAAAAAGTTTTGGCCTCCCGAGAACGCATGTTGATACGTCAACTTAATAGAGTCCTTAAGAAGATGGGATACGAAGTGGTCAAACTGAGCGGTCAACCTCAGCGCGGAAGAAAGGGAAGGGGAAGATCGAGAAAAACTTCATTGCTCTCAACTGTTGCACAGAGAGTAGGTCGCCCGCCAAAGGGAGAGCAGAAACGTCGTGGCAGGCCAAGCAGCAAAATCGAAGGGTAAGGCCATAGAACCCAAAAAAGTCTTGGAGACGCAGGAGCGAGCCTCGTTTTACAGCAGACCGAGGATATTCGGTGATGTCTTCTCTCAATCTAACTCTCCTCACGGTTGCGACGAAAATCATAGACCTGCACAACTGCAAGCAAGGTACAATGAGTTAGAATAACTTTCTCAAGTAATTTGCATCTATGATGTGCCTTTGTATTAGGCATAGATGTAGAGCGTTATTCACTTTGGATGTAGAAACTATGATTCGCCGCTCAGACAATGCGTGAACGCGTCTTGACGAGAAGAAACCAGAACAGAAAGGGGTCTTGAGATTGCGTCATTCCCGCGCAGGCGGGAATCCAACCGATGCGAAATGTTCTGCCTCCCGACGACTGCAGACCTGACCTCAGGGTGTCGCCTTGACAATATCAACTCCCGATTGACTCTAATACTCTCTGCCAACTGAAACCCTAGTTTTTACACTAGGATAAAAGCCTTCTTGACTCCTTGTTCGCTCGTTTGCTGGGATTTTCTCGTTCCCAAGCTTTAGGGGAAAGTATAGGTCCGAACAGAGGCTTACAGCTTCACATTGCGTGTCATGAAACAAAGATAAAGATATATGAACCTGTCCCAATCATGAGAAAGTGTTCCAGGAACGGTTAAACTTTTACCCCATATCTGCCGATCTAACACTTGGTTAAGTTAGGAACCAGAAGGCTATCTAGGCACCGATGAGCTCATAATCGAGAAAATAAGAAGAAGCGCAAGCGCATCTCCTATGCCTTCCATCTCTGCTCTTTTCTCATTAGAACGCCTTGTTTCTGTATGAATGAACCCTCGATGAAGCTTACCTCATGTCCCGCCACCACGGTGCTAGTAGGCCGTCAGCCCATTTATGGACGGAACATGGAACTCTTCGCTTATGAACTGCTCTTTCGCGGAGATGAGACCAATCAGGCGACAATTCTAGATGGAGATCATGCCACGGCCCAAGTCGTACTGAATGCGTTTTCCGAGATTGGGCTTGATCAGATTGTCAATGGCTACTTAGCTTTTGTAAATATCACACGGAGTTTTCTTGTGGAGGGACACTGTTTATCCTTGCCGAAGGAACGAGTGGTGCTTGAAGTCCTCGAAACGATTGCTCCGGACCGGGAAGTTGTGACCGCTTTGACGAATTTAGTCCATACTGGTTATCAGATTGCGCTTGATGATTTTGTCTACCAGACATCATTACAGAGCTTAGTGGACCTTGCAAAGATCATCAAAGTGGATGTCTTGGCCTTATCTCGCGAAGCAATTCAGGTACATGTACAAACCCTTCGACAATATCCCGTGAAACTCCTCGCAGAAAAGGTGGAAACCCATGAGGATTTTCGGTTTTGCCGGGATATGGGATTTGACTATTTCCAAGGATATTTCTTTTGTAAACCCAATATTGTTCGCGCTCACCGAATTCCAGGCAGTCGCCTGGCCGTCTTGACATTGTTAGCTGAACTGCAAGATCCCGATGTAAGGATCCAAAGAATCCAGGAAATCATCAAGCAAGATCTTTCGCTGAGTTATAAGATTCTCAAGTATGTAAATTCGGCATTTTTTTCTCTCCCGAGAAAAGTCGACTCGATCAATCAAGCAGTCTGTATGGTGGGGTTGGAGCGGTTGAAGATATGGACGAGTCTGCTGCTCTTATCCAAAATTGAGGAAAAACCGCTTCTCCTGCTTATGCTAGCCGTTACCCGAGCCAAAATGTGTGAACAGTTAGCACTTGCCCAGCGAGAGCCACGAACCGACCAATATTTCACGGTGGGATTGTTATCAGTGCTCGACGGCCTCTTCGATCAGTCCATGGAAGAACTGGTCGCCTCGTTACCCCTGGCTACGGAAATTGTGCAAGCCTTACTCCACCGAGAAGGTCTCTTGGGAGAGACGCTCGCATGTGTGGTGGCTTATGAACAAGGAGACTGGGAGGTGGTCACTCGGTATGGTGTGCCCTTAGATGTTGTAAAAAAAGCATTTCTTGAAGCCGTTACCTGGACAACCACGTTATTACCACTCTTAGAGAAGTGATAGCTTTCTTGAAGAGTCAGTTGAAACTCATTTGTTGCAATGAATCTCTAGCGAGTACGCTTGTCATCAATTTCACCAGTAAAAGCTTGTAAAACTCCTAATGCTGCCTCGCTCAGCTCGGGAGAGGGTTCGTGGCCTTCGCCGGAGATGGCAGGAGAGGAAAGCATTTCTGTCTTAGGTTTCGGAGTCACGCGAGCGAGGAGATCTTGCTCAAGCTCTTCTGGCGATGGGTCTATCTCTGAGAGGATAGCGGAAAGGCGCTGTAACGCGAAAATAGCTCGTGCATGGTTGAGCCATGGCCCACTGTGTTCGCTGTCATGGATCTTGGTAATAGCTGTCCAAAATGCTGATTCCGCTTCCTCAGGAAGCGTACCTTGGGCAAAGGCTGTAAGTTTTTCCAACAGGGCCTCTTCTGTTCGTTCAATACCCCCGATAAAACTGACGATCGAACGCTCCACGGGTTTTTGAGTCAATACGGCAAAGGTTTCTTTCCATAAATCAGGCCTCCCTTGGGAGGAATCCGGCATGCGGTTCTCCCGTTCAAGGATCGCTTGGAGATTCGAGAGATAGAGATGCAAGGCCTTCACCTTGCGGGCAGCCAGACTACTGAGAGGGATACCCCAAATGTGGGCAATCTCATGATCTTGGAGAGGCGAAATGCCAGAAGAGGCAAATTCTCGCTCGGCATTGAGTAAGCGTCGGCGTTGGCGCTCGCGTCGCCGGACTATCGTCTGGTATTCAATGAGAAGTCGGGCTTTTTGGTAATCTTTTTCAGTAATTTCATCTTGTGACCATGCTTTTTCCAGTCGCCGGATTTCTGGTTTAGGGACAGCCGATAGGGCTGTGCGCCTCCGTTCGGCAAGGGTTTCCGTGTCAACCTCAAACGTCGAGGACAGAAGATGTTCCGCGGCTGCCACGATTCTGTCACTCAAGGCCAGTTGTTGCTTCAGACATTGAATCTGCAGCCAGGGCCGTTCACGCTTTTGTCGCAGAAATCCTCGATATTGCGCGACTCGAGCTGTAATCTCCCGAGCAGCCTCCTCAATAGAGGCTTTTTGTGCAGGTTGGTTCCCTGCCAAGAACCGACAATCAGGTTGATCTTCTGCCATATATCGGATCTCATCATCGGTCAGATCCAGATATTGCAGCAACAGCAGGCGAATCATCGTCCGGTGTTGAACCGACAAAGCGCTAATCGCTGTCTCGATGTGTTCATAAGAGAGAAGCGGTGCCATGTTCAATCACCTTAACCGACTCAGTCATGCATTTCTTGCTTCTTCTTGGGCCTCTAAGTAGGTCGCGACATATTCGCGTAATTCCTGAACCGTCCCTTTCGAATAAAGCTCCCGGGGAATTTCTACCACCACCAATTGTGAAGGATCAACGCCCCGTTCAATCGCCCATTCTTCATCGGCGTACAGACTGACTGCTCCATCGGCGTGTCGTAGAACATAGAGGATATCTTTCTCTTCTTCGCCTGACATGGTTTCGCCTCTCCTCTTTTTCTTGTTGGCATAGCACACGAAAGCCGAGTCTGTCAAAGCTCGGGTGGTTAACTAAACTTAAGCCCGTGACGAGGTGGAGGATGGGAGATCTGGTAAAAACATCGGCGCCTCCATATGACATACGCGGTAAATGCCAGAAGCGTGACAAGAAAAACGGTCCGAATGCGGCCATATCCCAAACAAGCGAAATTAACCGTGGCATTGATGAGGCCAAACCCGGCATAGACTAAATAGAGCCACAAGGCCCAAAGGCGTAGTCGCAAAAATCCGTAGCCAATGGCCAGATGGAGGGTAGGGGATTGCGCTTTAGCCAAGATGCCAGCTAATCCTGCGGGTTTTGTGCAAAAGAGGGTAAGAGCGTATTCGGGATTTGCCATAATGATGTACAGATCCATAAACCCTGTTAGAAAAAATAGACCGCCAAGATATCGAATATCATGAGCTTCTCGCCAAACTCGGCGACATGTGTCCCAAAAACCCGAAGTAGGGTAGAATGTTGAGGCATACACTTGAAGACACCACCAGGGAAGCACAACTAAAAGGCCTGCAAAGACCGCTGCTCCTGTTCCAAGCGTGAGACCTAAAATCCAGCAAAAACCTACGAGTCCTACCCCAACAAAACCGGTGGTCAAGGCATGTCGAAACTGGCCATGATACAAAAACCCCAGTCCAGGAATACACAACGAAAGTACAGCAGCCAATAGAGCCCGATGCGGACAAGTCGAGGAAAGGTAGGGTTCAGGAGTGGAAAGCAGGTGATGAGAATCCTGCCTCAATTTTTTCACCTGCTGACAGCGGAGTTGAAGAGGAATGCCAGCGGCTACCCTCCTAAGGTATCAAGCGTTTCTTTCAAGCTTTTCATGATACAGGTAAAAATAGGCGTATCGCGTTTGGTATAGCGACTGCCTTCTGCCTCCCGCAGGTGCATAACCAAATCTAAAAAATCTTGGGGATAGTCCGTTTCAAACGCTACCACAAACTCCTGATCGTCAAGCCCAAAGGAGTAGGTGGTATTCAGCTTGACCGAGGGATATTTGTGCCCGATTTCGATGTGTTCATCCATCATGCCTTGACGGGCAGCCTTTGTGAGGAGATACCATTCGCGGGTTTTCTCAAAGGGATAAACAAAGATATACTTACTTTTTCCTGGATTGATCTGCAGGCGCCGGCTATCCTGGCCTTCATGAATATGGTGATCCACATAAATGGAGCGTTTGGTCATGGAGAGATATGAATAAGGAATCGTTAAATATTTTCCAAGCCCAGAAGCCAGAGCTTTGGACATCTGCTCTTGGAACAGCTCCAGCTCATACGCTATTCGCCAGAGCATAAAATCGCAATCTCCGCGGATTCCTATAGTGCTATAGGACACTACGATAACTTTTCCTGAGAACTCTTCAATGGCACGAATAAACTCTTGTTTGCCAGCCTGTCGCTCTTCGTGAGGGAGACGCCGCCATACTGGATCGACTTTGAAGAAGCTAAAATTGACAAACTGCCGCTTGGCTGGTTCTCGAGTCTCAGCCATATGGACCTCCCTCACTGAGAATGATGCTGAAGCTCCGCTCCAAAATATAGTCTGAATAAAACAAATCGGAGCGTATGTACCAAGTTTCCCCTGGTCTTGTCAACGAAAATTGGGGAGATAGTAGGGAAGTACTCTCTGCCCTGGTGTGGCGGTACAAAGGCTGCTAAAGAACACCCATACCGGCATACATGCGGAGGTCTGGTTTGGCTACAGGAGTTCGCCAGCCTAGGGTGAAACCCGGGCACCGGCTTTGGCTCACTTGACATGTGTGCTCAGATTTGCCATGAGGCAATTTGCAAGTCGATTTGATTCTTTCTAGTGAACACGTGAAAAGCAATGGTTGGTTGTGATCCACGAGAGAACAAGATAATCAGACTTACCGGTGACGTAAATAAGAGGGGAAAGCATGGAGAGATGAGGTTGCGGAAAAGCGCAAGCTGGCTTGCGACAATCCTCGCACTGGGGGAAAGTATTTTTTCCAGCAGTTCTTGGGCAATCGAAGTGACTCTCACCCCGCTTCAAGTTGAACAAGCGCTTGCACGTGGCGTTCGAGCCGCGGAGCAACGACTTCCTCCAAATCGATTGTACGCCTGGTTTGGATCAGAAGAGGAACTGAAGCCCAAGGGTTTCCTTATGACCAAGATGAATGGCTTAACGGTTATGGCTGCCCATTTTGCCTTGAGAGGGAAAGTGCCGTCTCTCGCAGAAACTGAGCGAATTCTTCAGGAAGAGACTATGCTGGTCAGTGTGACCTTATTCGGAGAGACTCCAACCTTTGCGAAAGATAGTTACATGATTTTGAAACAGGGGGATCGCCTGATTAAGCCGGTTAAGGTCCGATTCGACGGGGTGGCTCATCGGACGTCAATCTGGCCCAATTCACCGCGGTATCAAGCCAAGGTAATCGCCGCGTTTCGCTATGAAGATTTTGATCCTCATGCCATGACTACCTTGCTCGTCTTTCCAGGTCAAGGTGGTGAACAGGCTTTCAAGCTGGATTTCTCTCAAATCCCGTGATTCTCTGTCGTCACGTTTCTGCGAGAATCCTTCCTGTCTCTTGATCTCTCTCAACAGAAACGTTAGGGTTAGTTCTTGTGCCGATTACTGCCGAACTCATTGCCATTGGGAGTGAACTCCTATGGGGAGAACAGGTCGAGACCAACTCCATCTTTCTTGGAAAATGTTTGCGGGAACACGGCATTGATGTTCGCTTTAAAGGCGTTGTCGGCGACCAAATCAACGACATTGCTTCGGCGATCAAGCAGGCCATTCGACGAGCCACGCTAATCGTGCTCACCGGCGGGTTAGGCCCTACCCAGGACGACGTCACGAGAGAAGCCATTGCATCAGTTATTGGACAGCCGTTGAGACGGCGAAACCAAGCTATTCGCTTGATTGAAAAGAAAACCACGACTCGTCCGCTCACTCCGCCTTTGCTGCGACAAGCTCTAGTACCAATAGGAGCACAGCTTTTAGAAAACCCTCAAGGTATTGCACCAGGTTTTTGTACCTGGTGGAAAAGCCGGCTCATCATCGCCCTTCCCGGCGTTCCTCATGAAGCTCATACGATGTTTCAGACCTCTTTGGAGTGGGTGCTCCAACACTACGGTCTCCCACAAGGCCAGGAAATTCCATCCAAACACTTTCACACATTTGGGATAACTGAGTCGCATGTGGATGCGATCATACGATCTCTTCGTCCGTCTCCTTCTATCCGCATTGGGCTCCAAGCCTCGCCATTAGGGGTGACCATTTCCTTAACTCCGCATCTTTCTAGGGTTCACGATCTGAAAAAATTTCAAGTACAACTTGAAATTTTTTCCGAGAAAATTCGCTCTCGCTTCGCGGCGTCGCTCTATGCCGAAGACAACCAGCACATGGAAGAAATCGTTGGTGCGGCGTTGCAATCCCGACAGCTCACCCTGGCCATTGCCGAATCGTGTACGGGTGGGCTTCTGGGACATCGACTAACACAGATTCCTGGAAGTTCGGCGTATTTCGATCGCGGGGTCATCTGCTATAGTAATCGTGCTAAAACAGAATTGTTAGGGGTCTCTCCCTCAATCCTTCGAACTTATGGAGCGGTAAGCCCAGTGGTAGCTAAAGCCATGGCCCAAGGGATTCGATCGCGCAGCCAGGTTGATCTTGGGCTCAGCATTACCGGTATTGCCGGTCCGACTGGGGGGTCAGCACATAAACCGATTGGATTGGTCTATGTTGGGCTTGCCACGCCGCACAACAGGACGGTCGTAAAAGAATTTCGTTTTCATGGTGATCGCAATGCCATCAAACTTCGGGCGTCTCAAGGCGCTTTGGATATCCTGCGTCGATGGCTTCACGGGCTCCCATTAGAAGACTGAGAGCCATATGGACGTGCGTACGTTTCTAGCTGTCTCGCTTCCTTTGCCGCTTCGTGAAGCCGTGGTTGCCTATCAGCGCCAATTAAAGGCTGAGTTTTCAGGTCTTACGTGGGTTCAACCCCATGCGCTTCACCTCACGTTGAAATTTTTGGGGGAAATTCCTGTACCTCAAGTTGAAACCCTTTATACGGCCCTCAGCCAAGCCGATCAGCGACCTATGAGCTTTATCGTTCAGGTGACGGGAGTGGGCGTTTTCCCTCATAATCGGGCTCCTCGCACATTATGGATTGGTGTGGCTGATCCAGAAGGAAAGCTTCGGGAGCTCGTACGTTGGATCGAACAACAGGTCAAGGCTTTGGGATTTCCCGAAGAAGACAAACCATACCAACCCCATCTGACCTTGGCACGCATCAAGCGAAATTCGCAGGAAATTGGAGAAGCGCTCACTCGGGCTGGCGTGGTCCCGAGTATGCGCCTGTTTGGTGAGCTGCCTATTACCAAGATAACCCTATTCAAAAGCGACCTGACACCCCAAGGCTCTCTCTATACAGAACTGTGGTCGATCCCGTTGACACCGCAAGTCAGGAACAGGGAGTAACTCAAGGCGGAAGGCCCATGGGATAGCAACCAACACACTGAAGAAACAATTGGCGTTGGGTTTCCAATCTCGTTATGATACTCAACGAAGGAATCAGTTCAGGGGATACCCATCAGTGAATTGAGGAGGCAGCACGGCATGAACGAACGACTTGATGAACGGGAAGGGAAAAAGCGAGCCTTGGAGTTAGCCCTGACGCAGATTGAAAAACAATATGGCAAGGGCGCAATTATGAAGTTGGGAGCAGCCGAAGTCTTAGCTGACGTTCCCACCATTTCGACTGGCTCGTTGTCATTGGACTTAGCATTGGGCGTGGGAGGGTTTCCGCGTGGACGGGTGGTAGAAATTTTTGGTCCTGAGGCCTCAGGGAAAACAACTTTATGCCTCCATGCGATTGCCGAAGCCCAAAAGAGTGGGGGCACGGCTGCCTTCATCGATGCCGAGCATGCATTGGATACCGCTTACGCCAAAAAATTGGGGGTTAACACGGACGAGTTGCTCGTATCCCAACCCGATACCGGCGAGCAGGCCTTGGAGATCGCCGAAACCTTGGTTCGGAGTGGTGCCGTTGACCTTATCGTGGTGGATTCGGTAGCGGCGTTAGTTCCCCGAGCAGAGATCGAGGGGG
>RFGT01000083.1 GCA_003696975.1 Nitrospirota bacterium | reverse complement strand
AACCGGATGCCCTTCTCGACCACGGTAAAATTTTTGCTGCTCTCGTTGACGTCGGGCGGCAGAATGGGAATGCCCAGTTCGCGACATTCCGTGAAATACCCGACGAGTTTGTCGGTGTTCCCCATTTCACTGGTAAGAAGGGCTGCCATGAATTCCGTAGGAAAATTCGCCTTGAGGTATGCGGTTTGATAGGCAATGACCGCATAAGCAGCGGAATGGCTTTTGTTAAACCCGTAGCCGGCAAAATAGGCCATCTGGTCGAATAATTTTTCCGCCTTCTGCTTGGAGAGACCGTGGCGTACCGCTCCCTCCACAAACAACGCTTGTTGTTTCGCCATTTCCTCGGGTTTTTTCTTCCCCATTGCCCGCCGGAGCAGGTCAGCTTGGCCCAGGCTGAATCCTGCAAGCCGATTGGCAATGGCCATGACTTGTTCCTGGTATACGATGACGCCATACGTCTCTTGGAGAATAGGCTCCAGCTCAGGCGGGTCATAGACCACATACGATGGGTCGCGCTTCCGCTTAATGAAGTCTTCCACCATGCCGCTTTCCAAGGGTCCAGGACGGTAGAGCGCGAGAATGGCAATCAGGTCTTCGAATCGTTCCGGCTTGATGCGGACCAAGAGGTTACGCATGCCCGCGCTTTCAAGCTGGAAGACACCGGTTGTCCGGCCCGAGGCCAACAGAGTGTAAGTGGCCGTGTCGGTGAGGGGGATTCGCTGGATATTTAGGTGCTCATCGGGTGGTCTGGTGGCATTGATAAGCGAAACGGCATGGTGAATCATAGTGAGGGTTTTGAGCCCCAGGAAATCGAACTTGACGAGACCGATTTTTTCCAGATCGGTCATGGAATATTGCGTCACAATTTCGTTGTTGGTCGTTTTGTACAGAGGAACGTGTTCCATCAACGGCTCTTGGGAGATGACAACGCCTGCGGCGTGTGTGGAGGCATGGCGGGCGAGTCCTTCCAGCGCCATGGCTGTGGTCATTAACTCCCGCATGCGCGAGTCGCGTTCCACGAGTTCAGCAAGGCGAGGTTCCTGCACCATCGCCTCTTTGAGCGTGATGTTGAGCTGGGGTGGAACAAGTTTGGCCATGCGGTCGACTTCTGCGTATGGAATGTCCATGACTCGCCCGACGTCGCGGATGGCGGCCTTGGCACCTAAGGTTCCAAACGTGATAATTTGACAGACGTGGTCCTCACCATACTTGTCGATGACGTAATTGATGACTTCATTGCGCCGGTCCATGCAAAAATCCATATCGATGTCCGGCATGGTGACCCGTTCGGGGTTGAGGAAACGTTCAAAGAGTAAATTGTATTCCAGCGGATCGATATCGGTAATGAAGAGGGTATATGCGACCAGACTCCCCGCGGCAGACCCCCGTCCCGGGCCAACCGGAATGCCGCGTGACCGCGCGAAGCGAATGATGTCCCAGACAATCAGGAAATACCCGGCATAACCCATGGTAATCAGGACATCGAGCTCTGCATCCAAGCGGCGCCGATAACTCTCAGGAGGAATCTTCGTGGGGCGTTGCCGTAAGCGCTCGGCGAGTCCCTCCTCCGCCAACTTTCGCAGGTAGGTTTCCTTGGTATAGCCTTCTGGCACCTGATAGTGCGGGAGGTGAGAAGTTCCAAAGGAGAATTGGAGATTGCATTGTTCCGCGATCCGGCAGGTGTTCAGCACGGCCTCGGGAAGTTCTCGAAAGGCTTCCACCATTTCTTCCGTGGATTTGACATAGAGTTGATCGGTGTCGAACTTCAAGCGATTGGCATCCTTTAACGTTTTCCCCGTTTGCAGGCACAGCATGATTTCATGGGGTCTCGCGTCTTCCTTTTTCAGATAGTGGCAGTCATTGGTTCCCACTAAAGGAATGCCGAGTTTCTTGTGAATTTCCACCAGCCCGCGATTGGCCACAACTTGGTGTTCGAGCCCATTGGCCTGGATCTCCAGATAGTACCGATCTTTTCCAAAGATCTCCTGATATTCTCCGGCTGCACGGAGTGCTCCTGCCAGATCGTTTTGCCCAATAAGATAGGGAACTTCTCCACTCAAACAGCCAGAGAGCGCGATTAAGCCCTCGCGATGTTCATAGAGCAATTCCTTGTCCATTCGGGGCTTGTAGTAGAATCCCTCAAGATACGCACGACTGGAGAGTTTGACCAGATTGTGATAGCCGGTCTGGTTGGTGGCTAGCAAGATCAGATGGTAATACTCATTGTGGGCCAAAAATCCCTCTCGCTGTCGGCGCGAACCGGGTGCCATATAGGCCTCACAGCCGATGATTGGTTTAATCCCTTGCTCCTGAGCTTTTTGATAGAACTCAATGGCTCCAAAGAGATTGCCATGATCGGTTATGGCCACAGCCGGCTGGCCAAAGTGACGGACTTGGCTCACCAGTGGTGCAAGCTGATTGGCACCGTCGAGTAGGCTATACTGCGTGTGGAGATGGAGGTGAACAAATTGAGGAGGCACGACACCATTCCTTCGAGTAGAATTCTAGAGAGCGGTCAAGATGAAGTCAAACCATGGGTGCGCCTTGCAGGCTCAGGCCACCTCCAACCCGTATGAAAGCGGTGGGTTGCTGGATTATATGCGAGTGTACGGAAATTAGGGCTGATGCGACTCTCCCAGGCTCAGCTCATAGAGGATGACCTTCCAGCCGTCTTCTTCTGATAAAAATTGACCGACAATTGGGAGCATGCCCGTGCCCGGGACTTTCCCCGTTTGCCCCAGGCTGCCGTTTTTAAGAACCCACATGAGCTCGCCCGGGGTGCGCAACTTTTTGAACCGGGGATTGGTGAAATTTCGTGGTTTGATAGGAAGGATCTTGGCAGCGCTGCCATCACCTTTTCCTTCTTTACCATGGCACCGAAAGCACGTACCACGACCGAGAAAGATTTGCTTGCCTTCTTCCAGAATGTCCGGTGTCGCCTCGAATGGAGGCTTCATGGCCTTGGCTTTTGCTAATTCACTGGCCGGGACACGGGGAATGCGAATGTCGAATTCTCCACCGGCTTGCCCGTACCCCGCAGGATTGACGGCCCAGGCTGGATTCAAATCCCCTCCGATCAACCACAAGCCTATACCAAACGCAATCGTCCCGATGAGTCTCACAGGTTACCCCCTTCCTTTTTTTATTT
>RFGT01000082.1 GCA_003696975.1 Nitrospirota bacterium | reverse complement strand
TGGCGGCCGTGACGTTTGGCATCGGCTTGTGGCGCGGGCAACCAGCCGTGGACGTGTTTATGGCTGCGGTGGCGCTGGCCGTGGGGGCGATTCCCGAAGGCCTGCCCGCCGCCGTGACCATCACGTTAGCGATTGGGGTGCATCGGATGGCTCAACGAAACGCCATCATCCGCAAGCTTCCAGCAGTGGAGACGCTGGGGAGCACCACAGTGATTTGCTCGGATAAGACGGGGACATTGACCGAAAACCAAATGACGGTCCAAGCTATCTTCACTGGTACCGAGTTGTTTCAGGTGGAGGGCGTGGGGTATGCCCCCCATGGTCAGGTGACACGCGAGGGAGCTCCCATCAAGCTCGACGACGCGCCGGCATTGCGTGCTTGTCTCGTGGCCGGGGTTCTGTGCAACGATTCGCAGCTCGTGCAACATGGCGAAATTTGGGACGTAGTTGGCGATCCCACAGAGGGCGCGCTGTTGGTCGTTGCGCGTAAGGCTGGGTTGAACCTCAACCAGGTCAATCAGGAGGCCCCGCGTGTGGAAGTCATCCCGTTCGAATCGCAATTGCAGTACATGGGAACTTTCCATAAAACCCAGGAGGGAGGAGAGACCATTCTCTATGTCAAGGGAGCCTTAGAAAAAATTCTCGGGCTGTGCTCACGCGCACTCGGCCCCCAGGGCATCGAGGTTCCCCTTGACCAAGCTGAAGTTCTGATGAAAGCCGGAGCGTTGGCCGATGAAGGGCTGCGCCTACTGGCCTTCGCCAGCCGGCCCGTGCTTCCAGGTGACCCATTGACCAACGAGGCCGTCGAAAAAGGCGACCTGACCTTTCTCGGCTTTCAGGCCATGATGGATCCTCCGCGACCGGAGGCAATTGCCGCCGTCTGCTCCTGCCAATCGGCGGGCATCGCGATCAAGATGATCACCGGGGATCACGCCAAGACCGCACGCGCCATCGCAGAAAAAATGGGCATCCTGCAGGCAAGTACGGGGCACTCTCGAGCTATGCGTGTGATGACAGGTGCGGAACTGGCCGCATGTTCGTTTGATGAACTGCCGGCTGCAGCGGACGACACGGTGGTTTTCGCCCGAGTTTCTCCAGAGCAGAAGCTTCGTCTGGTCGAAGCACTTCAGATCCGGAACCACATTGTGGCCATGACCGGTGATGGGGTGAATGATGCACCAGCCCTGAAGCAAGCGGACATTGGCGTGGCGATGGGGCGGTCGGGAACGGAAGTGGCGAAGGAAGCTGCAGACATGCTCCTCACGGATGATAATTTCGCATCCATCAAAGCCGCCGTTGAAGAAGGCCGAGGGGTTTTCGACAATTTGACCAAATTCATCGTCTGGACGATTCCGACGAATATGGGAGAAGGGTTGGTCCTGTTGGCGGCGATCGCGTTGGGGGCAATGCTCCCCATTCTTCCTGTGCAGATTCTTTGGATCAATATGACGACGGCGATTGCATTGGGATTGATGTTGGCTTTTGAACCCAAGGAGCCGGGCATCATGCACCGCCCGCCGCGAAACCCGCAACGGCCGCTGCTCACGGGAACGCTTATCTTCCGGACTGTAATGGTCAGTACGCTCCTGCTCGCCGGCGCGTTCGGCTTGTTTCTATGGTTTTCAGAGCACGGGGCTTCACTCGCCGAGGCTAGAACCATCGCGGTCAACGTCTTTGTGATGGTCGAGCTGTTTTATCTCTTCAATTGCCGATCCTTGGAACGGTCGATGTTTCAACTCGGTGTGTTCAGCAACCCCTGGGTGACCTGGGGCGTGTTGATCATGATCGGTTTGCAACTTTTATTCACCTACGCGCCCTTCATGAACGTGCTGTTTCATTCCGCACCCATTGGCTGGGAAGCCTGGGGCTCCATCATCGCGATCGGCGTAGGCTCCTACATGATCGTGGGAGTCGAAAAATGGATCAGGCGAATCATGCGCACTCACTAGGCACGAATGGTCCCACAGAACGCATAGCAGGTTACGAGGCATCCCGACAAGCTATTGCAGATGGGACTCTGCCATATGCCACCCAATACTCAGCCGGACGGACGAGGAATTCTTCGAGAGCAACACCGTCCCCACCCACCAGCAGCTTGCGCGTCGGCCGAAACGCCGCCGCAAAGCTTCCATCCCAGGCAACGCATCGCGTTGGGGGCCGCTTTTTACCTCGATAGCGATCAAACCTTTCCCTGTACGCACAACGAAATCCACTTCCCAGTTGTGTTCACGCCAGGAGAATAACTCACCCAGCCCGCGCGCTGCCATGTTGCCCAAGTGGGCACCTACAGCAGATTCAACACGGCGGCCGTGGAATTCGTGTCCACACGAGCTTCCTCTCGCGAAAGGTAGCGGTCATGAATGCCGTATTCATCACCTGCAGCTTGGAGCGGGATGCCCGTTGGCGTACAACCCTGCCGGTATACTTCTTGATCCCTACGAGCATTCCCGCTGCGGCGCGGTCAACCGCCGGGCAAGTTCGACGGCATAGGGCCGCTGGAATGGCCGGAATATTTTCCTTATGAATTTGAGAAAATTTACTCAAGGAGTTGAGCACGTCAACCGCGTCACAGGAGCAAATAGTGGCTTTCTTCTACCATATCCAGGCATACAGAATAGAAACGCCACAAGCGTTCCCGGCTGATTTCAGGAATGCGGGTCGGTTTGCTTTCGAGTTCCGAGGAAGCTTTGACAATGTGAAGCGATCCGTCTCTATAGCCAGCCTCACGGCTCGTCAGACCCGGCTATTGGGGCACGTCTCCTCCAAGAACCATTGATACGCTGGCACGACCCGAATCCCTTCTTGCCAGACTTGCTGCGCTTCCTCATGAGTCAAGACTAGCAGCATGCGCTCGGCACGCCGATAGGTGCTGGCCGCAGCGTGCAATGCACGGAATTCTCGCTCGCGGACTTCCGGTGCCGAGATATCAGCGCAGACTTGAATAAGCAGATCCTTCTCTCCTGGAACACGTGCATGGAAGTCCACCTCGAACCCTTCATCGGTTTTCACATATCCGATCTCGGCACCGCGCCGTTCCAATTCATTCAGCACAGCGGTCTCCAGGGCATGACCCAAATTGGCCCGACCGCTGCTGTCGAATGCCCGGATCAGGCCGGGATCAGCAGGATACACCTTGCGGGGATTCGCGTTCCGCCGTCGCTCCGATTCGGTGGCAAGCGGCACCGTGGTCACAAGGAAGGCATCAACCAGGTACTCAAGGAGTGCATGTACTGTATCTTTCGACACGGCATGCCCTTGGGATTTGAGATCCCGATACAGCCCATGGGCGCTCAATAATCCTGCAGGGTTGCGCAGACACATGCGTGCGATCCAGCGCAGAGCGGCAATTTGGCTCACCTGGTAGCGCTCGACAACATCGCGCAGAAGCAACGTGTCCACATAACTCTGGAGCAATTGGACCTGCAGTCGCACGCCCAACCCCTGGGCTTCTGGAAATCCGCCCACCTCTAGATACTCCTGCAGCCGTTTTTCCATCAACGAGCGCTCACCTGCGCTCAACCGTGATGGATGTTTGCTGGATTCCTCTCCACGGTGGCGGAGAAACTCGCGAAAGCTAAATGGACGGATGATGGTCTCAAATCCCCGTCCCCGAAGCGAAGTATGAACCTCCCGCGAAAGAAGCCGTGCCGAGGAACCAGACACCACAACTGTCACCTTCTCGGTGTCCATCAGGCGCCGGATGAATCGCTCCCAGCCCGACACGACCTGAATCTCGTCAAAAAACCACCACACCACTTGGCGCCCTCGGAACTGGGGGAAGCTGCGATAGTACTCCTCCACAAGGGCATCGAGTTGAGCAAGGGGAAGGTCTGCCAAGCGATCGTCATCAAAGCTCAGGTAGACTGCTCGTTCCGGCGCCAGAATCTTCTGCTGTTCCTGTTGTACCTGCTGGAGAAAGGTGGTCTTGCCCACTCGACGCATACCAAGCACGGTATGGACCTTGTTGCGAATGGCGGGTAGCGCTACATCACGCCGCGTTAATCCCTCAAGTGATACGGGCTCCAATCCAGCGGCCAATTTTTCTTGAAGGACAGGATGCAGGGCCATGGCTGCTAGATACAGCAAAATCTGTCCTTCTGTAAAGGACAGTTATAGAAGATTCTATCCTATTTATAATAACACCTAAGCAGGAAACCCTGTGTCGATCGGCTTCAATCCCTCAGTCACCTCGGTGGGAACCATGGAACGTGGAATTGGAGCTGGAGATAATCTGTGGCTCTCACCGCTTCCCGCATTCATGCATGAGCCCCACAGAGGCTCACCACAACTCAACCATCCTATTAATACGAGGAGCAATAGGCCTTCGCGGATTATTGTGCAAGCCTTAATACCTCATTTTTCTTGACGTTCATCATACAGGAGATAAAGTGATAAAACTTCAGCCGTCTGCGGTCCTCAGCTTACCCAAGACTCATGGTTAGCCGACTTATTGTGGTCAATCGAAGAGGAGCGATTGCCCCCTTCACGAAAAAGCTCAGAGGGCATCAACCTGTGCAGTTTTTGAGCCAGTTCACAACTTTGCGGTATGTCAATACCTCCAGTTTTCATACGCCAGTGGCGCTCGATTCAGTTCATTTCGAACCAACCTCCACGTGGGCATGAATTGATCCATGAGCGCGAGGAACCGCTTGTTGTGGCGGCATTCGAGGAAATGCACCATCTCGTGCACGAGAATGTACTCGAGACATACAGGCGGCTTCTTGGCGAGCTCGAGATTCAGCCAAATGCGGCGCGCGGCGGCGTTGCAGCTCCCCAGCGAGTTTTCATTTTCCTGATGCGAACCTCGGTGACCGTCAGGCCGGTGCGCGCCTTCCACTTCGCCACCAGCGAAGAAAGCTGCTTGTGTAGTTGTTTGCGATACCATTGCGCGAGTACCGCTTCTCGTGCCGCGGCCGGACTCCCAGAACGAACAAACAAGTCCATTGTATGTGGCGGAGAACGACCGTGGAAGGTCCATGGCGTTCGACAACGTTCAACCGGTACCGACGTCCCTGGAAATAGTGGCTTTCGCCCGTCACC
>RFGT01000081.1 GCA_003696975.1 Nitrospirota bacterium | reverse complement strand
AGGGCTGAGCCAATCTTCTCCCCGTCGGGCGTGGGGGATTCATCGTGGTAGACGGCATACGCAAGGCAGGAGGCCTCGAGGCGGAACTATGCCACTCATCCGTCAGGGGAGGCATCACTGTCGTCTTCTTGCGGCGAGGGATTTGCGTCTGAATACGCCGGGTTGGAGAACTCGGCATAGGTTGCTCATCACCCCGGGGCTTCGTTGTGTCAGCCGACTTTTTACCGGTGGAGCTGTCTGTATTCATAAATCGTCCTCGGACTTGTCCGCTACTCGGCACAACCAAGCAGGGGCTCACATGGCGGTAAATGATAGGGTTTGGCGTCAGGAGTCGGGGCGACCCATAATGGAATCCGGGATGGGTGACTTTGTAAATCCGTACTATCGTAGAGGCGTTCGTTTCCCGTCACGCCATCTTCTTCGGGATCAGACCACATCTCCCCCTTGGCAGATTCGAACTCACCGTTATGATTGAGGTCCACCCAGTAAAACAAAGGTGACCCCACGGTTAATACCACGGGAGTCCCAAAGTCGTCCAACCAGACTTTGTATGTGCGCCGAGCCGTCATAAAATCCACGCTTCCCGAGCCATCCATATCGAATTCCCGAAAAAACAAATCGTTCCGCCAGTCATAATACGCCCTGACTTCCCGCGCATCGAATTCCTCGGGTTCCTGAGGGATAGGACTGGCCTCTTTTATCTGTGTATGAGATGGAAAATCCTCAGCCATTCCTTTGTGTCCTCCAGCCACCACAAGGATGGCGACCCCCACAGCTCCGGCTTTCAACCACCGTCCCATGTGTCTCAGAAGCCAATCATTCCGCATATTCCTCTCCAGGTCTTGCTCTGAGATTCTTGTCACCGACTTCATGTTCAGTTTCAGTATGATAGTATACCACAAGCCAGGTCCGTGTCTTTCCCGCCGTTCACTGCTATGATGAAAAAAAGAGCGCTCTGTTTCTTACGGTTTTGCCATGAAGCTTAGACAGATTCGGTGGCTCTTATGCCTCATGCTTTTGCCGACGTGGTTTTTCCACGCCAGTTAACTAAGCCCTTAACTTATCGTATCCCTCCTCAATTGCAAGACACTCTTGCCCTTGGCGACTGGGTCGTCGTTCCTCTAGGCCGCACAACGCGGATGGGGTTCGTGATAGCCTTATATGACACATGGCCAACGGATGGCACTTCGGCTGATCCTGATCGTCTGCGGGAGATTACCCGTATCGTCGACAATTCTTCTTATCTTCCGCTTTCCCCGGAGCTCGTGGCCCTCGCTCAGCAGATCGCCGAGTACTATGTGGCTCCTCTTGGACCTTGTCTGCGCCTCATTCAACCTCCCGCTGCCCGCATGGCTCCACCGGTTCGCCTCCGGATCACCTCTCACGGTCGAGATGCTCTGGAGCGACAGCGGCTTTCTCCGCGGATTGCTACGCTTCTGTCTCGACTCGCCCAAGCTACACCCAACGGACTCTCGCTGGCTTCATGCAAACGCAGTGGTTCCTCCCAGGCTCTCGCCAGATTACGGCAAAAGGGTTGGATAGAAGAAGTCTGGGACGAAGCTTCCTCGCATCCTCTCCAGCACCGGCGCCCGCGCCGACTCAGCGATTCCTTTACCTCGACTCCATCTCCATTCCGTGAGGCCGTACAGCATCCGTCAGAGCGCCAGGAAGGGTGGAACCTATCTTTACCGCAGTCTGAATCCAGCAAAAGCTCGATTAGGTTTCCTCCTTGGTGGGACCACTTTTGCCGCCTGCTCTTCGATCATGCGTTTCACCAGTACTTTTTGCCCGGCGCTTCAGTGGATATTCTTCCCTGGCTCGAGCAGGCCGTGGACATGGTTCTCTCTCAACGCCGAGCAACACTCATTCTTACCCCCAATATCCCGCTTGCCATTCAGCTTATGGCTTGGGCTGCTCATCACTGGCCAACCCGTACCATTCTGTACCACGGCCAACTCAGACAAGCTGAGCGCGCCCGCGCGTGGCAGCAGAGTCGGCACCCGCCTGATCAGGTTATCATCGGGACACGGGCCGCGCTTTTCCTGCCTGTTCAACGGCTGGGGCTGATCTGGCTCGTGAACGAAGAAGACACGGCGTATCAAGAAGAACAATGTCCGTATTACCACACCCGAGACGTCGCCAGAATGCGCGCGCAGCAGGAGCAGGCGATTCTGCTTCTGAGTTCGGCGCATCCTTCCCTGGAAACCTATGCCCGCTTTTCTCAGCAGGGCAACACCTTGACGCTTCCAGCCCATCCTCCCAAGTCGGTTTCGATCCACGTCGTCAATATGCAAACCATCCCCTTCGGTTCGCCTTTTTCTCAAGAACTCATCAATGGCCTGCATGCCACAATTCAGGCAGGAGGCCAAGCCATTCTGTACCTCAACCGGACAGGTTTTTCCCGAGCCCTCGTCTGCCGCGACTGCGGTCATGCACCCCAATGTCCCCGATGTCACATCTCGCTCATTCTGTACAAACAGAGGCGCATGCTTTCTTGCGGGTATTGCGGAGAAACTGCAGCACCCCCCCAGGTCTGCCCCACTTGTGCCAGTCCATGGCTTGATCCCATAGGCTTTGGCACGGAGCGCGTGGAAGAGGAGGTCAAACGTCTCTTCCCGGGAGTATCGGTTGGACGATGCGATCGCACCACGATGACGCATACCGCCGCGGCGTCCTCTCTCCTCGAACAGTTTCGGAAACAAGACCTCCAAGTCCTCATTGGGACCCAACAGCTTTTGTCCGCGGGCGAGATAAAACCTGTCGCATTCGTGGGACTACCTTTCGCTGAAGCGGGCCTCCATCGCCCGGATTTTCGAGCCGCCGAACTGGTGTACCACCACCTTTCACAAGCCACCGCACTCGCTGCCGAGAATGGAACCATTATCCTTCAGACCTATCTCCCCGAGCATCATGCCATTCGAGCTATTGCAACCGCCAGACCGGAGACGTTTTACGATCAAGAATTGACCCTCCGCCAAGCCTTAGGGTATCCACCTTTTTCTCATTTTCTGCATCTGTGGACCGTGGGAACACGCGAAGATCTCGTCCAGCGGTGCGCTCAATATTGGGCGCAGTTGCTCGCCACCCAGCTTACGGCCTTATGCGCCGGCAAGCCCGATCCTCTGCTTCTGGGTCCAATCGCCCCTATGCCTCTGAGAACACGAAAACTCCAGGCTCGGAAGTTGATCGTCGTGAAGACCGCTCACCTGGAATCGACTCGCCAGGCGATCCGGACCACGCTCACTGCGGTCCAACAGCAATATCCTGTCTCACAGGTCCAATTCATTATCCAGGTTGATCCATTAATCCCGTGGTAAGACTCGCTTAACGCCGGTTCTTTTTTCGGGTCGTCTTCGGGTGAGAAGCCGCTTCGTCGCGAGAAGACGTAAGAGGGGCATGCTGATGCTGAGTCCGCCTATACAGCCCATAGGCAAAGGTCAACCAGAACACGCCGGAAAACAGTCCGAACAATACCGCGGTAAACACTCGTTTCATATCCTCTAATGGCGGTTCGGGGCCTGCATGGGACAATGCTCCCATGGTTTGTACCGGCCACGCCAGACTCTCAAGCCCCAAACAAAGCGTTGACCACATCCAGATATGGGACACCGTGGGACACATGCGGATGCCTGCCACAGTAAACACAACGACCAGCACGACGGTGACGGGCAAGGAGATCCCTCCCATCAGAAACCACAAGCCTACGACAATCACCATACTCCCCAGTACCGCGTTAATGCCCACGGCCAAAGAAGGCTTTTGCATTCTCATCCTCACTTTGTGATGACGATCAAAGGTAGATGGTGCTCCGCTTCCCCAAACGACATTCTTTTGTCTGGGTTTTCAAAGGAGCATCCCCGGTTCCACCATAGCATATCTTCCACCCCTGAGCATCCTCATAGCAAAACAAACGCGCCTAGCACGTGCGATTATAACGCGGCTCTCATCAATTGTGGCCTGGCGCAATAAGATGCCTCCGTTCACGCACCTGACTGACCTTTGCGATTCGGTCCGCTGCTTGAGGAGGTGAAGGGGAGAATATTGCGGGGTAACAGCCTACCGGAGTCAATCCTCGGAAGTTCTCAGGAAAGCCCGGTGAACAAATAGGTGAGGCTTGGACCTTTCACCTTGGTTATTGAGCCGAAAGACGAGTCGAGGAAATCTCGCTGGGATGGAGCAAGGTCAGGCAATTCGTTCCCACTGGATCCTTATGAAACAGTGCATAAATGGCAAAGAGTTGTGGTAAATCCCCTTCTTGCGTGAGCAGGACCGGCACCTCAATCCATGGTGAAAGGGTGTCTAAACTCGCCAATCGCAGACGCACGGCAAGAAGCATATCTCGCACCCGAGATTCCCGTTCATAGGGCGCAATGTCTGAAGAACCTGTAATACTGGACTCCCACAACAACCGCGTGATGCCAACAGGGAAATCAAGCCCAACGCTTTTCGCGGTGGAACTCACATCAATCAAGAAGCCGGCGGCAATAGCCTCCTCTCGCGAGAGAAGATCGGTCACCCTCTCAGGGTCTTCTGGCGAAACATCCGCGCCATGTGGCAGAGGTATGCTTTCGCGCTCAGCCGCGTGGGCGGTGGGTTCATATCGGACGTCAGCGGAAGGTTCAGAGGCCGCCACGTATAGTGCGTGTTTGCCTTTGGCCTGAAGAATCCCCTCATACACAGCGCGTGCCGATCTCGACCACTGAGGATTGAACGGACGGCCCGCAAATGCTGCCTCTGCGGCTTTTCTCTCATCGTTGGTTAACGGTCTGGGCTCTTGTCTCTGATTGCGTTCCATGTTTGTATTAATAAAGCGCAGGCTTCTGGAAGTCAAGGCGCGGCAGGCACACGGCATACGCGAAGAATACGGTTTCCGTTTCTTCAAGCTCAGCACGTACTCTCCATGGCTTCATGACGGCGAATCAGCGAAACTTGCTCCCACACCGAGTCGTAATCATCCAGCAGAACAAGTCTCCAGGAGAAGTATGACCTCGCGGATTCTGACCTTTGGTCACAAACGCTCCACAAATCCTCCACTTGCCAAATTAACTCTTGCATAATTCTATTTATTAATTAGATAATAACTGAACGTTATTATCTACTCACCTCACTCCATGAAGGAGGTGCGCCATGTCTGGAGTCTATTGGGGAATTGTCAGCGCATTGGTGGTGATGCTGGCATTGCTGATCTGGAGCATCACGTTCACGTCTCGCGTACAGGATGCGCCTTCTGTACAAAACGAGGAGCCAACTCCACATGTCAAGAAAGACCCTTCCCTGAAGCCCGCGGCATAACAGGTTAACGCCGACACTCTAGAGAGAGAAAGCCCGGCGTTCGCGTTCCCGAGTGGGTCAACTAATGAAGGGAGGTGAAGACCATGCGGCAACAATGGCTGGCACTCACGATTGGAGGACTCTTGTTAGTAACGGTGTATTGCGGGTTGGCAGGGGCGAATCCCGCGATGCTCCCCGAACATCCAGGCTACCAAATGCACAACGCCAAGGATCCCGTGACGGGCCTACCCGTGGCTAATGACCCAGGCCAAGCACCCCTGCCCGTCGACCAAGCTATTCAGCAAGCGGCAAGCTACCATGATAAGCAGGCGGTCCAGGAGCCTACCGAAACCTATGAGAGCTTGGAATATCAAGGGGCTGGTGTCTTGCCGAAGACGAAAGGCTATCCCGAGTATAAGATCACCCCACTCGCGGAAGCGATCAATCCCAACAAATAACCGGATCTCCCACTCGGGGATCGACCGGGTCTTTTCGCACGGGGAGCGTGAGGCTCCTCGTGCGCTCACTATGGCAGAACAGCCTTCTCACGAAGCACTTAGGAGTCGCAGGCGGCAAAGAATAATCCTCGATTAATATCACCTAGACTCACGATTCCCACAAGTCGGCCATGTTCTGCTACAGGAATCCTCCGAAAGTGCTTGAGCCCCATATACGAAGCGGCTTGTAAGACAGGATCATCGGGAGACACGGTGAGAGGATCGGGCGTCATGATTTCTTCCACTTTTTTCTTCAGAATGTCCGCATAGCTCTCTTCCATTTCCACGAAATCCCGACTATGCACATTGTCGTGGATATAATCCCCGTAATTGGGATAGAGCGGAATCATAACATCTCGAATTGCGACCAACCCTACCAGCCGATCGCCGTCATCCACCACAGGAATCGCACCGCAATGACGGCTAATCATCTTCATGACTACGGAGCGAACCGAGTCTGTTCGCCGGGCCGTGACCACTCCGGTGGACATCACATCGCGGACTACCATGGTTCACCTCCTTCCCCACACATCACAGATCCTGCTGATCAACTACAGATCGTCGTTTCCCTCGTAGGGGCAATCTACACAGCTCCTGTGCCTTCCAACAAGATCGACACGGTTAGGACTCGTCTTCGATACGGAAATAGTCCCGCCGCACAACCGTCACGTCGGAAACAAACACCACACCAGAATGGTGTTCCAGCATTGGGACAACACCCGCCAAGACCGTATCGACCTTCTCCTTGGGCACCACGGTAATAATCATAACCATACTGTGAATGTCGTTAAACATGAGATGTCCTTCATGCAACCCATGGTGCCCTTTCCCTGAAATATTGGGAATGATGGTGTACCCGGAGACCTTTACCCGATCCAAAAGCCCTTCGACCTCTTTTTGAAACTGGCCGCGGACAATAATTTCCAACTTTTTCATGACGCCTTCCTCTCCCCACGTCGGGTCAAGGCAGCAGAAGCTGTATTTCGTTTCATGTTAACGCCCCAACGCGGATATCGCAGTCGCGTGCATACTATTCATGTGTTCCACCAACGCGGTAACTCGAAGATCCATCACCTCAAACAGGGGGCTGGGATAGAGGCCAATGACAAACACAGCCACCGCCAGCGGAACCAAAGTCATCACTTCCCGATGAGTCAAATCGGACAGGCTGGCAACCATTTTGGACACCATCTGTCCGAATGCAACTCGCTGCAGCATCCACAACATATATCCCGCAGCCAAGACGATGCCACCCATCGCCAGTAAGACCATGATATAACTTTTCGAGGAGGCGCCAACTAACACCAAAAATTCCCCGATGAAATTGCAGGTTCCCGGCAGGCCAAACGACGCCACTGAAAAGATGCTCAACAGCATCACTAAACGCGGCATCGGTTTTTGCAGTCCTCCGTAATCCCGGATCTGCCGGCTGTGGGTCCGATCGTACAATTGTCCAACGGCAAGAAACAAGGCACTGGTGGTGATCCCATGATTGAACATCTGGAGAATCGCTCCCTGAATCCCGGGATTGTTAAACACAAAAATCCCCAGTGTCACAAAGCCCATATGGGAAATCGACGAATACGCGATCAGTTTTTTAAGATCCGTCTGCGCCAGCGCATTATACCCGCCATACAAAATGGCGATGACCGACAGCCACAAGATCAGCGGGGCAAATTGGGCAGAGGCTTCAGGAAAGATCGGCAGGCAAAACCGCAGAAATCCATACCCTCCCATTTTGAGCAGCACTCCAGCCAAAATCACGCTGCCAGCCGTTGGGGCTTCGGAATGCGCATCGGGAAGCCAGGAATGAAAGGGAACCATGGGGAGCTTGATGGCAAACGCCAAAAACAGCGCCAAAAAGATCCAAAACTGTGAGTCTGGGGCGTAGGTCTGATGTGAGAGCATCACCCAGTCGAACGTCCTGCCCCCTTCGAGATATAAGCCTAAGATCCCAATAAGCAGCAATAAACTGCCCGTCAAACTGTAAAGCACAAATTTAATCCCCGCGGCAATTCGACCAGGCCCACCCCACAGGAGGATCATGAAGTACATGGGAATCATGGTGACTTCCCACAGCATAAAAAACAGAAACAAGTCGAGAGCCGTAAACACCACAATCATGGCAGCTTCGACAAGGAGAATCAGCGCCAGGAACACTTTCAACCGATAGTGAAGGGATTGCCATGTGGACAAGACACACAGCGGCGTGAGCAGCGTAGTCAGGACCACCAGCAAGAGACTAATCCCATCCACACCAACGGCATAGTGAATATTGAATGTCGGCATCCAAACATAGCGCTCTACAAATTGGAACTCAGGGTTTTTGGCATCGAATCCGAGCCACAGTCCAATCCCCAAGCCAAGCTCTAAGAGAGAGGTCCCCAACGCAATCCGTTTCGCCCATTCGTCATCGCGGGCCAATGCCAGCAACGCCATCCCAACCACGGGGAGGAGGACGAGACAACTGATTAGATGATTCGCGAACCATTCAGTCATGGCGAACCTCTCATCCCCACAGACTGGATATGTCGATCACGGCCTTGGTCATAATCGATCCGCACGGCACCTCACCTTAAAAGACAAGCCAAAAGACAAGTGCCATGACCAGCGCCAACCAGAAAATCAAAACCAACAAATGGTGCTGAAGCATCCGCGGTTCGAGATCTTGAAGAGTTTCACCGGTCTCTTCCGCCCTACTGCCAATGCGCTCAAGCCCTTGATCCACCCCCCGCAGGTCCACCCGCCGCCATAACCATTTACCCAATCCCTGGGACGAAGTGCCCAACGTGGTGACCGTCCGATCAATGCCGCGCAGATCAACCACCTGCCATAACCATCGAGCCATGAGAATCGAGAAACGCCCGAGGCCCTTGATAGTTCGATCGATACCCTGAAGATCCACAACCTCCCACAACCAGCGGGCTGCCTTGACAGAGATCGTTCCCAGACTAATGACTCCCCGATCAATCATTCCCCAATCCACTACTCGACAGAGCCAGTGAGCAAAGCGCAATGTCGGAGTCACGAACGCCACATCGTAGAGATCATCTACATAGCCTTTATTCAAGAGAAACATATAGATCCGATGGTGCCAGATCCTGCTTCTTAACACACGGTGAGACCGTTGAGAGAACCGGTAAGCCATTGACCACCCGACCATGGCAAGCAGACAGGCGATAACCAAGACCACCAAGAGGTCTCCAGCATCAGGCTTGGCGACCGCGGCCATTGGAGAACGGACCTTCACAAATACGGGATTCAAGAATTCGTTGACCCATGTCCATGACGCCATCAGTACCATGATTGTGAGAAGTCCCCCCACACCAAGTACTGCCAGTATGGGTGGCGAAATCCAGTGATGCCCACCCCCAGAGTGTGGTACTTGGGGCTCCGTGCCGCCCTCTAAGGGTGACACCAGTGCCAGCATCCCTCGAAAGACATACCAGGCAGTCACCAGCACGGTGATGAACCCAATGCCCCAATACACCCAGTGAGCGGCTAAGGAGGACGTGCTCCCTATCCACAACTGCTCATACGGACCTGAAAAAATGACCAGCGGGGGAATGAGAGACAAAAGCAAGGCTCCAATGGGCATTGAACCCATTCGCGGCACGGCATGGTGTGCCAGCGATTCCGCGCCATGGGGTCGACTGGCAAGTTGCTGGACCACATTGCCCGTGGAGAGAAACAGACACGCCTTCAGCGCTCCATGAGCGAGAAGATGAAAGATGGCAATGGCATACGCACCAAATCCACAGGCAAACATCATGTACCCGATCTGGCTCATCGTCGAATACGCTAAAATTTTTTTAATATCACTCTGAACAAGCGCCAGACATCCGCCGAACAGAGCTGTGGTGGCCCCGACCACAGCCACCACAGCCATAGCCCTGGAGCTTGCGAGAAACAAGGGGCTCATACGCGCGACGAGAAACACTCCGGCGTTCACCATCGTCGCCGCATGAATTAAGGCCGAAACCGGAGTCGGGGCCTCCATAGCGTACGGCAGCCAGACATGAAGTGGCACTTGCGAAGACTTTCCAATAGCACCTATGAACAGAAAGAGGGCAATGAGCGTTACCACGGAGACCGGCCAATCCAGGCCAACCCAAGCCAAAAGATTCACTGTGTGATCCGCCATGGATGGCGCGCGTTCCAGTACCGTCTGCATATCAAACGTCCTAAAAGTTGCATAGCAGACAATCACGCCAAACCCCAAACCGACACTGCCCACGGCATTAACTAAAAACGCCTTCGTCGCCGCACGACACGCAGAGGGCCGTTCGGAATAATGTGAGATCAACAGATACGAGCAAATGCCCATGATTTCCCAAAAAATGTACAGCATCACCAGATTCGCGCTCATCACAAGCATGATCATTGAAAAGGTAAAGAGCGCAATGACTGCGAAAAACCGACGGTAGCGCTGATCCCCATGCATGTAGCGCGACGAATAGACATGCACAATCGTACTCACACCCGTCACCAGGAGCAGAAGCAGGACAGTCAATTGGTCGACAAAAAGCCCAAGTGTGACCTGGAGGTCCCCCACGTGAATCAAACGGTACCAGGATATGGTAATCGGTCCGACAGCCTGCACGTGCCACAGTGCAAGAAGTGAGAGGGCAAAGGCCATGGCCAGGCAGGGAATCCCGACTCGATGGGCATATTGGTTCATCCGCCTCCCTCCAAAGGCAATCACGGCGAATGCCGCCAATGGCAGTAGCGGAATCAAGCCATACACGGTGGTACTCATGATCCCTCTTCCCATCGATAGAAAGTTTCAGGAGCTCGAGAGGTTTTCATCTCTCATCTAGGCAAGGCATGATCCAAGATCAACCGAATAACAGAATCACTCAAGATCCCCAACAGGAGTGTGGATCCGGCCAGCACCCCTATACTGACCCGCATGGGAAGAGGACCTTCAGCCTGCACTCCACCACGTATAGGCTCTCGTTCCCCGAAGATCCGTTCGAAGATTTTCACAAAGTACCCCAGAGTCAACAATGTGGCGCCGACCACCGCAGCCACCACGAGATAATTACTCGCTTCCAATGCACCCAGGATGATATACCACTTCCCAAAAAACCCGCCGGAAGGGGGAATCCCGATCATGGAGACCGCAATCACGATCAACGCGGTGAGAGTCCAGGGCATGTGCCCGCGGATGCGGCTGAGATCTGCGATTTCACAAATACCATGGGAGTACATGACCATTCCGGCGATCGCAAACAGGGCGGCTTGCATGATGGCGTCATTGATCAGGTAAAAAATCCCCCCAGCGAACCCCGTGGGATTATCAACGCACACGCCCATCACAATTAGACCGATATGGGAAATCCCCGCATAAGCGAACATGCGGCGCAAATCCTGTTGGGATAAGGCCAAAAATGCCCCAACAACAGTGGCAACGGCCCCCAGCCAACTCGACAGGAGAAGGAGAGGGAGCTCTTGGCCGATCACCTGCTCACTGACAACCCAATAGAGCAGGCGCACAACAGCATATAACGCGACCTTAGTCACGAGCGCAGCCAACAACGGACTGACCGACTGCGGGGCATACACGTAGGCATCAGGCAGCCACCCGTGGAGCGGAACCAATGCCATCTTAATACCCAGGCCAATCAACATAAAAATAAGACCGGTGATCACGACCTTGGACTCCAAGATGGAGGGCAACCGCTCGGCCAGGTCAGCCATATTTAAGGTGCCAGTCACAGCATAAAAATGTCCCACACCCAGCAGATAGAATGAGGCGCCAAGCGTTCCCAATATCAAATACCGGAATGCCGAAATAAGGGCCCGCCCCCCCGCCAACCCCACTAAGGCATAACTCGATAAGGCCGACACCTCCAAAAAGACAAAAATGTTAAACAGATCCCCGGCCAGAAGAATTCCGGTAAGACCAGAAACGAGTAACAACACCAGGGTGTAATAGTACACACGGCCTTTCCCATCCACCACTGTCGGGCTGGCATACCACACTCCGATGCAGGCAAGGCTGGCAAGTATGGGAAGCAGGAGACCGTTGAGGCCATCAGCTACCCACTCGATACCGAGTGGAGGCGGCCATCCTGCCAAGGGATAATGGAAAGGACCATATTCCACTACTTGATGGCACAAGACAAACGAGAGCACCGCCATGCTGACCAAGACACCCAGCGTGAGTCCCCGGCACCACGTCACCCGCACTAAGCTCACGAGCGGCATACTAATGGCCGCGGCAAACGGAAGAAGAAAGATCAGAGCGGGAAGGTGAGGGATCATTCGCGACTCTGCTTCAAGATGACTTCTTCATCCAAGCTGCCGTATTGTCGATAGACGGCAATCGTCAATGCCAGCGAGACACCCAACGTTGCCACTCCCACAACAATGGCTGTCAGCATTAACACATGGGGCAAGGGATTCACGTACAACTCTGGACGGACGAGATCACTGTCTACAAGAATGGGAACCGTCGCTCCTGTTTTGGCGCTAACCGTGATGAAAAAGAAAATAACGCTGGTTTGCACCAGATACATCCCAATCAGTTTCTTGATCAAGTTGTGATGGGCGATCATGATATAGAGGCCCCATAGGAAGACCACAATAAACGTGAGAAAATTTGGCCGCTGGAGCCAAATGGCGAAGGTTTCAAGTGCCGCAGCATTCATGGGCCCCTCACGTTTCAGACGACGAGTCTGCCAAATTGAGCACGATGGATAAGGCCGTCACAGCCACATCAATGGCCACCCCCACCTGGGCCAGAAAAATCCCTATGAACCGGCGCGTGGCGCCCTCGATCCCGGGAAGCGGCAAATCAGTGTAATTGAGAAACTCGCCACCCCCGATCAGGCAAAGCCCACCAACACCGGCGAAGACCAATAGGCCCACCCCATCGCCACGGATCACGCGGAAGACCACGCGCTGCCACAAGCCCCGTAACCCAAATACTAAGATTGCAAAGACCAGACTCGTTCCCATGATGACACCCCCCACAAATCCTCCGCCAGGGCCAAATTGGCCAAAGCACAACACATAGATCCCAAACAATTGGATCAAGGGGATGAGCACCCGTCCAATAGTCTGCACAATCAAGCTGTCATGGGCGTGAACCACGAACCGAACTCCTCCGAAGAATACACGCTGTTGCGACACCAGCTGTAAAAATGACAGCCGTTTCGATCAACGTATCCAGAGACCGATAGTCCATGAGCACCGAAGCCACGACATTGGGCGTCTGTGTCAGAGGCACACTCTGGGTCAGGTACTCTGGAGCAAGGTGCACGTTTGGCGGTGAAGCGGGATCGCCAAATGCCGGGAGATCTTCAGCAATGTAGAGGAGCAGCATGCCCAGCAGCGGCAACCCGATATAGGCAGGCCACTGGCCTCGAGGCAGTTGCCCTTCGTCTTCGCGAGGGACAGTGAGAAACAGCGTCAGCAAAAAAAACACCGTGGCCAGCCCTGCTCCAACCACCGCTTCGGTGAAGGCTACATCCACCGCACCTAACCATGCCCACAATAAAGCAAGGAAAAAACTATAGGACCCCAGCACCAACACGGCACCAATTAAATCCTTGATGAGAATCGCACCGGCAGCCGTCATGATGAGTAAAAGCAATAAGGCGAGATTGGCGGACATGTTCATGGTGACCTCTTCATCCAGGGTTGTAACCCTGCGCGGTAGGCGGCCCGAATTGTGGCATGGGCAATCACAGGATTGAGGAGATACAGCAGTAACAGCACAATCAGAATGCGGAGAGTCTTTGCAGATAAGCCTTCATACAACGCGAGGCCGCCGAGAAGAAAAAACGCACCCAGGGTATCCGTCAGCCCTACCGCATGAGCTCGCGTAAAGACATCAGGCAAGCGAATCATCCCAATAGCCGCCACCGACATGAAAAAGAACCCACACCCCATACTCAGCATGACAAGCCATTCCATCATGAGGATTCCTCCCGCTTTTGTTCGAGATATTTGGCAATCGCCAGGGATCCCACCAAATTGAGCAATGCATAGCCGGTTGAGATATCCACAAACATCTCTACCCGGTCGTAAATCGTGCCGATCAACACCAACAAGATGATGGCCTTGCTGGAGATTCCATTGAGGCCCAACACACGATCAAACACGGTGGGACCCTGCACGACACGGTACAGATAGACAACAATTAACACCGCGAGCCCAATGAGCATGCTGATGAAAAAGATTCTCATATCTTGCTAATCCTGCGAAGCGAAAATGGTTTGAATTTTTTCTTCCAGTCGGCCGCTCACCACATCGCTGGCAGAGCGCGCATCAATCGCGTGAACGACCAGTTCTTCCGGTGTGGCCTCTATGGTAATGGTTCCTGGAGTCAGCGTGATGGAATTACCCATGATCACAATGGCTCGTGGATCCTGCAACGACGGGGCATAGCGCACGACTGTCGGATCAATAGGAAGTCGCGGATGGAGAACGAGACAGGCCAGATGGACGCTACTATCCACAATTCGCCACAACAGCCAGGGTAGATACAGCAGCGCACCCGTGAGTGACCACGTAGGCAAAGCCGCCTGGGCAGAATCCTGCGCGGGAGTCAGCAAGACGATCACTCCAGCCACCACCGCCCCCAGCACAAGATTGCCCAAGGAATGCGAGCCGGAGAGTGCAATCCAAACGATCCACAGCAAGAACGTCTTGATGAGCCACGTCGGCATTACCGTTCATCACCTATCTGGGATGAGTGGGAAATCACACGCCATTCGCCGTTGGACTGGTATTCATAAAAGATCCGCGACGCGGGATCGATGGCTACCAACAACACCCACCCATGATGGAAAAAATACTGAAGAATCGTATGTTGGCTGATGATCCGGGAAATTGTTTGCAGTGGAGCCTGGATGACCACGAGCAGGCGCAATGGCTCATGAAACAGACGAGAGCCATCTCTGACAGTTTGCAAGGGCAACCCTGGCTGAAAGTCCGCATGAGCTCCCAACATAACCCCGACACCACTGACCACATTGTGCAGCACCTTGCTGCCGCTCCCATACACCCAAGGATCAACCGCTGAGAAAAAGTATTGTAGGTTGATCCATTCAGCTACGACCAACGGTGCCGTCATAATCGTTTCTAAGACTTTTCCCGATTCGTCCTGTGACGCGTGGTAATTGTGCAAAAAGGTCCGGCCTTGGAGATTCAGATGTCTTGTCAAGCTCCGTGGAGCAATGATAAAGGCGGCATTACCTGACAGGCCCCATTCCGGGCGAATTTGAGCCCAATCCACGCTTCTTCGGTATGTATGGTGCAAAGCGCTCTGCCCATCGACCCGGCGCGGAGCACCGGGCAAGCGCCGACACCGTTCTCGGGCCAGCGCGAGACTCGCCCGAGCCAACGCCGCTTCCAATTGCTGCACGTCTTCTCTGTGCGACAATGGAATGTCTTCGCGATCGAACAGCACCACTTGGTCGATCGTAGTATTGTGTTCGCCGGCGAGAAACCACGTGTCACTGGGAATTTCAATGCCGCGCGCCCGGAGCTGTTCGCGTACTTCAGGTTTATTAGCCATGGCTGCCAGCACTCGCGCATTCGGTCCACCATGGTTCCCGCCACATGCGCCACAATCGTAGGCGGCAGCATATGGGTTGTTCTCCGTGATACTCCCATGCCCGCACCACAGAACGAGGCGTCCAAACCCACTGGTAAGGCCTGTAAGTTGGAGTGCTCGCTCCACCATAAACACCTGTTCTGTTAGGATAAAGCCTACTGCAGACAGCTTATCGAGCTGCAGCTCACGATTTTCCATCGTGACACCACACTGTTGACGAATGTCTTGGATCAAAGCCCGCCAGTCCTTCTCTGTCAGCCTACACCTTGACAGCATCTCCACATCGAGTGGTGGCCACTCAACGGTCCGGCCTACCCGTCTCCCCCTCACAGCCAGCGCATACTGGCGAAGAGCGTCCACAAGGTCAGGCGTGATCTCTGGCACAATGAGACGCCAGCGTGGGGACTGTCTGAGAAAGTTCCGGATCGAAGCGCGCTCTTGTTCATCCAAGGCACACTCTGCTTCTTCCTTGGACAGCTTATCGAGAGGAATCCATGTCGAAACCTGGGGCTGGACCCATTGCTTGAGACGCGAGAGAGCACGCCGAAAGGCCACAGGAAACAGGGTCTTGCCCACCAAGGCGATCCCGAACATCCACCATGTGACATCGATCAACAGGAAGGAAGTGATCGGATGACTTTTCAGTTCATGGAACAGATACTGGCTGAACTGCCACCACCGACACCCTTGGGTGAATCGTTCGGCTTGGCGTTCCTGCCCCCCTCTCGGCACTTCTTGGACCACATTTTGGGGTTTGATTAAGACCGGACATAACGCCACGGGCTCTTCGCTCCCAAAACCTTGATAACAAAGTGGGACGCCAAAGAATCCGGCAAATCCTATAGTCTCGTAAGGCCCTTGAGCTTCAAGATGGCGTCGAAGCGGCTCTGAACGAACATCAATGCAAAACACGGCTTGTGCCTGAGGACGTGTGGCAGCGTCCTTGCCGGATGATTGTGATAGCACAGGCGTGGTGTTGGAACTGGCAAAGGTCTCTGGCGGTGTGTTTTCTAAGCCGGCAAGCAGGTGTCGGCGGTAAGGGGCTTCATAGGCTTCCTGCCATATCAGACCCTGCCTATCTTCGGGCAATCGATCCAGCCAAGCGAGTAGCAGTTCGCAGTCCTTGGGTGAAAGGGTTTGAATATCCGAAGCTGTCCAGCCCAGGAATTGGGCGAGATGAAAAAGCCTCCACGCTTGCTCGCAGACCAGACCCAGCGCGCCATGGCTGTGTTCCTGAAGATCGCGGAGCAGATGTCCGTGGCTACGGCAATAGCTTTCCAAAGCATCCAACGAGCCTGGAATACCCCAGTACTGCTCACACGCATCATCGGTAAGGGCCATCTCATAAAAGAGCCGCACGGCAAGATACTCAACCGTGTCAATTGGAGCATGCTGCTGTTGCGGTAACTCGGGATGTTGCATCCGCCAGCGAATGAACCCTACCCACCCAGGCAATTGCACGAGATGGCGCCTAAAATATTCTTCCCATTGATCTTGAGGAATCCCCATACGCCGTAAGCTTGCCACAATAGCATCAGCAGGATGGTCAGGCCATTGCTCGATCATCCTCTTCACCTTCACTAGCCCCCTGAGCACTAACGAATAATCATGGTGGATAAGGGTCTTCCATGCGCGATAAAACCCCCGTGATCGCTCTGGCATGGCCCAACTTGCCATTCCTTCATCCAAAAAGGCGGAGCACCATCGAATGAGAAAATCATTGAGTTGGCCGACCAGATCCTCGCCAGACAATTCACTCACCCATTCAGATAAGGGACGGATAAAGTTCAAGGAGACTGAGGTCAACCCTGGATTCGGTTCGCGAGCCACTCCTTTCCTAAACCCAGGGAGAACAACCCGCACTGCCTCAGGAAGCAGAGGATCGACGGCCCCCACAGCGTTAAGGACACTGATCCAGAGACATTTGAGATACCATTGCTCCGGTCGAGGCATCGGAAGCGGCCAGCGTTTGAAAGCCAGAGGCCGACCAACAAGATACTCAGCAAGCGCTGGAAGCAAGCGGGCTTCATGCTCAAGCCACCGAGAGGTAAATTCCGAGCAGGTCAAGCTTGACGGGAGCTCGCTGTGAGCAAGCCGTTCAAAGGTCAACTGTAGGCGCATTCGATAGGCCTCAGGATTGCCCACAACCTGGGAAAATAAGGAAGGGAAAGGATGAGTTTCCCCAACATGACTACTCCCCGCTGCATAATGGCTCGCTAATCGCGCCTTGCGGGACCTCAGACTCCTGAGGTGATCATGCACCACCGCCTCTGCAATCCATCGCGTAATGTTCAATCCGGTGAGCATCTCGAAATAGTCAGCCAATGTGGTATCTTTTGGGAGGTCATGCGTAGCCTGTTGCAGCTGTCCGTTAACCGTCGATAGAGTTCGCTTCTTCACAGCTTCGGGCACATCTGCCCGAAGCTGTGTCAAGGCACCACCATGTGAGACGGTCCATTGATACACACGAGGGTGAAGCCCGTTAAGACCATAGAGGGCATGGAGCTTCAATACATCAACCGGCCTGATCCTTATATGGGAGCCCAGAAGGTGGAGATCACCACCAGCAGGCCAAAATTTTTCAATGGCCGCTTGGACATCGTGTTCCAGAATGCGGCCCTGTCGCCAGAGATCGCGATATTCGTCGAGTGAGAGCAGACCTCGACCTCCATAGAGCTCACGAGCTCGCCGTATGGCCATATCGAAGGTCATGGCTTCGAAACCACTAAGGGGATTCCGGGAAATAAAGGTGCGGATCGGCCAATTGGGAGCCACGACCTCTCCAGCACATGCTATCTGCGCGTGAAGATGTTCGCGTTGGGCAGGCGTGAGGACGACCGCCTCTGCCTGTACTTCTTGGGGGATCGCCGTTTGGATCATGATCGACAATGCCTCGTGTTGTCGTGCTCTATCTCTACCCTACACGATTACAGACTGCTACTACTTTACAGTTCGCCGACAATAAAAAAGCCAACCATTCTCCTCGCCCATGAACCGTGCGCAAGCAGAATCTGGTTGGCTCGGTACTGTGGCTGGCCTTTGGAAACCGTTCAGCCCGCCACCCTACAGGCCAATTAATTTTATAAGGGATCAAGGAACTCTCCAGTTTCCTTGATTATGATTTGTAGTTATACTTCTTCTCTCAGAGAAAACTCAATGTGTTTTTAGTCCTAGAGTGTCGCCTAGGGCGTTTGGGGGAAGGAAGAGGTTATTTCATTCCCCCTTCTACGCGAAGGGGTAGACCAAAAGACTACGTTAGCACCGGGAAGGAGAGACGGTCCAAAAAGCGCTCTCTGTAACATAAGGAGGATCAGCTCTCATGCGCAAAAAAACCACATTCCCGCACCTTGAAACCCCAACCACTCTCACCAACATGGAACATGCTATCAAACAAGCCATTATCAGGTTTGAATACGACTTCATGGGACGCGGCCCAACAGAAGTCCGCGTCTTTATTGTCCAAGATATGGTCGTGATCCGGCTCAAAGGCGTCCTGACGCCAGCGGAACGGCAACTTGCCAAGACCAGCGAAGGCATTGGAATGGTCAAGCAAATGCGCCAGAATTTACTCTTTCAAGGGCGTGAGACCCTCATCAAGCAAATTGAAGAAATCACCGGGGCCACACCCATCGCTCTGTTTACCGATATTGACGTCCAAACCGGAGAGCGGATGATTATTTTTACTCTAGACCGGGATTTGACCAAATCCTTTTCCCGACGTATCGCCCTTGCCTGAAGACCATACCGCCAGAAACACCCGACGCCATGCGCATCCTACGTGTAACCGAGTTCTCACTCTCCGTGGGGAAGATGAGAAAAGAATTGTAGCGCATAGCTCCCAACTTAATGGGTTCCTCCGCCTACCAATGGGGTGTGATGATGAGCAATCAATCCATGGGTATAGTAGTAGGCTGTAAGAGGCTCCAAAAGATAAAACACGCAAAAGTACCCCAATCCCGTCATCACGATGGTATAAGGTAACGCCATCCAGACCATCCGTCCGTAAGACAGACGAATCAACGGGGCGATGCTCGACGTCAAGAGGAAGAGAAAGGCCGCCTGGCCGTTGGGCGTGGCTACACTTGGAATGTTTGTCCCGGTATTGATGGCTACTGCGAGGAGATCGAATTGATCCCGGTCGATGATCCCTTCTTGAAGCGCTCGTAACGCCTGATTGATATAAACCGTGGCGACGAAGACATTGTCGCTGATGGACGACAAGATGCCATTCATGAGATAAAACATTCCAATTTGATGAGGCCCTTTTTGGCTGAGTCCAAAGTAAATGACATCCGCGAATAACTTTTGCTCTTGAATGACGGCGACAATCGCAAAAAACACCACCAACAGCGCGGTAAACGGAAGGGCTTCTTTAAAGGCCTCACCCAGTTGATGTTCTTCAATAATACCATTGAACGCCGTGGTGAATACGATGACAGAGAGGCCAATAATACCGACTTCCGCCAGATGAAAGGCTAGCGCCACAATCAGCCACACGGCGGCAATGGCCTGTACGAGTAAACGAGCATAAGCACGAGGAGTCCGGTGACGAGCCTGTTGCTGCTCGAATTCCATGAGAATAGTGCGAATAGCCGGCGGAAGTTGATAGCCATAATCAAACAGTCGAAACCGTTCAAGCGCTACGCAGGTCGCAAAGCCGCCGAGGAGGACAGGGATCGTCACCGGAGACATCCGAAAAAAAAACTCCATGAAGTGCCAGCTCGCCTTATCGCCGATCAACAAATTTTGAGGTTCACCCACAAGAGTACAAACTCCGCCCAAGGCTGTCCCTACCGCCCCATGCATCAGAAGATTGCGTAAGAATCCTCGAAATTGCCGTAAATTTTCGCGATGTGAGGGGTGGATTTGGTGATCTTGTGTGGGATCATGATCAACCACATGTGCGCCTTTTCCTGAGGCCACTCGGTGGTAAATCCCATAGAACCCCACAGCCACGGCAATCATCACCGCAGTCACAGTCAAGGCATCAAGAAAGGCGGAAAGAAACGCACCAGCACAGGAAAACAGGAAGGCTAGAAGAGTCTTCGAACGGACCCCAACGAGAAGCCTTGTAAAAATCCACAGCAACAATTCCTTGAGGAAATAGATTCCCGCCACCATGAAAATCAGCAACAAGATGACTTGGAAGTTGTTCAAGGCCTCATGATAGACGGTCATTGGACTCGCCATCCCAATCGCCACAGCTTCAATAGCGAGGAGTCCTCCGGGTTGAAGAGGGTAGCTTTTCAACGCCATGGCGAGGGTAAAAATAAATTCAGCGATAAGAACCCATCCAGCCAAAAAGGACCCGGCCGTGGCCCAAAGAATAGGGTTAAGGATCAAGAACCCGACAATGAGCAATTTGTACCAAGCTGGCGCATGATCCAGAAAATTTTCCATGAACGCACGCGTCAGGGTAGAAGCCATGAGCCGCTCCTTTCTGTGACTAACTTTTCCGAGGATGTGTTCAGTTGTTGGATTCATCGTATCAGTTCTCGTACATGTATCCTTCAAGAAGGGCGCCATTGTATCAAATTTGTGGGTCATATGCTCTTGCACCACGCACACGATCTCCGGGGGACATTCCGTCCGTCAACCAAATCTTGAGGCTTGGCATTGGTTGAGGGAATCCTTGACGAACGGGCCATCAGTCACGTATGTCACTCTTAGAAGAGGAGTATATTCATGCCAGCCACCATTTTTGTTACCGATGACGACGATGCCGTTCGAACTGCTATTACTCGCCGGCTCACTCGTCGTCATTACATCGTGCGTGCCTTTGACTCGGGCGAACGCCTCCTTGAAGCACTCGATCACGACCTGCCAGACATCATCCTGCTCGACCTGAAAATGCCGGGGTTATCTGGCCTTGAGACATTGAAAGCCCTTCGTCCCAAAGCTCCCCATGCGCTTGTGATTATCCTCACCGCCTATGGCACCGTAGAAGATGCCGTCGAGGCGATCAAGGTTGGGGCTTATGACTTCCTCATTAAAAGCGTGGACTTGGCCGCAATCGATCCGGTGATCGCCCGCGCGCTAGAGTACTTGGATCTTCAGCGCCGTGTCGCCTCCAACCTCCAAGATGCTGCCAGCCGCTACGCACTCAGTCATGTGATCGCGGAAAGTCCTAAGATGCGGGCCTTGATCTCGCAGATTCAGGAACTGATTCAGAACCCCAAGACCACCGTTCTTCTGGAAGGCGAAACAGGCACGGGCAAAGAGTTCATCGCTCGCGTGCTCCATCACAATGGCCCACGCCAACAGGGCCCCTTTGTCGGAGTCAACTGCACGGCCATTCCCCATGAGCTGTTTGAAAGCGAATTGTTTGGCTATGAACGAGGGGCGTTCACCGGAGCCTATCAGCGCAAACCTGGCCTCTGCGAGCAAGCCGAGGGTGGCACGCTCTTTTTAGATGAAATCGGAGACTTGACCTTGCCCATGCAAGCCAAGCTCCTGCGCGTGCTGCAGGAACGCTCTGTGAAACGTTTGGGCGGGCATGACGAAATTGAGGTCGACTTCCGCTTGATTGCCGCCACCAATCGAGACCTGCGCAAGGAAGTCAGTCAAGGTCGCTTTCGGGAGGATCTCTTTTTCCGTCTCAATGTCGTATCTCTCAAACTTCCCCCCCTCCGCGAGCGCGTGGAGGACATTCTTCCTCTCTGTCGACGCGCTCTACTCAAGCACAGCCTTGCAATGGGGAAAGAGATCACAGACATTGACCTGGAAGCGAGCCAGTTGCTGGAACGCTATACGTATCCAGGCAATATCCGCGAATTGGAAAACATCATTGAACGCGGAGTGATTTTTTGTAAAGGCAAAACCCTGACAGCCGCGGACCTTCCACAGGAACTTCGCTGCCAATCCAGCGCCCCAATGGCAACCGTCGTGGAGGCAGAAGCCCCTATTTTACGTATTGAGATGGCGCTGGGCCGACATACGCTTGAAGACATCGAACAGGCGATCATTGAGCAAGTCCTTCATATGACAGACTTTAATAAGACTCAGGCCGCCAAATTTTTGGGGCTCACCAGGTTTGCCCTTGACCGTCGGCTCAAGAAATCATCAGGAGAGTGACGGGACGATTACAAACAACCGATCTGTTTCCGCGCTCAGCGGCTGGATTTACATACCGGATCCGGGACTCGGCTGAGGATTTCCTCCTGCGACACGCGCGGCCTGCTTCAAGGCGTCCAGTCGAGAGGCGTACTGGTGTCCTGGACGAATCATATGGAGAACCCCCAATCCCTCCAAGACCTTAGCCACTTCCGGTCGCATGCCCACAAAAAAGAGGTGCTGCTTATTGGCATGAATCATGCGGAGCATGTCTTCGATCGCTAGCGCGGCTGTCCCATCAATAGTTGGCACATCAGAAAGATCCAACACCACGCTGGTGAATTTCTCCAACCCGGGAATGCGCTCCAATCGCCTGACCATGTTCTTCGCCGACCCAAAGCTCATGGGGCCATCGACATGGATCAACACAAGTTTCCCTTTGTTTTGTTCCAGAATTGCTTTCTCCTCGAAACTCAACGGGGCCTCAGGTGTATGGCCAGAGATAACCTTGAGATTGGCCAATTCCAGATCGGCCATCCGCTTGACGAACAACAAGCTCGCCATTACCACACCTACCCCGACAGCGGTGATCAGGTCCACCAGCGCCGTGATCAGGAATACGACGGTCATGATCAACACATCCGCCCGAGGCGCTTGCAACACATGCCGGAGAAATCGCCAATCAATAATATCGATTCCCACTTTGAACAAGATACCGGCGAGCACGGCCAGCGGAATCTGCTCCGCCAACGGCCCCAATCCTAGAAGTGTGGCCAAGAGAATCACTGCCATGAGCATGCCGCTGATCGGCGTGCGCCCGCCGGTGCGAATATTGGCCACGGACCGCATAGTCGCTCCCGCTCCGGGCAAGCCTCCAAACAATCCGGACACCATGTTGCCGATACCTTGTCCAATCAGCTCACGGTCGGAATCATGCTGGGTGCGGGTCATGTTATCGCACACAAGCGAGGTCAAAAGACTATCGATGCTGCCCAGGAGGGCGAGCACAACGGCGCCTTCTAACATGAGCATGAGCACATCAATCTCAAGAGCAGGCACGATAGGGGAGGGAAACCCTTTGGGCACCTCTCCAATCACCGGAATCGTAGGAAGAAAATAATAGGTAACCAGCGTCCCCGCGAATAACGCCAGCAACGTAGGCGGTATGAGTTTGCCGATCTTTGGCGGCGTCAAGTACACGATCGCCAAGGTCAAGCCCCCAGCGAGAACAGCCTGGAAATTGGGATCGCTCAAGAACCGGGGAATGGCCTGAAGATTGGCCACGACCCCTTCGGGGAGAGAAGGGTGTCCCAGAAATGGTCCAATCTGCAAGACAATGATGATGCCCCCGATCCCGCTCATGAATCCGGAAATCACAGGGTACGGAACCAAGGTAATGAGCCGGCCAAGCCCGAACACGCCAAAGAGCAATTGAATCAGTCCCCCGAGCATAACCGTTGTGAACGCGAGATCGGGTCGGCCCATGAACTGCGCGTAAATGCCGGCCATGACCACGGTCATGGGGCCCGTAGGGCCTGAGCATTGCGCTGGGGTTCCCCCGAACATCGCTGCGAAAAATCCGACGAAGATCGCGCCATATAAGCCGGCGATGGCTCCCGCTCCTGAGGCGACACCAAAAGCAAGCGCCAAGGGCAAGGCTACAACGGCAGCAACCATTCCTCCATAAATATCCCCTCGCAGGTTGTTGAAATGCAGACCGTGAATCAGTTGCACGTCACCCCTCCTTCTTCCGTGTCCCGCTATACGGAATCAGGTAGATAGAGGAAAGTTGTTTCAAGAGGTTGTGTCTATTTCCCGTGATTGTTCCTCATACGACCGCCTTCCAGCCGTTCGATGAATTGACCAATCTGAATACCCACAATATGAAACATGGTCAGCAGATCAGGATCGGGTTCCTCCACTTCTCGGTTAAAAAATTCCAGCACTCCATAGATCTCCTCACGAAGTTTCACGGGAAAGGCAAACGCCGTGTGAAGGCCTTCTTTCGCGGCAATCGGCGCACGCGGAAAATTAGGGTCCTTGGCCACATCCATGAGCCAGACCGGTTCACCCTTTTCCCAAACCCGACCGGGAAGCCCCACACCCTTGGCAAAGGTCGTGTGCCGGGAGCGCGCCTCGAATTCCTGGAGATGCTCCGAGTTCTGGTGCCACACGTCCACGCACCGCAGGATGCACTTGGTCCGGTCGACCTGCCACATGGCCCCCAAAGGCCAGTTCAAACAGGTGCAAATGGCCTCAAGGACGCGAGCTGTGACTTCCTCAAGCGAGGAACGCGCTTGTGCCAGCACATCCGTCACCCTGTGATGCGCCAGCAGGCGACGTTCGGCCTTTTTCAAGTCCGTGATGTCCAATCCAAAACCGAATCGACTGATATCGCTTTCCACCACATTGCGCATGAGCCCAATGCGAAACCACCAGGGCTGGCCGTCGTGTGTGCCGTGACGTTCATAAAACACTACCTGCCCAGGCGGCATGTGGGTCAATTCCTGGATCACCTGCGGGGGAGGTTCCAAGGCGTTTCGTCCCATGGCTTCCTCTTTCAACCCAAGGCGCCGAAGCCCTTTACCCACGCTTTGTGTGATATAACCAGCTTCATCGAGATGAAAGACCACTGCCGGCATGTGGTGTAAGACGCCGGTCAAAATCTGACTCTTCTCTCGCATATGTTGATCTGATTGCTTTACCTGAAGCGCCAAGAGCGCCGTCACCCACATGGCGAACAGGGATAGTCCTCGATTCGCCAATGCCATCCAGGCAGCGCCTCCTTGGGGTGAAAAGAGATAGCCTAGAACCGTCAAGGCGGTGCAGACCGCCGTCATCATCAAGGTATCACGCGGTTTCGGCAATCGAAGGGAAAGCAGGACAATGGCCACGTAGAGTACCGGCTCCGTCACGCCTAATGGCACGAAAAGATCCAAGGCGAAGACCGCTGCGGCACCGAGCCCACAGAGCAGAAGGACCCGACCCCGCTCATTGGGGTCAACTTCTTGAATCCTGAAAATGGACAGCGATCTGGTCATACACACTCCTTCCAGTGGTGGTAGCGCCTTTCGAGTGGTTAGGGTGCAGGGAACAATGAGGGAGAGGAATAATGAACAGAACTAATGACGGCAGGTTCTCGGTAGCACCGTCCTTTCCCACGGGAAAAGGCCATGAGCCAGACCCTGCATGTGGCATTTCAGAACGCGTGCTCATGGCCTTGATGGCCGCCTCAACCTCAAAAACAGCGAGCCGGCTGTCAACCGGTCAGCTCGCCTTAGAGAAACCAGCAGCTTCCGGTTTCACGCGCTAGAGGAAACGAGGGGAACAAAGTAATCCCCTTGTACATGTACATGCGCATAGCATAAAAGAATCAGGAAGGGGCCGCAAGACGCATTGACTGCAAGACGCATTGACCACAAGACCGATGCACGACGCAGAATCGACAAATAGATATCAAGTCGCCGGAGTCGATGACCGAGAACGCGGGTTCACGCGCGAGGCGACCATCTCGGGTTCCGCTGATGGACGGTATGCTCTCCGGTTTCGGTATGAGCGATTGGTTTTGACCACCACATCTCATGCCTCTGAGGCCGATGCGTTGCGCGATCTCATTCATCAGCTTCACCAACGAGGGTACACCCAACTACGGACCAGGCTGCATTTTCGGGGAACCGTGTATCTCGGCAATCAAGAGGAGTGGGTGGAGTATCCGGATCCCCTCCAGGGACAAAAAAGAGGATGGAAGGCCTGGATCCGCAGGCTCTGGAAGAAAGATTTCGGAGAGTCGCCGGGGTAATACGGCTTCAAATTTTCGAGGTCGCCGTCAGCCCGTCTGTTCCGCCAGGATGGACTGCTGAGTCAAGAGTACGGTCAATGCCTCGTGAACCTGGCGATATTCCCTCTCAAGCTCCTCGAGCAGAGGTTCGAGTTGAAAGCACTCTTGGGATCGCCCCTTCTGCTCGAGCGTATAACAGATCTCTCCAAGTGTTTTGGCCCCCATGTTGCGACTGCTCCCTTTGAAAGCATGTGCCGCCTTGGCGAGGTCCTCTGCCTGGCTCTCATGCACCGCTTGGCGAATACGTGCCAGGTGCTTGGGCGCATCCTCCAAAAATTGCTGAATCAGCATCGGCAAAAAGGTGGGATCTCCGTCCGCCAACTCCTGCAAGTCGCGCAATACATCGGGGTCAAGGACCGGAGGTCTCTCAGCCGCAGCAGGGAGCTCTGATGAGCCGGAGCCAGGAGTCTGCTCAAGGTCGGCATTGTGTGGAGTCGGTTCTGTCATGTGCCTGCGTGGGCGCCTGATCCAGCGGTCCAACACCCGAGCCAACTCTTCGTGTTTCACGGGTTTTGCAAGAAAATCATCCATGCCCGCTTCAAGACAGGTTTCGCGATCACCGTGGAGCGCATTGGCGGTCATGGCAATAATGGGAAGATGGACGCCTGCTTCCCCCGATCGGCGAATGGCTCTGGTGGCCTCGTACCCATCCATATCCGGCATCATGCAATCCATCAAGACTGCGTCGTAGGGGCTGCGCATTACCGCCTCCACGGCTTCACGCCCGGTCGCAACCACATCGACACGATATCCCAGTTTCTCCAGAACCTTGACCGCCACTTTTTGATTCACCACGTTGTCCTCGGCCAGCAGAATGCGGCTCTCTCCTTGCCGTTCAGCCTCGCTTAAGGTATGCCGCGTGATTAGGGATCGCGACCGTTCCTCCACTCTACCGGGTTGGACCGGGGCATCCGAGGCGGAGGCATTGGCCAGCACCTGGGTGAGACATGCGTACAGTTCCTGCTGTTTCAGCGGCTTCGTGAGATAGGCGGCAAATCCCGCTTCTTGAGCCCGCCTGGCCTCTCCGCGATATCCCAGCGATGTAAGCAGAATCAATGACACGGAGGCCACGCGCGGGTCAGCCTTGATGGCCTTGGCCAGCTCCAAGCCATCCATTTCCGGCATCTCCATATCGAGAATGGCCACCTGAAAGGGGTCATCTTGCAGGTGAGCTTGAACTAACAGTTCCAGCGCCTCAGTAGCGCTTGTGGTGGATACATAGCGCATCTTCCAGGCGGCGGTATATTGTTCCAATAGAGAGAGATTGGTGGCATTGTCGTCCACGAGGCAAACCTTGATTCCCTCAAGATCATCGCATCGATCCTGGACCGCAGGGAGAGCTCCCTTGGACTTCGCCAGCCGAACGGTGAACCAGAAGCGACTCCCCCGTCCCGGTTCGCTCTCAACGCCGATGTGCCCGCCCATCAATTCCACGAGTTGCTTGCAGATAGCCAACCCCAAGCCCGTCCCCCCGTACTTGCGCGTCGTGCTGCTGTCACCCTGACTGAATGATTGGAAGAGTCGCGCCTGCACCTCTTGGGTCATGCCGATTCCGGTATCCACTACATCCCAACGGACGATCAAGTCCGTTTCCGTTTCCTCCATCACCTTCGTGTGGACCACCACCTCGCCGGATTCCGTGAATTTAATGGCATTACCGATCAAGTTGGCCAGGACCTGCCGAATGCGCCCGGGATCACCATGGACGGTACTGGGAAGGTTGGCGTCCAGGAGATTCACCAGTTCGACATGTTTGCTGTGGGCCTTTTGGGATAAGAGTCCCACGATTTCTTCGATTACGGTGCGAAGGGCGAAGTCGGTGGAGTCCAGCTCCAGCTTTCCGGCTTCGATCTTGGAGAAGTCCAGAATATCGTTGATCAAATCGAGCAGGTGCTCACCAGACATGCGGATGGTTCCCGCATAGTCTCGTTGCTCCGGGGTCAACTCGGTGTCAAGCAACAAGTCGGCCATACCGATGACCCCATTCATGGGAGTCCGAATTTCGTGACTCATTACGGCAAGAAATTGTGACTTAGCCTGAGCCGCAGCCAGCGCTTGATCGCGAGTGGCTTCCAATTCTCGATTGATTGTCTCCAATTCCTGGGCCTTGGCATAGACTTGCGCCTCAGTGTGTTTCCGGCCGAGGAAATGTCCAATCTGGTTGCCGATCATGGTCAAGAGATCGAGGAGTTGGTCATCCGGTTCTTCGATCTTGCGACTGAAGAACTCCATAACTCCTAAGAATTCACCCGCATCGAAGATAGGAAAACCCAAGGCCCCATGGAGATCGCTCCGCGCTGCCACGGGAGCTCGCGGGAAATTGGGATCAACGGTTACATCACAGATCCAGGCGGGTTTGCCGCTCGCCCACACACGTCCGGGAAGCCCGACCCCAGGAGCGAATGTGATGGTGGAGGAACTAGCCACAAATTCGGCCAGATCCCGTTCTGCAGTTTGCCACGTCAGAGCACAGCGAAGCACCGACGCTTGGGGGTCGGGGATCCAAAATCCGCCCATGTCCCAGGAGAGCCCTTCACAAATCGTTTGCAAGATAGCGGGAATCGCTTGGTCGAAGGACGGCATGTTCGCCAATGCTTGTGACACCCGGAAAGCGATGCTCCGGACCCGCTCGCTTTTCTTGATCGCGGTTAAGTCACGAATGAACCCGGCAAAGATCAACTCCGTATGGACCCGGTATGGCCGGGTAATGGTCACCTCCACAGGGAATTCCCGTCCATCACGATGAAGCGCCACAAGCTCAAGTCGTTGCCCCAGAATCCGGCTCTCGCCGCTTTCCAGGTACGTGAGCAGGCCTTGTCGATGTTGACCCCGAAACGCAGGAGGAATGATGATCTCCGCTAGTTCTCGCCCGATCACCTCTTCCTTCTTCCATCCGAAGATGACTTCGGCTTGAGGATTCCATTCCGTGATCAGACCCTGGTCGTTCATACAAATCACCGCATCCATGGCATGGTCCACGATGAGGCGAGACCGGATTTCACTGGCTTGCCGGGCAGCCTCAACCTCTTTCCAGGCTGTAATGTCCAACATGATCCCACGCAATCGTTTTGGACGGTCGGCTGTCTCTGGCACCACGCGAACGATATCCCGCAGCCATACTAATCGGCCATCCATGGCGATGACCCGATATTCCAACACATGATCTCGACCTTCGGCGGTCGCTTCTTGGCACAGCCGAATGGCCCTATCGCGATCACTGGGATGCAGGATGTTCACCCAAAATCCGGTTTCGGTGAGCCACCGTCGGACGGGATAACCGAGTATGCGTTCAGCCTGAGGGCTGACATAGGTAAATTGCCACGTTTGCGCATCTGCTTCCCAAACAATAGCATTGACATCCTCGACCAGAGCTCGAAACCGTTCCTCACTGACCTCGCAGGCCTGCTGCAGCCGATACCGGCTAATGGCCAGCGCCGCCAAGCGCGCAATGTGTTCGATCCAAGCCTGAGTCGCCTGATCCGGCCAGCGTGCGTTCAGCGGCCAAAGGGTCAGCACACCGAGGCATGTCCCATCTTCTCCCTCGAGAGGAAGAGAGAGACAAGCAGACAGTCCAAAAGTCTTTGCTGTCTGCTCAAAGGAAGAGGGATGATCGCTGAATCGGTGTTGTTCCACACGCACCGACTGCCCACCCCATGCGGCTCGCCCCCAGGGCGAAGTCTCCGGATCAATGGGGCTTTCCTGAACGAGGTGCAGCAGGGCTAGCGGCATACCAGCCGCGGCTCCCACCACTAACATGCCTCGGGAAGGATCAGTGACATGAATAAGCACGGCCGTCTCCGGCACTTGGAGTTCGATCGAGCGCGCGATGCCATCCAACATGGAGTCGAGGGAATGTTGAGAGGCCAGAAGTCCAAGCATATGGTTTTCAATCTCTTTGAGGGCATATTGCCGTTTTTCTTCCGTCAAATCTCGCAAGATCCCCGTGAAGAATCGGGGTGCCCCCGGGACTTCCGTCACCGCGAGATAGAGAGGAAATACCGAACCGTCCTTCCGCTGCCCCACAACTTCTCGGCCAGTACCGATAATATGGCGCTCACCCGTACAGCGATACCGCTCGAGATAGGCATCATGGCATTCCCGATCCGGAGATGGCATAAGGAGCGAAACATTTTTCCCCAAGACTTCCTGCGGCTCGTATCCAAATAGGCGGCTGGCCTGAGGATTGAACATGACAATCGATCCCTGTTCGTCAATTGTGATGATCGCTTCATGGGTGCTGTCCAGAATAGCCTTGAGTCGTGTCTCGCTCTCGCGATGCCGGCAGGACGCCTCTTCTGCATCTCTCCGGCGTGCCTCCGCCTCTCGCCAGTTACACTGAACCATCCACCCCAACCGGAGTAGCAAAACCATGCAGAGCGCCGCGACTCCGCTGCCGACACCGGCAACGGTATAAACCATGCGATTCAATGACTGCAGGGCCTCCTCGCGAGGCAGGCGAATCAACACTCCCCATCCAGGAATCACGCTTTCATCGTCGGCGTTCCTGACCTGCGCATAGCCTGTAATGACCGGAATCCCGCGGCGGAGATGGTGTTCTTCGATATAACCATGGTCACGATCCTGAACCGCTTGGGCCGAGGGTAGTCCCATGACCCGAAGATTGACGCGCCCTTCCTCGTGTAAGAGGGAATCCGCCAATACCGTGCCGTCTTCCGCCAGCCACTGCCATTCCAGGTTGTTCTCCTTCGCACGCAAGGCTTGGAAACGCTTGAGTTGTTGGGTGAAGCGCTGAATGACGGGGCGCATGTCCATGATGGCCTGCAGAGTTCCCACAAACCGGTCATCCGCATCGTACACGGGAACGGCAAAATTCAAGACAGCCTGGCTGGCAGGATCTCGGTCCAGCAGGCCAGTCGTCACAACAAAGCTCGCACCCTTTTGGATTTCCTGAATCCCTCGCTGGATGGTCCTCGTGACGTCCCCGAACTGAGAGGCTGTCGCCGCCATAACCCTTCCCCGGGTATCAGTGAGCGCAATCCAGTGATACAAGGGAGCAGTCCGAAGCACCCGGTTTAGGTACTTTTTCGCTTCGTCCGATGCAGGGTCGGCAATCTCGTTATCCCGGGACCAAAGCAGGAGATCATCACGCCGTTCCATGATAAGCAGACGTAACTCCTTGGCAATGGCCTCCGCGATCAGGATCAGGTTTTCCCCGGTAACCTGAAGGACCTGGGTCCGCATGACATGGATAATCAACCCTCCTGCACCAAGAAAGACTACACCCAACAAAACGAGGAGTAAGGGCATGGCCCGATAGGGTGAAGGAGTATGTTCCGGCTGCATATCCAATGACGTTCCCGGCGAGTGTTGTGTGAATTGACCCGTTGTCATGGCAAGGTTCGTATCGTTCTTGTCGGCGAGTTTTCTTAGCGAGTTAACCATCAGTGCACGACACGAACAAATCTCAACGATCGAGACCCACCGTCTAGGAAAATGGTTCGGGCACGACTCGGCAATGGGCAAAAACCCGCACAATATTCGATCAACATGGAACACCACAGTGCGCAGGGGTTAGGTAGGATCGAGCCTGAGCATTCGACTCACCACCTTCTTGCGAGCCTCATGGTAGGCGGGCTTCTGTTCAGTCAATCGCAAAAAGTGACGATAATGCCTCACCGCCAATTGCACGAGCCCTTGCTGCTCAAACGAATAGGCGAGATTCAGGTGGACTTCAGGAAGGTCAGGAGCCAAGAGTTGAGCCTGGCGTAGAGCTTCAATAGCTTCAACATACCGGCCGCGCTGCTGCGCCACAATGGCACGCTGGACCCAGAGCTCGGGTCGTGAGGCGTCGCGGGCTAGGCCTTCGACAAAGGCTGTTTCGGCTTCATCCAAATTTCCCAATCCCAGTTGAGCCGTACCCATCCAAAACCATGGCTCCCATTCATTCGGAGACGTCTCGAAGAGACCGGAGAGAACCGCAACGGCCTGTTTGTATCGATGTTGCTTGATGAGGGCTTGTGCATGCACTAATGCATGATCATCTGCCGTTAGAGATGATGGAGACGGTCTTCGAGAGAGCGTTGCATCCATGGCCCCCTCAGACGAGATAGACTTCTGTCCTACATGGCTTGCACTCCGCGGAGATGCGGAGGCCGAATTCCTCTCCTGCGGTATTGGCGTGAGTAAAGACTGTTGGTCTCCAGCTTGAGGAGAGAACATTTCCCGCACCGGTGCAAGTCCTGGAGATGGAGATTCTTGATAGGCTTCACTGCCTTGTATATCGGGACTCGGTGTGGAGGCGTCATTGGCCTGTGTCCCAGATGGATCGACAGAATCAGCTATCGGGGGGATACCCTCTTCCCCTTCTTCTTGAGGAGAAGAGGGAGGCGCTAGCCGATCATCAGATTTGGGTGAGACCTCATCCAGGAGACCGACTTTCTCTTCGACATAGGGAACTTCCGGAATCAGCGACTGTCCCCACCAGTAGGCGCCAAATGCCAGTCCTCCCAAGAACCCAAGAATCCCCAATGTTCGCAGGGTCATCCCTGCCAATTGAACGCGTTGAGGTAGAGTGGTAGCAGAATCTTGTGGCTGAGGTCCGGACGACCCGGAGGAAGAATGGCCCTGCCATAGCCGCATTCGTTCAGCCTGCAGACGGTTCAGAGCATCAACGATAATACTCATGACCCTCTATTCTTGTCTTGGTCGGTGAGAGCGGGATCTTGGGGATGACTTATCCACAGATTTCCTGTGTCGCTCGCATCATCATGATCGGACCCACCACACCCCGATGTCTGGCATACGCGGCCAAGAGCGCTCGATCACAGAGTTGATTGATCCGCCTGGGAACGCCCTTGCTCAGCACGTGAGTCAGCAACATGACACCCACTGGAAACCGCAAGCGGTGCTGACCTCCTGCGACGTATAACCGATGTCGGATGTATTGAATCGTCTCTTCCCACACCAGCGGCCTCAGTCGATACCGGACGTTGATCCGCTGAGCCAACGGCCGGAGCATGCGATGCCGCAAGGTCTGCTCCAGTTCCGGTTGTCCGACGAACAGGAGGCACAGGAGCTTTTCTTTCTCGGTATCCAGATTGGAGAGAAGGCGCAGCCCTTCCAGAACCTTGGCATGCAATCGATGGGCTTCATCCACGACTACCGCCACGCGCTCTCCTCCTGCCGCCAAGCGGAGCAGAAGTTGGTACAATTCCCGCTGCAGAAAGCTGATACTGCGATCCTCGGGGATGGCGCTGGTAAGATCCTGATAGATCGACACCAACAGCTCGGCATACGATTGATCGGGATTGAGCAGGTAGGCAAAGCGAATACCCGGAGGAGGGTGCTTGAGCAAGTAGCGGCACAGCATCGTTTTGCCCAACCCCACCTCGCCCGTCAACAAGGTGAGCCCTCCGCTGGCGACCCCGAAGCGCAAGTGATCCAACGCCTCCAGATATCGACTGCCGGGGAAGAAATAATCCGTATCCGGGGTAAGGCGAAATGGGGGCTCCCGAAATCCCAGTTGTCGGTAGCAGAGTTGGAGTTCGAGGTCCATCCTCAGTCTCTCGGTTTCTGCATCCCGTTGGTTTATCCCATCCGTACAATGCGGGGCGAGAGAAAAATGACCAATTCGGTCTTCGACTTGGATTGAAACGTGCCGCGAAACAGTCGCCCAATGTAGGGAATGTCGCCCAGAATGGGAACCTTCCGCTCGGTTTCGGAGATTTGATCTTGAATGAGCCCCCCGATCACCACAATTTGTCCGTCACGCAGGCGTACCAACCCGCCGGACTGCTTGACGTCAAGGATGGGTGCCGTGGATCCGTTGGGCGAAGTGACGGTGTCCGTGAGTCGTGTGATAATGGGAGAAATGTCCATCATGATCCAACCATCATCTGAAATTTGGGGCGTCACGGAAAGCACTAGACCAGAGGTCACAGTTCGGACTTGCTCTGTCACAATATTGCCCGACCCGCCGACTCCCTGGGTGACCGTGGAGATGAAGAAGGATTGATCCGTGCCCACCTTAATAAGCGCAGGCTGATTGTTGAGGGTCAGCAGTCTCGGCTGTGAGACTACCCGCACATCGCCCTGCTCGCTCAAGGCCTTGAGCACGCCATCAAAACTCCCATCCCGAAACGAGAGTTCCACGGTTGCAGGTCGAGCGACAATGCCTCCAATGGGAGAGGTGATGATATTGGACAATAAGATATTTCCGGCCGTACCCTTGAAGTTGATGCGATTCCAATCAATCCCGAGGCTATAGTCGTCGCGGAGCGTCACTTCGTAAATTCGCACTTCGATCTCCACTTGCCGGTAGAGGGATCGGCGCACCCGTGCGAGGAACCGGGCGATCTCTTCGACCCGCCGATGCACGTCGGTGACCTGAATGGTCCCGGAGAGTCGATTGATCACCAACCGTCCATCCTCGGACATCAAACCCTTGATCTGCTCTTCTAATTCCTCCCAAAACTTGATCTCATCCTGTTGGCTGAGCGTGATAGCGCCCGTGTCCTGGCTTCCTCCTCCTCCCCCCCCGCCAGTCTGCCCTGAACCCGAGGTCACTTGGGCCTTGTTGCTTCCTGTTCCCCCTCGCACCAACCTGATGTAGTTGAGATCAAACGAGCGAGTCTCCAACCGCTGGACCCGAATGAGCCCTTTGTCTTTGACCCAGTAATACCCATATGTCTCCAGCAGCGCGGTCATGGCCTTCTCCAGAGGCAAGTCGGTGAACTCCACGGTGACGGGGCCGGTCACGTCGGGCGCCACCACGATATTCAACCCGTAGGCCTGAGCAAACAGCCGGAGGGCGTCGCTGATTTCCATGTCCACTGCTCGGAAGCTGTAGACGGGTTCGGGTTCAAGGGATTCGAACCGAGAGTCATCGGAAGGGTTGAGTCCCGCCATGCGTTCTTCCAGGGAGAACCCCGGGGATGCCGCTGGCTCAGATGGGGATTGTGTTTCGGGGGCGGTGGTTTCAGCAGCAGGCGGTTTTCGGGACTCAAGAGGGTTGTCTGGCTCCTCTCGCAACAACGAGGTCTGAGCGTGAGCATTCTGCGCCTTAGACTTACCCTGTAGGGAATCCCCCGTGCTGGGGACCGTGGTACACGCCACCCAAGCACTTGCCGCTATTCCCCATACCAAAAACCTGGTCACACTCCGAGATGGCAGCATGACGGTCAGGCGGCGTGTCATACTCCCATCCCTTCCAATCGAGTGGATTCCTGAGGAATCCGATCGTTCTCGAAACCGAGCCACCGCTCACCCTCCGGCCCTTGCACGAGTACGGCGTTGGAGAGAATGCGGACCACCTGGTACCCATCCACTCGGTCGCCTTCACGCACAATGGTTCGATTGATCACGGCTATCGGTGCTTTCTCTCTCATCATAATGCCCTGTAACCGGAGCGTGGGTTCCTGATCACTATCATTTGCTCCTTGCTGACCTGCTCCTTGCACGAAGTCCCTAGGGAATCCCGTGCCATGAGGCAGAAAGGGGTCACGGGGTAAAGACCGAGGCCACGAAAGTTGACGGCCTTTTTTGAGAATCAGGGACCTGCTCGGATGGATCTGCGTAGACTCCGACGCCATGTCGGCTTCTCTTGGAGAAGAGAGCGGCGAAGATTCCTGTACGGGATCCGGCGGCGACTCATGCTTCGCAGTGGACATTACGGCAGGCAGTCCATTCCACACGACGCTTGCCGCCGCCGCCACGCAGAGCCCCGCAACCACGCGGGGATTGTTCAAAGCCTTTCTCATGCGGCCTCCTGCATCCACATCTCCAGCTCAAGTTGCATGGTTTGTGCACCCTTTCCTTGGCCGACCATTGTGACTTGCTTGAGATCCACATACACCTCCATATCCGTCACGCGTCTCAAAAACGTCATAAACGCCGGATAGGCGGACCGGTTTGAATCATCAGCGGTCAATGTCAAGGCTAGCGGTATAACACGAATGCCTGAAAGATCCGGTGAAGCTGCTCGGACTTCCTTGACTTGAAATTTCAGGTGTACTCCCGTCTCCCTGGCCAGATGCAGGACTTGTGTCAGCCATTGCCCAAGATGTTCGTAGTTGTGGACCAGTTGGCGCTCGATGTTCGCACGAGCCCGGGCCACGGCCTGGGCCTCGTCCTCGGACCAATCGGCGTCCAGCGCTGCAATTTCCCGGCTCAGGGCCAGCGAGGAGGAGAGCCGGGATTGGGCCTCGGCGATCAAGGACCAGCGCACGGTCAGTGACCACCAGAGCAGCAGTGTCGACAGTCCTGCCATTCCGGCAACCAGGATGCGTTTTTTGCACTCAGGCGAAAGGCGCCCTGCCCAGCTTTTCGGTGTAATCCCCCGGTTAAGAATAGCAAGAGTACTTCTCATCGAATGAATCCTCGCAGGACGAAATGTCGCCCGTCCTGTTCGTCGGTTTTCCCGTGTCGCAACTGTTCGAGCCAGGCTTGGCGCCAACCATTGGTCATTTCCACATGATAGGGTCCCTCGCGAAGCCGGCGTTCAAACTCCATCAATGCCCGGGCACTTCGTTGCAGATCGTCCGGCGCCAGGCCAGTAAGCTCGATGGTCCAACCATCGGTTGTCTGGGTCACCATCACTTTCTGGAGCACCAGGTCTTGGGGAAGGCTTTCAGCCAGATAGCCCATGAACCATCCAGCCACCGGAGGGCGTTGCCGGGTCTCCACCGCTTGCACCCAGGCACGCATCTCGGCCAATTGTTGGTGTCGCACGAGCCAATCGTGTTTCTTCTGTGCTAAGACTTGAAAACTCGCCGCCACGGCTGTCTCGATAGCCTGTTTGCGATCCGCCAAGCCCTCGATCAAGCCGCTCACGGTCACTGAGGTACAAATGAATCCTGCCAACATGGCGACCATCACCTTGGCCATCATCTTCCTGAAAGGGGCTTGCCGAACCTCCGGGGAAATAAAGTTGCAGGAATGGGTAACCGGGAGAGAGAGGCTCACCCAAATCCAATAGGATGGATCGGGCACGATCGGGCTAGGAAGTACGGGCACGTCCACATAGGCGCGCAGTTCTTCGGGCAGCACTCCCTCAATCGTACCCATCATCCAGACGTGACTCACCCGCTTGCCCAGTTGCTGGTTGGCGAACAAGATGGACCGGGCAAGCTCTCGCCCGATCCGTTCGAGATTTTGCGGGCCTGACTCATCAGCCACGCGCAAAAATCGGTCGAACAGGGGTACGCCCTCGCCTGTAGCGGCAATGAGCACAAATTTTTCCACTGCCGGGGTGATGAGGATGAGCGTCTCTTGAGGCTCTGCCCCCAGCGAGCGGACTTGGTCGACGAACACTGCCGATAGGGGAAAGAGAAACGCCGGATGAAGATCCACCGCTTCGCACGCCTGAAGGAAGTCATCAACATAGGCCTGCGGCCACGTATCCAACAGGAATCCAGTCCGGCCCTTGGTCGCCAGGGTTTTCCGATATCGCCATACAATGTCTCCGACATCAGGAGGAAGCTCTTGTCGTGCCACCCGCTCCAAGTACAAGCGAAGATCCTTATCCTTCATGGGTGGGACCAGATGATACTGATGGGCCAGCCTCGCATCCTCCACCACGAATCCCACGCGATGCCCGGAAAAACCAGTGGCCCGCACAGCCTCTTGAAGCGCCCATCGGAGCTCTGATCCCGTAGTAACCTTTTGGGGACACTCCCAAGTTCCAGCAATCTCTCCCCGTATCACAGCGAGCGCGCGAAATTGGCCATGGATCAGGCTTACACCGAGGATGGTCTGTTTCTGGAAGGATTGGTGCCCTCGCATTTTCATCGCGCCGTTCTTAACCCGGATAACATCCGCTGCTGATCACTCGCCATTTGGAGCCAGCCGCACAATCAGGATCGAATCGATAGCCTGTGGCCTCTGTCAAGGAAAACGTGACTTCGGGCGAGGCATAGGTGGAAGCCTCATCCAATCCCACCGAGGTTCCCAACAAATGATACTTGGTATGAACCGGCAGGGTGCCACCTCCTGAATTGGTGGCGCTGCCATCGATGGCGTAACTGCCCCCGGCTCCATCCGCACTCAAGCTCAATAGGATGAACAAATGTCCCACATGTCCCCGGTACATGAGCAGGTCGGCCGTGGCCGTTTCATCCGTATCCCACCACGATTCAAACTGGGCCCCTGTGGTGATGGACGGAGCCGCGTCTTGGCTCAAGTGCGAAATGAGCAAAAACCGGGCATCGGCAAGTTGGCTTTCAGACAATCCCGTGGCATTGTCCAGACTGCTCACATTGGGGTGCACCACATAGTACCGGGGGTAGCCATTGGAATTTGCCGTGAGTTGCGTGGAAGCGAAGGGAACGTACTCCGGGCTCAGCGCTGCGAGGGAGCCGGGCCAGGCTCGATTTTTTTGAAGATATAATTCAATTCCCCGGCCAATGGCTTCCAAATTCTTACGCTCGGCCTCGCGCTTAGCCTCTTTGATACGCCCAATAACAGCCGGCGCCATGATCGAGAGCAAAATCGCCATGATCGCGAGGACACCTAGCATTTCCAAAAGGGTAAATCCTTTGGAAATCCGGAGCGCTCGTTCGGACATGAGACCCCTTTTGACCGCGCACGTGTGGAGAGTATTTCGCTATTCGTCAGAAGTTGTTTCGGAAAGATAGTGAAGATTCTTAATCAACCAGCGCACATGCCGACCCTGCTTTACCGTCTCATCTCAGTCAAACAGGTGGGTTTCTCGAGTGCGGGGTTGTCTTTTTTCTGACGAAAGGCTGCGAAAGAGGAAAGCATAAGGGCAATCCCTTCCAGCGAAAACAACTCGCTGCAATTTCCATTAACAAACATCTCAAAGCCCCGGCACCGCCCAACCTGAACTCGGAAAACCAGACGTCAGACTGACAGAGCACGTCACAAATCGCGCCACTCGCCATCCCTGGGCGTAAAAGATCCTCGAAGCGTACAGCCATTGAATAATCCAGCAAGAGACTCCAGACCTCCTCGCTCTTCCCCCGGTTCGTTTTAGCCTCCGACATTTTTGTTTCTTCTCATTCGCTGGTCCGGGCAAATAATAGTGAGGGATCGCGGTGAATGCGTAAAACGTATAAAATGGGTCGGGAATCTTTCCTTGACAAACACACAGTCTTGCCGTACATGGAGCCCATGCCGCGCCGACCGCGTCTTGCCGCAGGAGGTTTCACCTACCATGTGCTGAACCGGCGAGTAGGTCGACTGCCCCTGTTCAACGAACCCGGTGATTATGCGGCGTTTGAGCGGATCCTGCAGGAGGCGGTCGAGCAAACCCGCTTGCGGGTGCTTGCTTACTGTCTCATGCCCACCCATTGGCATCTTTTGCTTTGGCCCAGGCGGAACGGCGAGCTCTCGGAGGTCTTACGCTGGATCACCGTGACTCACACCCAGCGGTGGCATGCCCAGCATCAGACCGCCGGGACCGGTCCGATCTATCAGGGCCGCTTCAGAGCGTTTCCTGTCCAGATGGATGAGCACATTGTGACCGTGGCGCGATACATTGAGCGCAACCCCCTGCGGGCCAATCTGGTTCGGCGAGCTGAGGAATGGCGCTGGTCGAGCCTCTGGCGGTGGGCACAAAAGGACGCGCAGGCGAAGGCTTGGCTGAGCGACTGGCCCGTGACCCGGCCTCGAAACTGGATCCACCAAGTCAATCAGCCGGAGTCGGCGGCGGATCTTGAAGCCGTGCGGACCAGTGTGGCCCGCGGACGCCCATTTGGCACGGACAGGTGGGTACGGCGTATTGCCAAACGGTTTGGCCTGGAATCAACCCTCCGGCCAAGAGGGCGGCCTAAGGGTAGTTAACGGTCTTCACCGCTCGACTCACGGTCCTCTTACGCAACCCCCTCTTTTGAGGGGTCACATACCCATAGAGAGATGGGCCTCGAGGGGTCGATGCCGCACCTCACCCGATAGCATGGCGAGATCCCCCATTTCTGCTGCTTGTATATAGTGCTTGGTAGAGGGGGAGGATATGTTCAGAGAAGGAAGAATTCAATCTTCACTGAGGCACTTCACAATAGATGTCGCCACGTTAGGACTGTGCGGATTGACATCCACTTCTCTCGTTCGAGGAATAACGATTAAATCCATATCCTCCATGGGTATGGCTCCTAAGAGGACCTGATCTCCAAGGACTAACGCCCCGACAAATCCCACCCGGTTTTTATAACGGAGTTCAATTGGACCAACATAGGGAACGAGTTGACGGGTCCCATCTGCTAGGATCACTTCCTTTTTACTCATCTCTTCGAGTTCAAGCTGGATCTGAATATGGGACGGAATGCAAAGATGCACCGCCCCTGTATCCGCAAGCGCGTCAACAGTAATAGGTTGCAACTCAGGCTTTCGTGGATTGCTCAGCGTCAATTTCGCATTTGCCAAGCCCATACACTCCCGCCTCTCCACATCTTCAAGACCATTCAGCCAACCTCACCGGTTCACATTGTAACAATCCAAGTAGGAACTGCCAAGCAATGAGAAGAGGCCAGCGTAGGCAACTAGACCTCAAACGCAGCATAAGTAGCCTCTCTGAGGCAGCAAAATGCACGCTGCGAGAATAAGTCGAAAGAAGATCATGCCGCCGTGTTCTTCACCGCTCGACTCACGGTCCTCTTATGCCACCCCCTCTTTTGAGGGGTCACATACCCATGGAGAGATAGGCCTCGGGAGGGTCGACGACGCACCTCACCCGATAGCATGACCTGCCCCCATTCCAGATGCATGGGACGCTCGATTACGCAAAGACCTCAGAAAGGGGGATTTGAAGCCCGGGAAGAAGAGGGGTGGAGAGCATATCGCCTGCTTCCCGGGAAAGCTCGGCAGTACGAACATAGCCCTGTTCGGCCATGCGATAGACCTTCACGGTCTCCAACTCCGGGTCCACGATCCAATACTCCGGCACGCCATGGCGGGCGTAGAGCTTGCGTTTGATGATCTCATCGGTCTTACGAGTAGTCTCGGAGACAATCTCTACGATCAGGTCAGGCGCACCCTGGATGTGCTTTTCCGTGATGATCGAGGCCCGAGCTGCTGAGATAAACAGGAGGTCGGGCTGAACGACGTCCAGGTCTGAGAGAACAACATCACAGGGCGCGGTATAGAGTGTCCCAATCTTCTTCTGCATAAGAAAATTCTGCACAAGCGTGGAGAGATTAAGGGAAACCCGTTGGTGTCTGGTCGAAGGCGCAGGTGTCATGTAGTGTTCTCCGTCGATGAGCTCATGGCGCTTCCCGTCATCAGGGAACAGCAGGTAGTCCTCATAGGTGAACTTGACGGAAGAATTTTTCTTGGAAGCAGCCTGCGGAGTCATGAGCGATTTCTCACACGATGAGAGATGCAAACCTTACCCTACTAGAATGTCGGTGTAGTGTCAAAGTGTGAAACGAGGGGACCTCTTCTAGAACACAACATCGAGTCAAGCCAAAGTTTGATTGGGCTGGGGCGCTCAAAGACTTACGCGACCAGTATACCTCGGTTGACCTCCAGCATGAACTTGCAAAGTGGAGAATCGGCAAGTCATGAGGCTTCTTCTCGATACCAATATTTTCCTGGAGGTGATTCTAGACCAAGCCATGTCTGCAGAGGTTCAAACTCTGTTGTCACACACTGAAGTCCACAAGTTTTTTGGTGTCTGACTTTTCCTTCCATTCCATCGGACTTTTGCTTTTCCCGCAGAAAACAATATGACATCTTTCGAAAGTTCTTAACCGATCTGATTCTCACCATGATCGTACGCGTGATCACACTTCCAGTTTCTGAAATGGAGGGGGTTATTAAAGCAACACGGAGATTCAACCTTGATTTTGACGATGCGTACCAATACGCAGTATCTGAGCAATATGGGCTTGTCATTGTCAGCTTTGATGCCGACTTTGATCACACAGAAAAGGGTCGCATGCCTCCTGATCAGGTTAACCCTTGTACAATAGCGATTGTTCATTTTTTATGGCTCTCACGGAGCGATGACCTTGAAGCCTTCGCGGTTCTCAGCCGAGATACACCCGACCATCACGCCCCTAACCGTCCAACCCTTGACCAGGTTCTCCACAGGCTTCTGATACGAACCACTCCAGGGAGACCCCTACTGCAGAGGCTTCAGCCAAGCAGGGTCAGCAGCCAAATGGGGTCGTTTCTTGATTTTTCACAATTTAATCCTCTCAGAAGAGTTGTTTGCCAGGTAAAGAGTCAAGAAACGACCCCCTTCTCTATACACCCAACGAAAAAATCATGAGTCTTTTTTGTCTTTCTTCTCATCGTCTTTGTCTTTCTTCTTATCGTCTCTTTCGTCCATATCGTCTTCATCCTTCTTATCTTTCTTGTTGTCTGCCTGGTCTTCGTCCTTCTCTTCCTTCTTATCGTCCCTTTCGTCTTTATTGTCCTCATCGTCCTTGTCATCTTTATCATCGTCAGTGGAATCAGTGCCTTCCGTACAGTTCGGATCAAGGGGATTCCACTGCTTGCCAGGTTGGCAAGAGGGATCAAACCAGTACGCCGTGTTTGTTGTCAGGGCAAACCGGACTTCCGGTGCGGTATAGGTATCGGCCTCATCTAATTCGATCAGGCTCCCCAGCACATGATACCGCGCATGAACGGCCAACGTTGACCCGTTTGATTCGATGGGAATTCCATCAATCCGATAGCTTCCACCAGCGCCCTTTGCCGTCACGGTAAGTTGGTAAAAGAACCTTCCCACGTTTCCCCGATAGATATGCAATGATGGAGTCATACCTTCATCGGTCGTCCACCACGTTTCAAATTGTGTCGCATTCGTGATGACCGGACTGGCATCTTGAGCCAAATCCGAGATGAGCAGAAATCGCGCATTGGTGACATCACTACGAGAAAGCCCACTAGCGTTCGTAAAATTACTTAATGCAGGATGAACAACAAAATACCGGGGATAGCCTTGCCGGTT